>CALCUD010000030.1 GCA_937906775.1 uncultured Clostridia bacterium
TCGGATCGGTCGCCAGCGCACGGGCAATTTCCAGCCGGCGCTGTTTGCCGTAGGGCAGCGAAGTCGCCAGTTCGTTCGCCTCCTCCGCGAGGCCGACCGTCTCCAGCAGATCCATCGCCTTTTTTCGCATGGCGCGTTCTTCCTTCATATTCAGACGGAAGGTCGCGGTCAGAAAATTGCTCGTCCGGCGAAGGTGCGTGGCAATCAGGACATTTTCAAAAGCAGTCTGGCTCTTGAACAGACGGATATTCTGGAATGTCCGGGCAATGCCCATATTCGTGATCTTATCCGGAGAATAAACCACCTTCTCCTTCAGATACTTATCCGCGTTCTGGCCGGCATACTGCTTGACCATTTTCCCGGTCGGATGATTCACCGCGATCGGCTTTCCGCGGAAACGCACGGATCCGTTCGTCGGCTCATACACGCCGGTGATGCAGTTGAACGCCGTTGTCTTTCCGGCGCCGTTCGGTCCGATCAGAGCAACGATCTCGCCCTGATTGATCTCCATGGACAGATTGTTGATAGCCACCACGCCGCCGAACTGCATGGTGATGTCATCCAGTTTCAGTACGGTTTCCTTTTTCTGCGTTTCACTCATTTCGTCCGGCCTCCCTTCGCGCCCCGGCGGCTGCCCAGTTCCCAAAGTTCACGGTCGCCCATGATCCCCTTGCGGAAGAACAGAACCACCACCATAATCACGACGGAGAACACAACCATCCGGAAGCCCGGGCTCAGCAGCGGAACCTGGAAATCCCCGATGAAGGTCGCGCTGTCCAGGAACCGCAACCACCATTCGCTGCAGGCGATGAACAGGAAAGAAGCGATCACGGATCCGGAAACAGAACCCATTCCGCCGATGACCACGATCAGCAGGATCTCGTAAGTCATGGAACTCTTGAAGCTGTTGGCCTGCAGAGAACCCTGATACATCGCCAGCAGCGCTCCGCCGACGCCGGCAAAGAAGCTGGAAATGACAAACGCCATCTGCTTGTGATGGAACAGATTGATCCCCATGGCTTCCGCGGCGATCTCATCGTCACGGATCGCCTTGAAGGCGCGCCCGTAGGTCGAATTGATCAGCAGAAGTACCAGCGCGATACAGATCCCCACCACAATAAAAGTAAACAGAACGGAATTTCCGGGCATCACATTTTTCAGCGTCGGATAAGTTTTCAGCAGGTTGGAGCCGTTGGTCAACGGTCCCAGAACATCCCACTGCACGATCGCGCGGATGATCTCGGCAAAGCCCAGTGTGGCGATCGCCAGATAGTCGCCCTTCAGCCGGAGAACAGGCAATCCGATCAGCGCCGCAAACAGCGCGGCGATCACACCCGCCACCAGCAGCGCGGGAACAACGCCCGTCGTAAACTGGACCCATCCGCCGTCATAGTACTGATAGACCGCGGCACGCTTGGCCATGGGGATCGTCAGGATCGCGTAGGAATAAGCGCCGACCAGCATGAATCCTGCCTGCCCCAGAGAGAACAAACCGGTAAACCCGTTCAGCAGGTTCATGGTCACGGCGATCAGCGCGTAAACCGCGCCCTTCTGAAGGACCGTCACCGCCATACTCTTGGTTCCGCAGAAATGCTCCACGCACCAGGCGCCGAAGTAGATCAGCACCACCGCGATCAGCGAGATGATCAGACGTTTGTTGCTTTTCTTTTTCACCGTCATCACCTCACACTTTCTCGGTGGTCTTCTCACCGAACAGTCCGTTGGGCCGGAAAAGGAGCACCACGATCAGCAGCGCGAAGGTGAACGCGTCGGAGAACGCAGTCAGACCGGCAGCCTTGATCAGGTTTTCGCAGATCCCGATGACCAGCGCGCCGATCATCGCGCCCGGAATGGAACCGATCCCGCCGAATACCGCCGCCACGAAGGCTTTCAGGCCGGGCATGGCGCCGACCGTCGGCGTGACCGCCGTATAATTCGTGAAATACAGCATGGAACCGACCGCCGCCATCGCGGAACCGATAATGAAGGTCACCGAAATAACATTGTTGATCTTGATCCCCATCAGCTGCGCTGTTTCAAAATCGACCGACACCGCGCGCATAGCCATACCGATCTTGGTATGGTTGATCAGCATCACCAGACCCACCACCAGGGCCACCGTCAGGATGGGGGTAACAATCGTAACGACCTTCGTGGTGGCCGAACCGATATTGATCGTATCGGACAGACCCGGAAGGCCGGGATATTGCTTAGCCAGACCGCCGGTCAGATACCACATCAGATTCTGAAGCAGATAGCTGACGCCGATGGCGGAAATCATAATGGACATCCGGGGCGCCGTACGGAGCGGCTTGTATGCGACGCGCTCCACCGTGAAGCCCAGGATCACCGTCAGGATCAGAACAAGCGGAACAGAGATCACAAGGGGCAGGCTGGCCGCGAGATAGACCATGAAAAATCCCGCTGCCGTAAAGATATCCCCGTGTGCAAAATTGATCAGCCGGAGGATACCGTAAACCATGGTATACCCTACCGCGATCAGGGCGTACTGGCCGCCAACGGATACACCGGCCAGCAGATAGGGAAGAATCGTATTGAACATAATGGTCTTCCTTCCGTTTCGGGAATTGGAGAGCGTCCGGCAAGGAAAGGGGACTGCTGCCCCAGGCAACAGTCCCCTGAACAGATCCGGTTAATCAGTCGTTGACGGACTGCGTCTTCACGAAGTCAAAGGCGCCGGTCTCGGGATTGGCGAACTTGATGTAGGCCATGTCCTTGTTGGCGTCGCCGTTGGAGTCGAAGGTGATGGAACCGGTCACGCCGTCCCAGGAAACAACGGGCAGCACTTCCGCGATCTTGGCGGGATCCGCGCTGTCAGCTTCCTTGATGGCCGCGATCGCTACGTTGTAAGCGTCAAAGCCCAGAGCGGAAACAGCCGCGACGATGTCGTTGCCGCCGTTGTTGGTCAGATTGCCGCTGTCGGCGTTCAGCCAGGCCTTGAAGCCGGAAACGAAATCGGCAGCCGCAGCCGCGTCGTCGTTCTCATCGAAGAAGGTGGAGCAGTAGACCTTGATGTCCTTGCCCTTGGCAGCTTCGAGGATCGCACTGTTTTCCCAGGTGTCGCCGGCCAGAATCGGGAAGGTCACACCCTGCGCAGCAGCCTGATCGATGATCAGCGCGGCATAGGTAGTGGAGCTGGGAGCGAACACGACGTCGCAGCCGTTGGAAGTGGCGTTGTTCAGGTACGCAGTGAAATCGCTGGTGCCTTCGGTGAAGTTTTCTTCAATCACTTCGCCGCCCAGAGCCTTGAAGGCTTCGACAAAGTATTTGCCCAGGCCCACGCCGTAGTCTTCGCCCAGCATGGTCAGCACATAGGCCTTGGTCGCGCCAAGCTCTTTGGCGTAGTTCGCCATAACGGTGCCCTGGAAGGGATCCAGGAAGCAGATGCGCCAGTAGTAATCGCACAGCAGGGTCACGTTGGGGTTGGTGCAGGAAACGCCGATGGCGGGAATCTCAGCTTCGGCGAAGATATCGCCGCCGGCCATGGAAACACCGGAGCCGTAGGAGCCCAGAACCACGGAAACTTCCTTGCTCACCAGAGACTGAGCAGCGGAAATGGCCTTGTCGGTCAGGGACTGGTTGTCTTCGATCACCAGTTCCACTTTGTACTCCTCGCCGCCGATCGTGACGGTGGGAACCAGAGAATTAGCGTACTGGATGCCCAGGATCTCCTGCTTTCCGCCGGCGCCGTTATCACCGGTGGAGGGCTCGAAGACACCGATCTTGATCACGTTGTCGGCCATCGCGAAAGCGGGGACCAGCATCATGACTGCCAGAACCAGAGCAATGATTTTCTTCATAAGTATAAAACCTCCTTATTTCTTTCCACTTCACCATGGAAAAGGATACGTGATAGTATAGCGAGTTCAGCAATAAAAAACAACAATAATACAGAGGAAAGACAAAAGACGAACGTTCGGACAACCTGTTTTCCCCGATCCGGCGGATGAAAAAAAGCCCGGCATCAACGCCGGACTTTTCAGAAGAACGCTTCACCCCTGCAAACCGTTTTCCTGACGCTCCATGTTTTCAACCACCACATCGTAGATCTCTCCGAGAGAAGCGCAGTATTTCAGCACTTCCCAGGGTTCATTGGTGTGAAAATGGATCTTGATCAGATCTTCGTCGCCGACCGCCAGAAGGCAGTCGCCCTTCAAGTTGTTGGTAAAGTAATCGTTGATCGCGTCCTCATCCAGATTCTGCCCTTCAATCAGTAGCTGCGTGTCAAATTTATACTCCAGCATCTTTCGTCAGGCTCCTTTACGTTGCGTTCCGGAAAGCGTGGTCACTTTAACACGGCTCCCGTTGATTGTCAAGCATTCCGGGTTATTTTGCCTCCGCCCAGTTTTCACCGGAGTGAACCTCCGCCAGCAGCGGAACCTGCAGTGTCAGCACTTCTTCCATACATTTCCGGAGCAGATTTCCCGCCTGCTCCGTCTCCTCCGGCGGACATTCCAGGATCAGCTCGTCGTGTACCTGAAGGATCAGGCAGCTTTTCAGACCTGCCTCCCTCAGCGCGCGGTCCGTCCGGACCATCGCCAGCTTGATGATGTCCGCGGCCGTTCCCTGGATCGGTGTATTCATGGCCGCGCGCTTTCCGAATTCCCTCACCGGCGCCTTGGAGCTCTGAAGTTCCGGAAGATATCTGCGGCGGCCCATCAGCGTGACGGCATATCCCCTGTTGATCCCGTCCGCCGCCGCCGCGTCCATAAACTGCTTTACGCCGGGATAACGCACAAAATATTTTTCAATGAATTCTCCAGCTTCCTTCCGGCTGACGCCCGTATTCCGGCTCAGCCCGAAGCCGCTGATTCCGTAGATAATGCCGAAATTGACCGCTTTTGCCCGGCTCCGGAGCTCCGGCGTGACCCATTCCGGGGGAACGTCAAAAATCTCGCCCGCCGTTCTGGCATGAATATCCGCTCCGTCCCGAAACGCCTGCTGAAGCGCCGGATCCCCGGAGAAATGAGCCATCAGCCGAAGTTCGATCTGGCTGTAATCCGCGTCCAGCAGGATCCAGCCGGGCCGTGCGAGAAACGCGCGGCGGATTTCTTTTCCCTCCTCCGAACGGACGGGAATATTCTGCAGATTCGGCTCCGAAGAGGAAATTCTTCCCGTGGCGGTCGCCACCTGATCAAAAGTGGAATGGACCCGTCCCCCGGCGTCCGTCTGAGACAGCAGGCCCTCGACATAGGTCCCGTTCAGTTTGGTCAGCCTGCGATACCGAAGCAGGGGCTCGATGACATCCGGCGCGTCCCACCGCAGGCCTTCCAGCACTTCGGCCGAAGTGGAATACCCTCTGGACGTCTTTTTCCCGTGGGGCAGATTCATTTTTTCGAACAGGACCTCCCCCAACTGCTGAGGACTGTTCAGATTAAAGGGTTCCCCGCCTGTCGCAGCGATCACGCGGTTCCTCATCTCTTCAATTTCCGCGGTATATCTTTTTCCCAGCCCGCACAGAAAATCGCAGTCCACCCGGAATCCTTCCCTTTCCATCCGGAAAAGGGTAAAGCTCAGCGGAAATTCCACCTCCCGGGCCAGCGTCATCATGCCGTCCTCCGCCACCCGGGCCTGCTGCCAGACAGAAAGAGAGCAAACCGCGGCCGCGTCCTCGCTCCAGTCCGGGCACAGATCCTTCAGCCGGTAGCTCTTTTCCTGCGGATTCAGCAGATAGGCCCCCAGCATCGTATCCCATCCGAACTGATCCGGCAGCGGAGCGCCGACCCGGTCCATCGCGTGCAGCAGTTCTTTTCCGTTATGAACAACCGCGTCCCCTCTGCTCAGTTCGCCGGAAAGCAGGTTGAACACCTCTGCGGGATCCATTCCGGGCGTCAGCAGATCCCCGCCCAGCGATATTTCACAGCGGGATCCGCTTTCTTTCGCCAGGGTGATCCGGATCTCATCCGGATATACGCAAAGCGCGCCGGATTCCTCCGATACCCGTTTCAGCCAGCTTTTCAGCTCCTCCGCCGAACAGATCGCCTCCGGCTCCCGGAAGGGAAGCATTTCCGGTTTCGCTCCGGCTTCGGCGGCGTCCTCCTGAGACGGCTGATTTTCCTCCAACCGCCTGACCAGGGAAAACAGTTTCAGCTTTTTCAGCGCGGGGATCCCTTCCCGAAGATCGGGCAAAGCGCATTTCTCCGGGCTGAAGGAAACCGGAGCGTCGCGCCGGATCGTGGCAAGCTCCTTGCAGAAACGGGCCTGATCCGCCCAGACTATCAGCTTTTCACCCAGTTTTCCCCTGACCTTATCCGAATTCGAAAGAACGTTTTCCAGAGATCCGTATTCCTGAAGAAGCTTTACCGCGGTTTTGTCGCCAACACCGGGGACTCCGGGGATATTGTCGCTGCTGTCTCCGGCCAGACCTTTCCAGTCTGTCACCTGAGCGGGGGAAAATCCGTATTCCTCCATTACTTTTTCCGGAGTGAAACGCAGGGTTTCGGAAATCCCCTTCCGGGTGAACATCAGTTCCGTTCCCCCGCCGACCAGCTGAAGCGCGTCGCGGTCGCCGGTCAGCAGCAGGGGCGACAGCCCGGCTTCCTGACCCTTCAGGGAAAGCGTTCCCAGAAGATCGTCCGCCTCCCATCCCTGCAGCGAATAACGGGCGATCTTCATCCCGTCCAGCAGACCCAGCACCGTTGCAAACTGCTGTTTCAGTTCCTCCGGCGTCGCCATGCGGCCGGCCTTGTAATCCGCATAAACCGTATGGCGGAAAGTCGGTCCGTGTTCGTCAAAACAGACCGCGAGATACCGGACATTTTCTTCCCGGATCGCTTTGAGCAGCATATTCAGAAATCCGTAGATCGCATTGGTATATATCCCGTCGGCGTCCATCAGCGGCAGTGCATGGAACGCACGGTGCATCAGACTGTTTCCGTCCACAATCAGAAAGGTTTCTCCCATTTTTCACGCCTCTCTTTCGTCATTCCCATTATATCCTATCCCCGGTTCTCTTTTCAACAGGAATGAGTTGTGCTATAATGCATGTTGGCGTTTTGTACAGGGTCGACATATCGCCGGATTTTCTGAAAGAGGAGGGTTCCGAAATGCCCATGACCGTCGGCATGATTTCCCTGGGCTGCAACAAAAACCGGGTCGACGCGGAATCCGCTCTGGGCCTGCTGAAAGAAAAAGGCTACCAGCTGACCGACGATCCGTCCGACGCCGAGATCCTGATTGTCAACACCTGCGGCTTCATTGAATCCGCGAAGGAAGAATCGATCGACGCCATTTTTGAAATGGCTTCCTATAAAAAGGAAGGCCGCTGCCGGGTCCTGGCGGTGACCGGATGCCTTTCCCAGCGTTATGCGGACAGCCTGATGGAAGAAATTCCGGAAATCGATCTGCTTCTCGGCGTCAATCAGTACGCCGCGCTTCCGGACGCCATTGAGCAGGCTCTTTCCGGAAAGCGTCCCGCGCTTTGCGCGGACGACTACAGCTATTTCGAACAGTCCCGCGTCCTGACCACACCGTTTTATTCAGCCTATACAAGGATCGGCGAAGGCTGCTCCAACCGGTGCACTTTCTGCGCCATTCCGCTGATCCGGGGACCGTACAGGAGCCGCGATGAAAATGCGATCCTGAACGAGATCCGCTCGCTGGCGTCCCGGGGCGTACGGGAACATATTCTCGTCGCACAGGATACCACCCGTTACGGGACTGATCACGGCGGACACACAACGCTTCCCTCCCTGATGAAAAAAGTCGCGTCCGTCGATGGCGTGGAATGGCTTCGGGTCCTCTACTGCTATCCGGATGAGACCAATGAGGAATTGCTGGATCTGCTGGCTTCCGACCCGAAGATCTGTCCCTACCTGGATATTCCGATTCAGCATGTCAATGCGGAACTTCTTCACCGGATGCACCGCCGCGGAACGAGAGAGGATATCCTCCGGGCTGTCAAAGGCGCAAGAGAAAGAGGATTGACGCTCCGTACCAGCATCATCGTGGGATTTCCCGGGGAAACAGAAGATCAGTTCCGGGAACTGCTCGATTTCGTCGAAGAAGTACAGTTCGACCGGCTTGGAGCATTCCCCTATTCCCCCGAAGAAGATACGCCCGCGGCCAGACTTCCCGATCAGATTCCGGATGAGATCAAACAGGAACGGTTTGACCGTCTGATGACCCTTCAGAACAGGATCTCCCTGAGCAGAAATCAGAGCCGCGTCGGAAGCACAGAAACCGTTCTGGTGACCGACCGCAATCAGGAAGGTCTCTGTCTCGGACGTAGCAGGCGCGAAGCGCCGGAAACAGACGGAGAAATCCTTTTCACAGCCGGTACTTCACAGCCGGAGATTGGAAGCTTCGTCAACGTTCGGATCACAGACGCGAAAGACTACGATCTGATGGGAGAAATGATATGAACCTGCCCAATAAACTGAGTATTTTAAGAATATTCTGCATTCCCGTTATCGTCATTCTGTTCCTGATCCCCGCCCCGTGGTGCCGTTTTGCGGCAGCCGGCGCCTTTCTGCTGGCATCGGTGACGGATTATCTGGACGGTCACATTGCAAGGAAAAACCATCTGGTCACGGATTTCGGTAAATTCATCGATCCTGTCGCAGATAAACTGCTGGTTCTTTCCACGCTGATCATGCTGATCCATACGCGTCAGATCCCCGCCTGGGTTCCTGTGATCATTCTGGCCCGCGAACTGTGCGTCGACGGACTCCGGATGATCGCCGTCACCAAAGGAACCGTGATCGCAGCAGGTCCTCTCGGCAAGATCAAAACTGTGAGTCAGATGATCCTGATCCTGTATCTTCTGATTTTCGGCGCATCCTTCTTTGAAAACTGGATCGCCGTTGTTCTGACCGGATGGGTCATTCTGATCACGATCCTCAGCGGGGTGGATTATTTCAGAAAAAATAAGTCCGTATTTGAGACTATGTAAGGGTTCCCAATTTCCACAGAGATTTTTCAACAACCTGTTAACTCTGTGGAAAAGAATGAATAACTTTTTCCTTCGAATCCGCTTTTCCGCCGATTCCGGAAATTTTTCTCAGATTTCCTTCCTTTAGCAGCAGACGGGCCTTCCTGAAAAACAGGAAGTTTCCTGTGAAAGGAAAAACAGGATCCCGGATTTGTGGATAACTGCAAAATGATCCACAGTTTTTTACACAGGAAATTCTCCGTGAATTCAAGGCATCTTTCCTGTTTTCCACGGAATCAACAGTTCCTACTACTACGTCTATTATATGTATTTTAATAAGAGATCATCTGATCTCCGAACGGGAGGACGAAGCGTATGATTTTCTCCATGAATTCCCAAGATCTGCTGGAAGGACTCAATACTGTCACCAGAGCTCTTTCCGCGAGACCGGCAAAGCAAATTCTGGAAGGCGTTCTGATCAATGCGTCCGATAACAGGGTTCAGCTGACCTGTTCGGACGGGTCGCTGATCATTGAGTATACGAACGCTGCGGATATTCAGGAAGAAGGCGTTGCGGTACTTCCCGGCCGGTTGTTTAATGAAATGATCAGGAAGATGCCGGGAGGAACTGTCAATGTGTCCGTTACGGATAACAGGACGGCCGTCATTCGCTGCATGAAAAACAGGAGTACTCTGTCTGTCATGAGCGCTTCGGAATATCCGGAAAACAATAAGATGAATTCCGGTTCCGTGATCAAAATTCCGCAGAATAAACTGAAAGATATGATCTCTCATGTTGTATTCGCCATTGCAACGGATGAAAGCCGTCAGATCCTGACCGGATGTCTTCTCGAAGTCAGCAGAACCGAAGCGAGACTGGTTGCGCTGGACGGATTCAGAATGGCACTGCAGAAGGTATTTCAGCCTTTCGAACTTCCTGAAGGAACAGATATGGTGAAAGCGATCATTCCAGGAAAAGTATTGAATGAACTGTCCAGGATCCTTCCTGATGACGAAGCTTTCTGCACAATGCTGGTAGAAAAAGGAAAAATGCAGTGTACTTTCGGGAATATCCGGCTGTCCACCGTTCTGCTCGCGGGCGAATATGTGGATTATCGCAGGATCCTTCCAACCGAGTTTAAAACAGAAGCCATGGCTGACAGAAACACTGTGGAGGAAGCAATCGACCGTGCAAGCCTGATGGCGCGTGAAGGAAAAAACAATCTGATCAGAATGAGCTTCAAATCAGATATTCTGAAAATCACTTCCAACGCTGAACTGGGGAATGTAGAGGAAGAAATGGATACGTCACTGATTGGTGACCCGATCGAGATCGCCTTCAACGCCAAATATATTATTGACGTGATCCGGAATGTTTCCGGCGATAAACTCTGCATGAAATTTAATTCCAACGTTAGTCCCTGTGTTGTTGTTCCTCAGTCGGGAGACAGCTTTACCTATCTGATCCTTCCCGTCCGGGTATTCCAGTAATCAGGAAAAAGACAGAGCGGGAAAGCGTAAGCTTTCCCGTTTCTTATGAAATGAAGACAGGCAGACCGTAAATGAGAATCGAAGAGATCAGGCTGAGAAATTTCAGAAATTATAAGGAACTGACATTCAGACCTCACGAAGGCATCAATCTGTTTTTCGGACAAAACGGATCCGGAAAAACAAATCTTCTTGAGGCCGTTCATTGCTGCGCTCTCGGAAAGAGTCACAGAGTGACCAATGATCAGAATCTGGTTCTGATCGGTGAAAAGACAGCTTTTTGTGGAATTTCCGTGAAAACAAATCTTGTCCGTCAGAACATATCCCTGAGACTTCAGCCGGAAGAATCGCAAAAGAAACTGATCCAGATCGACGATAAAAAAATAAGAAAATTTTCAGAATTGATGGGATGTCTGCAGTGCGTGATCTTTTCTCCGGAGGATCTGGATCTGGTCAAGGAAGGTCCGGCTATCCGCCGGCGTTTTATCGATATGATGATCAGTCAGATCAGCCGCTCCTATTTTATTGCGCTGCAGCAATACAGGCTTGCGATGGAACAGCGGAATATTCTGCTGAAAGAAATGAAAATGAACCGGCCTGTGGATCCGCGGATGCTGGATGTATACGAACAGGCTATGGCTGTACCTGCCGGGATGATCATTACGGAAAGAAAGAAAATCATCGGCATTTTATCGGATAAAGCGCTGCAGACATACAGAACGATCAGCGGAAGCAAAGAAGAAGATTTTTCAGTACATTATCAGTCAATCTTCAGAGATAAGAAATTACCTGAGGATGAGATCATTCAGATGCTGAAAAACAATCGTGAAGACGATGTGAAATACGGGATGACTTCATGCGGTCCTCACCGGGATGATCTCGTTTTGACTCTGAACAGAAAAAATATGAAAATGTTCGCATCTCAGGGGCAGGTAAGGACGGCCGCGTTAAGTATGAAACTGGCACAGATGAAAGTACTGAAGGATCTGTCCGGCGAATATCCGGTTTTATTGCTCGACGATGTCATGAGCGAGTTGGATGTTTCACGACGTATGCATTTACTGGAAGAAATAGATCACATGCAGACATTTATTACCTGTACGGATGAAAGTGACCTGTCCGACTGTTCCGATAAAAGGGTCTATCATGTGATTTCAGATCAGGGAAAAGCGCATATCGATGTGATTCATTCAGGATCAGAGCAGATCGCGGTCATGGAAGAACCGGACTTTTCGTAAAATTGTTTCACGTGAAACATTGTCCGCATGATTTTTAAAATGAAACCTGATCAGGGTTTCTTTTTTTAAAGAAAATTCAGACAACAACGGAAAAGAAAACGGTCAGTTTCTATGAAACAGAATCCGAAGCCGGTTTTTCTTTTCAGAATAACGTGAATATGATCGAAAGATAAAATCAGTCTGCAGGATGATATTGATTTAAGCAAATAAAAAATTAAACTTTGAGATTCAGTATGTCTGGCACGGGCAATTATCCGGCGGTATAAATGCAAATCAAGCCCTGACAGCGGGAAGATTCAACCGGACGGCAAGGGTGTCCTTCGTAAGATCTATGATCTGAAGAAAGTAAAAAAGCAAAGTTCCGTGCTCTCAAACAGAAATATTTTTATCGAAACGAAACAGAGCAGATGCAGACGCGACACAGATTAAATTGATACTGCCCGGACTCTGTTATATAAAGGCGGCTGTATTGAACGAAGGTTATTGCACTATTCTGCGCGGAGATCTGTGAACTCAGCACTGAATGATATCATCTGTGACGCAAACATCATTGAGCTCACAGAAATCACTTCTGGACACAGCACCGATGAGGCCGGTGAAATCTGACGGAACGATCAATCCGGCGATACCTGTTTATGCAAAATGTCAGAGATTATTCATGATGGCAGCAGTTGCTCAATTGGAAAGGTCTGTCAGAGAACAAATGAGTGACTGGAGGTGCGACAGGATCGATGAATTTATCGATAATTCCGATCCGTCATACTGTTGTAAACGTCGATTGTACTACTGCTTGCGAGACCGCATGAGCCGTGGTACGGGAGGAAGGAGCCAGTTATCATTCCTGCCTGAAAGATTCCGCACGGTATATGATGGTTGCTGAAAAGGAGAACTTTAGAGGAAACGAATCTACACAGAAATGCATATATGCCGTACGGAAATGATCATACAGGATCGAATGATCATGTATATTGAAAAACACAGGATTGCCATTACTCCTGATTGCAAATCAAAACAGGCGGCACAGGATCATAATATGTTCTGTATGCAGGATCATCTGTAAGCCGGTTGTTTCACGTGAAACATGAGGCAGCTCTCCGGATGGATCCGTTTGCCGGAAAGAGATCATCACATCTGATCCGTGAACGGTTACCTGAACGACAGATCATTCCCGGATGACTGAAGTCATATTGATCCGGAATCGGAATAATTCATGAAAATTGATTCGACCGGCGAACAGATTGCCAAGGACAGGAACAGAGACTTGTCCGGAAAACTGTCCACAGGTTATGCACACTCCAAAAGCCTTATATTTCAACGGTTTGAGAGTATAATCAACAAGAATGTGTGGATTACGCCAAAGTTATCCACAACCGTTCAAAGGGTTGAAATTCTTGATTGCAGATCACGGTGTGGAGAAAGTGTGGACAGGACAGATGAAAGATATGTCTAAACCGGAGTGTTACATAACAGGAACTTTCCGGAAAGAAGAAACTTCATGATCTGTTTCTTTTCTTGCTTGACACATACGGATCCTCAGATTAAACTGTATCCTGAAATCGGGAAGGAAAGGAATGGAAGATCATGACTGTTGAAAAGAGTATGAGTCTGGGTGAAGTTTTATCAGCGTATCCCGGAACGGCCCGTGTTTTTATGGAATTCGGAATGCACTGTCTGGGTTGTCCTCACGCGACAGCAGAATCCATTGAAATGGCCTGCGCAGCTCACGGCGCCAATGCCGACGAACTGGTCGATCAACTGAACGCCTGGATCGCGGAAAATAACTGATCAGAACCCTGAAAGAAAAGCCCTTCCGGAGAATTTTCCGGAAGGGCTTTTTCTTTGAAGTTATCCACAACCTTCAAAGTATTGATTTTGTTGAGCCAATCGTCGGTATTTTTCCGAAATCCGCATAAAATAAGGGTTTTTAGCCTTCCACAGGAACGAATTCACAACGTTGTTTATAAGTGGATAATCTGTGGAAAACTTGTTGAAAATCTTGAAATACAATGCGTAACGGGGACGCGGAGCCTGCCGGATC
Organism: uncultured Clostridia bacterium; assembly: GCA_937906775.1. Classification (GTDB taxonomy): domain Bacteria; phylum Bacillota; class Clostridia; order Christensenellales; family Aristaeellaceae; genus Aristaeella. Next base: position 13,658 of record CALCUD010000030.1, read on the forward strand.
AATCCTTTTGATCGGGAGAAACAGGAACCGTATCTTCATGATCGGAATCAACCGGAAGAGAAACCGGGAGATCGGATTCACTGAAAGGATCGTCTTCAAAGGAAGGCATACTGTTTTCAGGCTCCCCTTCTGCCTGACCGGTTACCGGACTGTTTGAAGAAGCGGCAGGATCGTTCGCCGACGGTTCAGGAACTTCATCGGTATTGGAGAATGAAATATCAATGTAATCATCGCTGCCTACGGAAACATAAATGGTATCCCCGTAACCCGGCATTGCCAGTACTTCCGTAGTCCGACAGGAGGCTGTTCTTGCGTATTCGATGGCGGTATCGGCCCGGTGAAAATAATGCATCGGGATCATCAGCCTGGGTTTCACGCTGAGGATAAAATAATTAGCGCCGGCATCATACATATTTCCCTGACGCGGATCGACCGGGAAAAACGCGATATCAATTTTCTCGGCGGACAGGGGCGAAACGGCCTTTCTGAACTCTTCTTCGGCTTCATCAATCTCTTTCATGGTGGATTCTTCGCGCCAGTGCCAGAAATTCAGATCGCCCGCGTGGAAGACACGGAAACCGGAAATATCAACAAGGAAAGAAACGCCCAAATCGGTGGAGTCAAACGCGGAAACGGTCAATCCCTCTTCGAGGGTGATGGTATCTCCGGGAGCCATCCGGCGGCCTCTGGTTCCGACAGGCATATCAGAGGAGACGATATAGGAAACATTTCCCCAGTCTTTCCATGTGAAAACGACAGGGTCCATATGATCGATGTGTTCGTGCGAGATAAACACATATACCGCCCGCCGGGAGCGGATATCCTCCTCGCTGAGCTGGATCTGTTCTGTCAGTTCCCCTTCTTCTCCGCGCCAATAATCGAAAACAAGAAGTATATCGTTAAATGAAACAGAAAAACCGCTGTGATAAAAATGTTTGATTGTCAGGTTCAGATTCACCGGAACGCGCACCTCCGCACCCTATACCTGCAAAGGCAAGGGAGACCAAATGTCAGAATAATATCTATCATTAAGCCGCCCGGGTGGAAAGCGGCGGAAATACAACTTTGCGCATTTTAACACGTGTTTCCCACTTTGTCAAATTTCAGGTCCCAAAATAAAAAACACAGCAGATAAAAACGGGATATTCGGACACAATTTTGGTTCTGTTTCCCCACAAAAACAAAAAAAGGGGTCAAATGTCGTGCGACATCTGACCCGGAAAATACGGTGATTATGCCCAGGGATTCTCGGTGGGATAGGGCAGCGTTTTGGGCTGGTTGTAAGCGATATCCTGAATGCCGAGATACTTGAATACTTCGAACAGCTGCTTGGCGCAGTGAGCGAAAGCAACGGCACCGTGATGCGGATAGCGCTTCTGAACCAGAACATGGCGGTAGAAACGGTCCATTTCCTTGATAGCGAAAACGCCGATTCCGCCGAAGGACTGCGTCGCAACGGGAAGAACTTCGCCTTCCGCAATATAGGAGCGGAGATTGCCTTCGCTGTCGCACTGCAGACGGTAGAAGGTGATGGGGCTCGCGGCGATGTCGCCTTCGAGGGTACCGCGGCTGATGTCGGGTTCGCTGCCGGCGGGCTCGAGCACGCGGTGCTGGATCAGCTGATACTTCACAGCGCGATCGGCGCACATTTTGCAGCTGGGGGTATTGCCGCAATGGAAGCCCATGAAGGTCTCCGTCAGGCGGTAATCGAACTTGCCCTTGATATCCGCGTCATAGATGTATTCGGGAACGCTGTTGTTGATATCCAGCAGGGTGACCGCGTCGCCGGTCAGGCAGGCACCGATATATTCGCTGACAGCACCGTAGATATCCACTTCGCAGGCGACAGGGATGCCGCGGCTGGCAAGACGGCTGTTGACGTAGCAGGGCTCAAATCCGAACTGGGACGGGAAAGCCGGCCAGCATTTATCGGCGAACACGACATATTCGCGCGCGCCCTTGTGATTCTCGGCCCAATCCAGCAGCGTCAGTTCAAACTGCGCCATGCGGGCATTCAGATCGGGATAATATTTGCCTTCGCCCATTTCCTTGGCCATATCTTCGCAGATGGCGGGAATGCGGGGATCATCGGCGTGCTCTTTGTAGCTGACCAGAAGATCGAGTTCGCTGTTTTCTTCGATCTCGATGCCCAGTTCGTAGAGGCCCTTGATGGGGGCATTGCAGGCGAAGAAGTCCTGGGGACGGGGCCCGAAGGTGATGACTTTCAGATTTTTCAGACCGACGATAACGCGGGCGATCGGAATGAATTCGGCGATCTTGTCAGCCAGCTCATCCGCGTTGCCGACGGGATATTCGGGGATATAGCCCTTCAGGTGGCGCATACCGAGGTTGTAGGAGCAGTTCAGCATGCCGCAATAGGCGTCGCCGCGGCCGTTGATCATATCTCCGTCACCTTCGGCGGCGGCTACGAACATCACGGGGCCGTCGAAATACTTCGCGATAAGGGTCTCGGGAGTTTCGGGACCGAAGTTGCCGAGGAAAACGCAGGCGGCGTTGCAGCCGTTGGCTTTGAGCTCTTCAACAGCTTTCAGCATGTCTTTTTCGTTTTCAACGGTGGTTTTGATCTCAACGAAATTCAGTTCTTTCTGTCCGCACTTGGCAGCAATGGCGGCACGGCGCTTTTCGCTCAGCGCAATGGGGAAACAGTCGCGGGAAACCGCGACAAGACCAAGCTTGATCACGGGGATATTGGCCATAAGACACAGTCCTCCTTTAAATAATCGGTTGTTCGCACAACTACCTATGATATAGAGTATCACCGGATGTCCCTTTCGTCAATGTTTTTTCACGGTTTCACCAACTTTGACAAAATTTTCTCAATTTTGGACTGAAAAGGCAAAATACCTGTTGCAAAAAGGGCTGAAAACAGGTATCATATGCGTCGGTAACTGAATAGATTGATTACAGGAGGGTTCCAACTATGGCAGTTAAAGTTGCTATCAATGGTTTCGGCCGGATCGGCCGTCTTGCTTTCCGTCAGATGTTCGCGGCCGAGGGCTATGAAATCGTCGCGATCAACGACCTGACCAGCCCCGCAATGCTGGCTCACCTGCTGAAGTACGATTCTGCGCAGCGCGGCTACTGCGGTGCCATCGGCGAAAACCTGCACACGGTTGAGTCCACTGATGATTCTATCATTGTCGACGGCAAAGAGATCAAGATCTATGCCGAAAAAGACGCTGCCAACTGCCCCTGGGGCAAGCTGGATGTGGACGTCGTGCTGGAGTGCACCGGCTTCTACTGCAGCAAGGACAAGTCCATGGCTCACATCAACGCCGGCGCCAAGAAAGTGGTTATTTCCGCTCCTGCCGGCAACGATCTGAAGACCATCGTCTTCTCCGTCAACAACGACACCCTGACCGCTGACGATCAGATCATTTCCGCCGCCAGCTGCACCACCAACTGCCTGGCTCCCATGGCGAAGGCTCTGAATGACGCCTATCCGATCCAGAGCGGTATCATGACCACCGTTCACGCCTACACCGGCGACCAGATGATCCTGGACGGCCCGCACCGCAAGGGCGATCTGCGTCGTGCCCGTGCCGGCGCCATGAACATCGTTCCCAACAGCACCGGCGCTGCCAAGGCCATCGGCCTGGTTATCCCCGAGCTGAACGGCAAGCTGATCGGTTCCGCCCAGCGCGTCCCGGTCTGCACCGGTTCCACCACCCTGCTGGTCGCGGTTGTCAAGGGCACTGATGTGACCAAGGACAGCATCAACGCCGCGATGAAGGCCGCCGCCTCCGAAAGCTTTGGTTACAACGAAGAGCAGATCGTCTCCTCCGATGTTATCGGTATGAGATTCGGCTCCCTGTTTGATGCGACGCAGACCATGGTCGCCAAGATCGACGACGACACCTATCAGGTGCAGGTCGTTTCCTGGTACGACAATGAGAATTCCTACACTTCTCAGATGGTCCGCACCATCAAGTACTTTGCCGAGCTGAAGTAATTCTTCCGCTCCGTTTTCAGTACCGTTGTATCATGCCCGCTTCCGGAGTACCGGAAGTGGGCATTTTTTTACCCCGGAAATCAGGCAGTATAGAATCTGGAGAGTATATTAACCTATGGAAAACAAAGAGACATTGTATACACCCCGTCCGGGCAGGGGAAAACTGATCCTCGGTTTTTTGAAGGGCAGCAAGTGTTTTTTCCTGTTCTGTATGATCTGCGCGGCTCTTTCGGCGCTTGCGGATATGGTGACTCCGCAGATCATCCGGATCACGGTCGACCAGGTTATCGGAGGAACCGGAACGGAAACGCTGAGCGGTCTGAACCGGAAGCTGATCGATCTGGCCGGCGGGATCGACCGCCTTCGCCTGAATATCTGGATGACGGCTGCCGCGGTCATGGCCGTGGCGGTCGTCAAGGTCGTGAGCCAGTACGGCTTCCGGGTTTTCAACGCCAAGGGTAGCGAGACCATGGTCAAAACCATGCGCGATACACTGTACAATCATATTGAACGGCTCCCCTTCCAGTGGCATATGCAAAACCATACCGGGGATATCATTCAGCGGTGTACAAGCGATATTGAAACGACGCGCAATTTCATTTCGGAACAGATGACCGGTCTGATCCGGATCATGATCCTGCTCGTGATGAGTCTGATCTTCATGCTGACCATGAATATCCCGCTGACGCTGATCGCGATGATCCCTCTGCCCGTTATCATCTGGTATTCCGTCCGCTTCCATCATAAGATCCACAAGGGATTTGAAGTATGTGATGAAAACGAGGGAAAGCTGTCGGCCATGGCGCAGGAGAACCTGACAGGGGTTCGCGTCGTCCGCGCTTTCGGCCGGGAGATGTACGAGCGCGACCGGTTCAATGAACATAACGAGTATTACACCTCGCTGTGGGTGAAAATGGGCAAAACGATGAGCCGGTTCTGGGCGTCCAGCGATATTCTGAGCGGCATCCAGATCATGCTGGTAGTCGTTTTCGGCGTGGTCTTCTGTCTGAAGGATCAGATGACGAGCGGCGAGTACATCGCTTTTCTGAGTTATAACGGGATGCTGGTATGGCCTGTTCGTCAGCTGGGACGGATGATCAGCGAAATGAGCAAGGCCGGCGTATCGGTGGACCGTATCGGATACATTATGGACGCGGAGGAAGAACAGGACGATCCGGACGCGGAGGACGCGCCCATGACCGGGGATATCCGTTTTGAACACGTTTCCTTCGGGTATGAAGGAAGCCCCGAAATGCTGCACGACATCGACCTGACCGTTCCCGCCGGTTCCACGCTGGGCATTCTCGGCGGAACAGGCAGCGGAAAGAGCACGCTGATGTATCTGCTTGACCGGCTGTATCCGCTGGCGCCCGATCAGGGCCGCATTACGGTCGGAGGAACAGATATCCGGAAGATCCGGCTTCGCCATCTGCGCCGGAATATCGGGATCGTGCTGCAGGAGCCTTTCCTGTTTTCCCGCACACTCCGGGAGAATCTCGGAATCACCCGGGAGGATATGACGGAGGAGGAAATGCGCGCCGCGGCGAAAACGGCCTGTCTGGACGAAACCGTGCAGGACTTTGCAAAAGGATATGAGACCTTTGTCGGAGAACGGGGCGTGACCCTTTCCGGCGGTCAGAAGCAACGCGCGGCGATCGCCCGGATGCTGACGCAGAACGCGCCGATCATGATCTTTGACGATTCCCTTTCCGCCGTTGATACGGAAACCGACGCGAAGATACGGTCCGCGCTGGAAAAGAAATTCGGATCCGCGACGATCATTCTGATCTCTCACCGGATCACGACCCTGTCCAAGGCGGATCAGGTGCTTGTCCTGGATCACGGGCGGATCAGTCAGCTCGGTACGCCGGACGAATTGCGGAAACAACCCGGTCTGTATCAGGAAATTGACCGGATCCAGAGTATTTCCGGAACGGAGGTGACTGCGGAATGAGTGAAGAAACAAAAAAGCGCGATACGCGTGCGGTACCGTGGTATGACCGTCTGCAGAAACTGATCCGGGATATCCGGAGGATCCACCGGAAGCAGAAAATGACCGGAAAAGACGATCGCGACGAAAACAGCGACTATCACGTTTCCCTTCCCTTCTTCGGCATTCCGAAGCTGCTCCCGTATATGAAGAAGTACCGGAAAACGCTGATCATCATGGTCATCTGCGGACTGTGCGGGACCGGAACGGATATTCTGATGCCCCTGCTCCAGCGTTACGCGTTGAACCATTATATCGGCGGCAACACGCTGGATACGCTGCCTCTGTATATCGCGCTGTATGTCGCGATCGTCCTGTTTGCGTCGGTGGTCAACTATATTTCCTGCAAGGGCGCCATGACAACGGAGGTATCCGTGAACCGCGACCTTCGCCGGGAAGCTTTCAATCATCTGCAGACGCTGTCTTTCAGCTATTTCAATCAGAACTCCGTGGGATATATCCATGCCCGCGTCATGAGCGATACCAGCCGGATCGGTTCCCTGGTTTCCTGGACCCTGATGGACAGCACCTGGCACATCAGCTATCTCATCGGATCCTGCGTCGTCATGCTGCTGATCAACGTGAAGCTGGCGCTGATGGTCATGGTGATTCTGCCGCTGATCGTGATCCTGTTCAGCCTGTTTCAGAAAAAACTGATCCAGGCCAATCGCCGGATCCGGGAACTGAACAGCCGGATCACCGGGGATTTCAATGAAGGAATCACCGGCGCGAAAACGATCAAGACGCTGGTTATTGAAGAGAAAATGGCGGGGGATTTCGTCGGAGACACATCGGAAATCCGGCAGAAAGGGATCCGTGCCGCGCGCCTGCGGGGCGCTTTTGCCGTGACCATGCATCTGGCCTCTTCGGCCGCGCTGGCGATCGTTCTGTGGAAGGGCGGATATATCGCGGAGAGCGAAGTCGGAACCTTTTCCATGTTCATGAGTTATGCCCAGGGAATGATGGAACCTGTCCGCTGGATCGTGGACGCGATTTCCGACGTCATCACCACCCAGGTCAATATCGAACGCCTGACCCGGCTGCTGAACACAAAATCCGACGTGACGGACACGCCGGAGGTGATCGAAAAGTACGGCGACAGCTTCAGCCCGAAAAAGGAAAACTGGGAAGAGCTGCGCGGCGATATTGAGTTTGAGGATGTATCGTTCAGATATCCGGACGGAGAGGAATATGTGCTGGAGCACTTCAATCTGAAGATCCCCTTCGGAAGCAATATCGCGATCGTCGGCGAAACAGGCGCGGGAAAGAGTACCCTGGTGAACCTGGTCTGCCGGTTCTTTGAGCCGACGGAAGGCCGGGTCCTGATCGACGGACGGGACGCCCGTGAAAGAAGCCAGCTCTGGCTGCATTCCGCGATCGGGTACGTGCTGCAGACGCCGCATCTGTTTTCCGGAACCATCCGGGATAATCTGATGTATGGCAATCCGGACGCGACAGAGGAACAGATCGCACACGCGCTGAAACTGGTGTCTGCGGAGGAAATCGTCGCGAAAATGGAAAAGGGGATTGATACGGACGTCGGTGAAGGCGGCGATATGCTGTCGACCGGCGAGAAACAGCTGATCTCCTTTGCCCGCGCGATCCTCGCGGATCCCCGTATTCTGGTGCTGGACGAAGCGACCGCCTCTGTGGATACGCTGACGGAACAGAAGATCCAGTCCGCGATCGATACGATCATCCGCGGAAGAACTTCCCTGGTAATCGCGCATCGTCTTTCCACCGTCAAGAACGCGGATCTGATCCTGGTTGTAAAGGACGGAAAAATCGTGGAACAGGGAACGCACAGCCGGCTTCTGGCTGCGAAAGGACCGTATTACAGGCTGTATACCCGTCAGTATGAAGACGAGGCAACTGACAGCATTCTGCGGTAAAAACAAAAAGATATCAAAAGGGAGCCCCGGTCGAAGGACCGGGGCTCTTTTCAAAAATCAAACCGCTGCAAACAGCGTCCCCGCCGGAGACGGCGCTGTTTTCGGGAGGAGACGGCGGAGGGGTTCAGACTTTCGGGATCCGGTCGATGATCCGGTTCATTTCTTCCCACTTTTGTTCCATATCGGCGACGAGCTTCATCTGGGTCCTTGCCCGGTCCAGATTCTGACGTGGCCGGCTGATATGATAATAGACATCCCCCAGCAGATCATCCGTCAGGAAACGGATCCCGTTTTCCAGGGTCATCAGTTTCGCGCCCAGCGGCAGGGTCCGGATCTCTTTTTCGGTGAGGCGGCTTCCGCAGGTTTGGACGAAGGCTTCCGAAAAAGCCCGGTAATAATCCAGATTGAGGGAGACCCGGCTGAGATCCTGCTCGTCTTCGGCGGCCGTTGAAGCGCCGAAACGGACGGTATCCCCGAAATCGTTCGCGACAAGGCCGGGCATGACGGTGTCCAGATCCACGACGCACAGGGGTTTCCGGGTATCCCGGTCGAACAGGACATTGTTCAGTTTGGTGTCATTGTGTGTGACGCGGACCGGCAATTCCCCCCTGGCGGCGAGATCGGTCATGACGGCGCATTCGTCTTTCCGGTCCAGAAAGAAGCGGTATTCAGGCAGAACGTCCTTCAGGCGGCCCAGCGGATCTTTTTCCGCCGCGGCGACCAGGGCCCCGAGGCGTTTCGGGGTGTTGTGGAAATCCGGAATGGTTTCGGTCAGGGTTTCCGCGGGAAAATCGCTCAACAGATTCTGGAAACGGCCGAACGCGTATCCGGCCTGAGCCAGATCCTCCGCGGAATCGACGCTTTCGGGACTGTAACTGTTTTCCACAAAATTCAGAACGCGCCAGTAATCCCCTTCCGGGGTGAGCAGGTACGGAACGCCGTCAGCCGTCGGGACAGCCCGGACAGAATGTCGGGGATCGGGATCCTTCCCGGCCAGATGCGATGAAACGGCGGCAAGATTGTTCATCAGTCCCGGAATATTCCGGAAAACCGTATGGTTCATCTTCTGAAGGATATAGCGGCAGTTTTCGTCCGTGGTGACAAGAAAGGTTTCGTTGATATGGCCGTTTCCGTGAGGAACGGCCGAAACGGGCCGGCCCTGCAGGAAAAACTGTTTTGCGATCTCAAGGGGCATACGGGATTCCTCCGTTTGTTTTGTGAACCGGGTTCAGCGCGCGGTCAGCCTTTCACGCCGCCGGATGTCAGGCCGCTGACCAGATGCTTTTCAATACAGATGAACAGGATCACAACCGGAACGGTCGCCAGCAGCGCCGCCGCGAACAGATACTGCCATTCGATCATATTGTAGCTGCTGAATTCGGTAATGCCGACCGTGATCGGCTTGTTCAGCCGGTTGGTGATCAGTACGGTGGAGATGGTGTATTCATTCCAGGAGTTGATGAACACGAAGATCAGGGAGGTAACGATCCCCGGAGCGGCGACGGGCAGCAGGACCCGCGTGAGCGCGCCGAACAGATTGCATCCGTCGATACAGGCAGCCTGTTCCATTTCGCTGGAAATGCTGACAAAGGTCCCGCGGAGCAGCCAGATGGCGAAAGCCTGATTGAAGGCCGCGTTGATGAACATCAGCCCGATGATGGAATTGGAAAGGTTCAGCGTGTTCATCAGCTTGCTGATGCCGACCAGAAGGACGACCGGCGAGAACATCTGGCTCATGATGATAAACCCGAGGAAAGCTTTTTTGCCTCTGAATTTCATCCGGCTCATGGCATAGGCGGCCGGTATGCCGCAGAGCATGGCGATGAGCGTCGCGCCCGTACTCAGCAGAATGGAATTCTTCAGGAAGGTGAACACGCCGCGGGCAGCGATATCGGACAGATTGCTCCAGATCCACTCTGTCGGGAACAGATACAGGAATTTCATATCCGTGCTTTCGCTGGGCGTCCGGAAAGCGGTGATGACCATGACGAAGAACGGATAGATCACGACAAGGCTCATCACGGTGACTGCCAGATACAGAGCGCCCCGGCTCAGCGCGGGACGGATCCGGCCGGAAGTCAGGTCAACTCCGGCAAGGAGGAAGGCGAATAACGCCGGAAGAAGGATCCACCAGAGCGGCGAGATCCGCATATCCAATCCTGACAGCATGGTCAGCAGCGTTTCTTCGGACGCGCTTCCGTCCGTCAGCAGACGGTTCCACAGCGGCAGACGGCCGGCTGTACCGGCGACATCGTTCCCTTCGGAAAACAGCTTTACCGCGCGGACAAAATGATAGTTGGAGGCCATGGCAAAGACAGGAACCAGCAGCAGGGCCAGCAGGATCAGAACGCAGGCGCCTTTTTTCAGGGACGGGCCTTTCCTGCGCCCGGCTGTCAGCAGGATAAGCGCGGCCAGGGAGAACAGGCAGATCAGCCCTAGGATCCAGCCGGGCAGAAAGCCGGAGAAAAGGATCTGAAATCCCGTACGGGGAGTCTGACTGCTGAGCGTGAAGGTCATCAGGGATGTGGTCCCTTTGCTGGTTTCGCGAAGGGTCTGATCCTCGCTCAGAACGGTTTCGGTCCCGCCGGCCGCGTATTCGGCGCGAAGCTGCTCGATCTCCCCGGTCACGGCGAGGTATTTTTCGTCACCCGGGAAGGTATTGGCGGATTTTTTGGTATACAGGGTCGTGGAAAAGGTGCACAGCGGCAGACACATCACCGCCGCGAGAAGAAGAACGGCGATCAGACAGACTGCGATATCGGTCCGGGTTTTCCTGACGGTCACAGATCTTCCTCCTTTCTCATGGCGGTGAGCATATAGGCGCCCGCGCAGACGCAGAGGATCAGGAAACCGATCACGGAAAGGGCGGTGGCCGGACCTTTTTTGTTGTCATAGAAGGCCTGCATATACAGATAGGTCACCATGGTATCGGTCTTGTTGGCGGGAGCGCCCTTCGTGATGGTATAGACGATGGGGAAAGAATTGAACACATAGATGATATTCAAAACCGTGCTGACCGTGAGGGAAGGCATTACCAGCGGCAGCGTCACGTGGCGGAGCTTTTTCCAGAAGCCGGCGCCGTCCACGGTGGCCGCTTCATAATAGGCGCCGTCGATGGACTGAAGGCCGCTCAGGCACGTGAAGGCCACAAAGGGAACGGTGACAAAAATGCCGACGGCGCACTCCCAGATAAACTCGACCTGATAGGATATGCGCCAGTTGACCGCTGTCTTCAGGATGCCCAGATTCAGCAGGAGATTATTCAGATTTCCGTATTCGAATTTGATGATGTAGTTCCAGATGGAGGCCTGAACGACCAGCGCGGCCGCCCAGGGAAGGACCATGATCGCGCGCGCGATCTTGCGCCCTCTGAATTTCTGATTGAGCAGAAGCGCCGCAATAAATCCCAGCAGCGTGCTCAGTCCGACAACGGACAGCACCCACCAGAGGGTGTTGAGCATAACGGTCCCGAACGCCGGAGCGTTCACCGCGTCGATAAAGTTCTGAAAACCGATAAAGCCCCCCACAACACCCGCTTTGCTGATTTCGCTGAACGCCAGCCGGAATACGATGGCGATCGGGAAAACGACAAAGATCAGCATCAGCAGCAGGCTGGGCAGGATCCACAGATAAGGCTCCCATTTGTGACGGATAAAGATGGAATTCATCGCCCGTCCCCTTCCTCAAAATAGAACAAACGGGGGAAGGAGCCGAGGCTCCTCCCCCGCGGATTGAACCGGATTACTTGGTGAGTTCAGCCTGAAGATCGTTCAGAAGCGTACGGACATCGCCGCCGACCAGCGCTTCCTGCTCGACCTTGATGACGCCCTGCTTGATCTGATCCCAGCAGGACAGAGAGGTGGAATAGAACTTCGCGCCGCCGAGAACATCCAGCCAGGCGGCGAAGGAAGGATCGCTTTCAACCAGAGCGCCGACCGCGCTGTTGACCGCGGGCAGGAAGCCTTCCATGCTGACCCAGCCCACGTAGTTTTCGGGGTTGTAGAAGAAGGTCAGGAACTTGCCGATCGCTTCGTTACGGGCGGCCTGATCCGGATATTCGTCGTTACGGAACGCCATCACGCGGTCCATGACGCCGACGGAGGAGCTGGTGGCACCTTCGTTGTGGGGCAGATCAGCCAGCGCGAAGTTGACGGAGTAGTTCTTTTCGGCCAGATAGGTGGGCAGCTGGTTGGGAGCAATGACCATGGCCAGCTTGCCGGCGCCGAACATATCCTGCAGATCGTAACGGGTCTGGGTGGCGGGGTTGGGGTTGGTGTAGCCCTTGTTGTACAGGCCGATCGCGTATTCGACAGCTTCGACGTTGGCGTCGCTGTTCACGCAGACGTTGCCGGCTTCGTCAACAAATCCGCCGTTGTTGCCCCAGGCATAGTAGGCGAACGCGGCCTGACCTTCGTCGGTGGTCATGTCGATACCCCAGGGGTAGACTTCGCCGCCGTAGAAGTCGATGATCGCCTGGGAAACCTCTTCCAGTTCCGCCCAGGTGGTGGGGACATCCATGCCGATCTCGGTGAAGATGTCGGTGTTGTAGTACAGGGCGCGGGCGCTGGCCAGATCCGGAACGGCCCAGACCGTGCCGTCAGCGTCGCGGCTCTGCTCGATGAAGCTGGGGAAGAAATCTCCGTACAGCTCTTCGGGGCAATAGTCGCTGACCGGCAGGAGCAGCCCTTCAGACGCGTAGTTCGCGTAGACGTCGATGTTCAGGATATCCAACGCTTCTTTGTTTTCGATGCGCGTGGAAACCACGGTGTACACATCGTTCCAGGAAACGACATCCAGATTCAGTTTGATGCCGGGATTTTCAGCCTCGAACTTGTCGACGAAATTCGTGCCGTTCATACCGGTGCCGAGGAACCAGTCCTGAGTGTTGTTACCGTACTGGCAGATGATGACGTTCAGAGTGATTTCGTCTTCAGCGGACGCGAGTCCGACACATCCGACAGTCATCAGGACCGCCAACAGCAGCGCGAGCAGTTTTTTCATGAGAAAGACCTCCTATTTTTTTGTAGAGAGCGCCTGCTCTCCTTATACCGGAATTGTACTATACAACCGGGAGTTTGTAAACAAAGGAAAATAAAAAAAGCGTCAGAAACCGATCTGACGCCTTCGGAAAATGCAGCATCACACGGACGCGGGTTCGCTCAGCCGGGCAAAGACCATCCGTCCCGCGCTCGTCTGCAGAACGCTTGTAACGGTAAGGGAAACCTCCTCGCCAAGATGCTTCCGGCCGTTTTCAACGACGACCATGGTCCCGTCGCTCATGTATCCGACGCCCTGCGAAGGATCCTTGCCCTCCTTGGTCAGGCGGAGCGTGAGTTCCATTCCCTGGGTGACGGCGGGGCGCATGGCGCCTGCCAGATCATGGATATTCAGGGCTTTGACATAGGAGACCTGCGCCGCCTTGATCAGATTGTAGTCGCCTGTGATGACGGTTCCGCCGCATTCGCGGGCAAGACGGATCAGCTTGACATCCGCGTCGGTCACATCGTCCCAGTCGGTTTCGTCATCCTTGAGCTGACGAAGCTCCTCCCGCATGGAAGCGAGGATCTCCAGCCCGCGCCGTCCGCGTTCCCGCTTGCTGTCATCCGAGGAATCGGCGACATGGCGGAGTTCGTCCACGATGAAAGACGGAACAACCAGTTCTCCCTCGATAAAGCCGGTTTTGCAAACTTCCAGGATCCGTCCGTCAATGATAGCGGACGAATCGAGAAATTTGCGGGCGGCATATCCGTGTTTCTGGACCTTGCTTTTTTCACGGCTGCCGGAAAACCGGGTCAGCATCGCGGTGAATTCGCGGCTGCGCTTCCGGCCGATATTGAAACCGAACGCGCCGAGGGTCAGATACAGGATGGCGGAAAGGACCGCTGTGAACATCCCGTTTCCCATGAAAGACAGCATGCGGCACAGCAGCGCCGCGACAATCAGGCCGAGGATCAACCCGATGATGGAGGAGAACAGCTGATAAACCGGCATTTTGTCGAAAGTTTTTTCTACATGGCCGGTAAAGGAGACAAAATGATTCAAGATCCGCCGGTTCAGCAGCAGAAAGATCAGACCGCCCAGAATGGCCATTCCGCCGTAGGCGATCCCGAGATATTCCACCCGGATCTTCCATTCGGGGAGCGCACGCGCGACCAGCCTGTCGGCAAACAGTGTCAGTGCCAGGCCGACGCCCACACCCAGCAGAACAATCAGAAAACGAAGCAACCTTTCGGTTCGTTTGGATTTCATGGGATCTCCTCCTTGTTTTCAGAACAGAACGCTGAGCGCCTGCAGGACTGTGTCGACGCCGATCACTTTGACGCCTTCCGGCGCCCGGATCCGCCGGGCGTTATCCTTCGGGACGATCAGCGTGGTAAAGCCGAGACGCGCGCACTCGGAAACCCGCCGTTCACATTGGGGAACAGGCCGGACTTCCCCGGCGAGGCCGACCTCGCCCATCACGGCGACCTCCCCGTTGACGGGCAGGTCCTTCAGGCTGGAGGCCACGGCTACGCAAAGGGCGAGATCCGCGGCCGGTTCGCTGAGTTCCAGTCCGCCTGCGACATTGATATAGACATCTTTGTCATAGCTTTTGCGACCGGCGCGCTTTTCAAGCACCGCCAGCAGCAGCGCGACCCGGGCGGCGTCGGCGCCGTTCACCGTGCGTCTGGGGCTGTTCAGGTAGCTTACGCTGGTCAGGGCCTGCACATCGCACAGCAGAGGTCGCGTTCCCTCCAGCGCGCAGAAAACCGTACTGCCGCTGGCTCCTTTGGCGCGATGGCTCAGAAGTTCCTCACTGGGATTATCCACAACTTTCATGCCGGTGTCCGTCATCCGGAAAACACCCAGCTCGTTGACGGAACCGAAGCGGTTTTTGACTGCGCGGAGGAGCCGGTAATCCTGATTCCGGTCCCCCTCGAAGTAAAGGACTACGTCGACCATATGCTCCAGCATCCGGGGACCGGCGATCGCGCCTTCTTTTGTGACATGACCCACCAGGAATACGGAGGTTCCGCTTTCCTTGCACAGGCGCATGATCAGGCTGGTACTTTCGCGGATCTGGCTGACGGAGCCGGGGGCGGAGGCCATCTCGGGACGGTACATGGTCTGAATGGAGTCAATGACCGCGACATCAGGCTGCAGCTGGTTCAACTTGACTTCGACCGCGTCCAGTGCGTTTTCGGCCAGAATATACAGCCCCGGAGTCCCGATGCCGAGACGGTTGGCCCGCAGCTTGATCTGACGCGCGGATTCCTCGCCGGATATATACAGGACGCGTTTTCCGTCGGCCGCCAGGTTGGCGCAGACCTGAAGCAGCAAGGTGCTTTTGCCGATTCCGGGATCGCCACCGATCAGCATAAGGCCCCCTTCGACAATACCGCCGCCGAGCACCCGGTCGAGTTCGCTGATGCGGGTGGGCGTCCGGATCGCGGTCTCCTCGGGGATATCCTTCAGCAATAAGGGTTCCGCTCCTGTTCCGGGGCGCTGATTGGCTGCGAGCTTTCCGCCGGCGGTTGTCCGGTCCGGGGACTCGGCTACGGTTTCTTCCATTGTGTTCCAGGCGCCGCATCCCGGGCAGCGCCCCACCCAGCGGGGAGATTCACAGCCGCAGGCGGAACAGATGAAACAGGCCCTGGCTTTCGGCATATCCGGCACCTCGCTTCCAGTTAAAATCAGGGACAGGACCGATGTCCTGCCCCTGAAGGGTATCACAGATCCGATTCCGGAATCAAGAGAATATAAGGGAAATTACTGGTGTCCGTTCGGCGCGTTCCTCCAGGCGTAGTCGATCGCTTCCTCGTGGCCGCTGTCAACCTTCTTGCTGCCGTGCGTCCAGCTGTTGGTGAAGTGGATACAGACCTGACCCTTGAATTCGTTGGTCGGGATCGTGTCGCCGTCCGGATAGTTGTGCGGGACGCCGTACAGGGAACAGGCAAAGGTCCGGGTACCAATCGTAACCAGGCAGGGACGGCGCTGATACAGATTCTTGGACGCGATCTGCGCGGAGGTCGTCACATTGTAACAGCGGCACAGTCTCGCGGTATCCGCGGCGGTCAGCGGTTCGGCGTCGACATGGTAGCCGCCGCTCCAGCGGTGCGCCCACCAGACGATGCCGGTTTTGACATCGTAGATCTTATAGTTGGCGCCTTTGGCCCACAGTTCGTTGATCCCGCCCTTAAACCAGTCGATCTTTTCGGCTTTATAGAGCGTCATGGTCAGATCGCTGGTTGTACCGGAACCGATCGGGACCGTTCCGAACAGAGCGTGCTGCGTATTTGAACCCGCGATGCCGTCGGCTGTCAGACTCTTGGCCTTCTGGAAGGCTTTGACCGCTTTTTCGACCGCGCTGGTGTAGCGGTTGGTGATGGTTCCGGTATAGTATCCCTGGTTTTTCAGCTCCGTGACCAGATTCTTGACCGCGTTGCCGGTGGACCCGAGCTTCAGCGTGGTATAGGACGCTTCCTGTGCGTGCTGGGGGGTCGGGGTGATAATGGACGCGGACGGCGCGGCGGTGGGAACGGGCGTCGGCGTTGCGCTGCCATCGGAGTTGCAGATGACCGCGTAATCACCGTGAATATATCCCTCTCCAAGGGTCGGGTGTTTCACATGATACCAGGTGACTTTGCCGACGACCTGAGGCGTGCCTATGTAGGGAAGGACGGTATTCTTATTGACCTGGCCCAGCATATCGGAACCGGTGGAAGCCTTCTTCCGGAGATTGACCCCGGAGGCAGTGGTCTTGATATAGCCGGTCGCGTCGATGATCGGTTCGGGTGTGGTGCTGTGAGAACCGGCGTATGCGTCATATTCCGCCTGAGTCATGACTTTGACGCAGGAACCCATGATCCACCGGTTTTGACCGGCGTAGATCACCTTGTACCAGGTAACGCCGGCGGAGACTGTTTTGCCCGTATAGCGCAGAACGGTTCCGAGCGCAACGTTTCCGGCAACATTCCCGCTGCGGGAGGCGGACTCTCTGATGAACACCTTGTCCATGACGGTCTGGACATAATCGGAATAGGTGACGGACGGATCGGGGGTCGGGGTGACCGTAGGCGCGGGAGTCGGGGTCACGGTTCCGTCCTTGTTGACGGTTTTGACCACATCTCCCCGAAGGTATCCGCGTTTATCCCCGTACTGTACATAATACCAGGTATGGCCGTTTTTCGTGACGGGCTGCAACAGATAGGGCAGCACGACGTTTTTCTTGATCTGGGTGATGACTGTCCCGTCCGCGGTGGCGCGGAGATTGCAGCCGCCCGCAATGGTCTTGACGTAACCCAGAACGTTGGCGGGCGCGGGTGTAGCCGTCGGCGATACGGGAGTAGCCGTCGGATCGGCGGGTCCGGGGGTCGGGGTCGTCTTTCCGGCGACAACCTGCACGCAGTCATTGCGGACATAATAGGTTCTTCCGTTTTTCAGCACCGGATACCAGGTATAATTCCCTTTCTTGACTGCCTTTCCGTTCAGAGGCAGCGTGCTGTACTGGCCTTCCCAGTCGTTATCCGAATCATAATCCCCGGCGGGGGAAGTCCGGAGATGACAGCTGGTGAGGATCAGTTTGACATAGGAATAATCGCCGGAGGACGTCGGAGCGGCTGTTACGGCGGGGGTCGGAGTGGGGGTCGCACCCGCGGGGGTGGCTGTCGCGGGAGCGGGTGTGACGACGAAACCGTTTACCCGGATGAAGGGGGCCTGAATATATCCGACAATTCCTTCATAGCGGATCTGATACCAGTTGTTCTCGTCAATCACATTGGGAACGCTCAGCAGACTCACCACGGTCCCTCTGTCCAGCTTCGTCATGCTGTGGCTGTCCATGGAGGGCTGTTCCCGGAAGTTGACGCCGCTGTTGGTGATCGTACCGGTCGTTCCGTCGGCGACTTTTGTATTGGAGGAAGGGACCTGCGTGGAGCCTGCCGGGATCGGAGTCGCTGTTACGGAAGTGACAACCCGGCTGGTTGATTTATACTGTGCGGTCTCCTCGTCGGTCAGCTTGCGGAAAAAGCTGCCGTGGACATAGCCGGTATAGGTTTTTGATTTTGACTTTGATTCGGGATTGAAACTGACGACATTATACCAGTGAATTCCGTTTGCATCCTTTTCACCGATGATGGCGCAGACCCAGTTGGCGGGCATCTGGAACCAACCGTCCGCTTTGACGGAGGCCTTTTGCCGCAGCCAGACATCTTTGTCTGTGGTCATGCCGTAGATGTCTTCCGCGCTGGCGGAGGAAAACATCACGCCGAACGGGACCAGCGTAATCAGCAGGCACAGAACCAGCAGGAGGGAAACAAACCGACTCCGGATCATGGTCATATCATTCACCTCATATGCGAAAACATAAGGATACGAGGCTATTTTATTACAGAATTGTTACGGTGTCAACAACAAATATTAAATTTATAAAACAAAACATGCACAATCCGAAAGAACCTGCGTATCGGGGAACCGGGACGCGATCAAAGGCCGTTTCTGATCATCTGTGCCAGGGGTGAATCCCCTTCGGCTCCTTCCGGCAGAGGCCAGACCAGGATTCCCGCAGCGGGAGCGAAGATACCGGCCTCGGGTTGCATCCGGATCCTTCGGTAAGGATATTGAGAGGAGAAACCCGGTAACGGCGCGGCGGCTCCGGAAGATCTGTTTCCGGTATTGCCGGTTGCGGGTTTCGGCGTTTCTCCGGTCGGGGCTTTGGTCTTCTTCGGCGTTGAAACGGGGTCGGGGATCGGCGTTATCCGGGAGCTGTCCGTGCCTTTCGGGGCATCTGTTACGGAAGGATCCGCGGAATCTTTTCTTTCCGGCACAGGGGTAAAGTATACGACAGCGCTGTTCTGGTGCGGATCGGAAGGTCCCGCAGGCACGGGAGAGGGGGGCGCGTCTGTCTGGGAAGCGCCCTGATGCGGATCGGATTTTTCTGTTTCGGGCGGAAAATATTCCACGGGAGCGGGTGAATGCGCTTCAGGCTCCGGCGTCGGGACGGGCGTCGGGACGGGCGTCGGGACAGGCGTCGGCTCCGAGGTCGGGGCAGGCGTCGGAGACGGGGCAGGCGTGTCGGCTGGCCGGACCGGTTCGGAGACCGACCCGGCCTCTCCGGCTTCCGGAACAGGCGTACCCGGTACGGTGACGGCAGTATGACACCGGAGGCATTCGGTCTGCGTGCCGGGCTTCGCGGTAATGGACCAGGTATGGCCTGACGGCGGAATCTCGGCGCCTTCCCGGATCAGCGCTCCGCATTCCGGACAGTAGGCGGAGTCTTCTTTTCCGGGTTCGGTGCACGTCTGACTGATATGGCCCCGATACTCAAGAAATGCCTCCATGGCGGGCATATGCTCGCATGCCAGCGCGGAGGACAGCGGCAGAAGCAGGAGGACCGAGATCCCGGTGATGATCTTTCGTTTCATTCCGCATTCTTCTTCCGATTATTTTTTTCCATTATATCATAACAGGAAAAACCGGGACAATATACCACATCTTGTAGCCGGATCAGGGATTATTGTCATTTTGAGGGATGATATGCTATAATTTATTCTGTATACATATCGGTATCGGGACATGGAATGTTTCTGTGAATTGTTTTTGGAAAGGATGACGGATGATGATGAAAAGAATGATCGCGATCCTGATGGCGGTCTGCTGCGGAATAACGCTTGCAGCCGCGGAAAATACCGCAGCGGGACCGATCCGGAGCGCAGAGGTCCGGACGGTGATCCGGGAACTGACAGAACAGACCCGGGATGCCGGGATGCTGTCTGAACCCGGGGAAGAAAACGGACTGCATATTTTTACCTACGGTTTTGCGACTTTTTATTCGGAGGAAGGAGAGCTGACGCCGGATTCCGCCGTTTCGGAAGTTACGCTGATGGATGAAGACCTGACCGCGCTCCGCGGGACGGGTATCAATATGTCTGTGACGGAACTGATCGCGGCGATGCCCGGAACCAATCCGGAACTGGCGGGGACATTCACGGACGCGCTGCTGTATCTGGACGGAACAGAGTACGATTTCCGCTTCGGCCGTGTTCAACGGAACGGACAGAGGATCTCGGCCGTTGAATACGGAGAGATCGTCTCCTCCGCGGAGGGAATCGCTTCCGCCGGCGCGGTTTACAATATCAGCGGAGACGGGGTGGCGTCCGTTCAGCTGTATGATCTGAACGAAAAAGACGCCGACGGAAACGTCGGGGAATTTTTCCGGGAGCTGGAAGCGTTGCGGGAGGAAACCGGCTATACCCGTGTCCCCGTCAGTTTTGACGGACTGAGCCTGACGCCTTTCGGGGAGGAAGATCTTTGCTTCAGCGGGATCGATTATCTGAATGCTGTTCCTGAAGATCTGCTGGTTTCCGGAAACTGGGAGGACGGACTTGTGGATAATGAGGACGGATCTTTTCTTCGGATCATGAACGGCGAAAACGGATTGCAGCTGATCTTCCGGTGCGACAGCGCCGGTCAGAATGCCGAGCTGCTTTCCGTTTCCATCCTGTCGGAGGATGTGGAAGGCCCGCGCCATGTGCGTCTCGGCGACAGTTTCTCCGATGATTTCAACCGCTTCAGAAACGGGGAGGGCGCGTCTGACGAAAACGGTGAGATCCTGTACGGAACGGAAGGCGTCGCGCCGTGGGGCGCTTTCCTGTATAACGACGGGGACGGAATGACCCTGCGTTACGTGACGGATACAGGCCGCGGGGTCCATGTCGAACTGTATCTGCACTATACGGAAACCGTGCTGACGGAGATCATTCTCCACACGGTATGATTCAGGTGAAAGAAAAGGAAGGATTATGATGCGGATTGATCTGACGTGTCCGGTGGAGCTTTTGAGCGCTTCCCTTCCCGAGGAGGAGGACCAGGTCTGCGTGCTGGGTCTGTTCAATCTGACAGACCGGACGGTTTCCAGCGCGGAAGCGACGGTACGGCTGATGGACAGTCGGGAAAATGAACGGGAAAAGGTGAGCCACCGGGCCCGGGCACTGAACGGCCGTCCGCATAGCGCTTTCCGGATGTTTGTTCCCTGCGCGCCCGCAGCGAACGCGGTCCGCGCGGAGGTGACCGTGGATAAGGTCTGGTTCACGGACAACGCGGTATGGCGCCGGGAGGAAGGCCGGGAGACGGAATACGAACCCAATAACCTTCCGATCAGTCAGGCGCTGACCTCGCTGCGCTACCTTGCCGGAGAAACCGCCGTGGGCTTTCCCAGCCGTCAGGAGAATGTCTGGGTCTGCGTCTGCGGAAGACCCAACGATCCCAACGATATCTGGTGCGCACGCTGCCTGCGGGACAGGGAGATGATCTTCGGACAGTTCAATCCGGAAGCGGTCGAGTCCAGGATGGAACAGAAGGAACATCAGCTGGATCTGCGATCCCGTTCCGTCCGGGAGGATACGGCCCGGCTGCAAAGGATCCGGGAAGAAAATTACAACATTCTCCGTGAGAAGCAGAGCCGCCGCCGCAGGGTGGCTGTCTGGGCCGGCTGCGGGCTGCTGGCTGCCGCGCTGAGTCTGGGCGTTTTCCGCCCCTGGGCGGGACTGCTGATCGGATCGAAGTATCTGGATCAGGAAAATCTGCCCGCGGCGGAGCGGGCGCTGAGCATTGCGAAAGGTTTTCCGGGCTCCGCGGAACTGCTGGCGGAATGTCGGCTTCGGCAGGCGCGAAAGGACGCTGCGGAAAGTACGGATCCTTCGGTTCTGACAGAAGCTGAAAAGCTGCTTCGCACGTCCGGAGAAGCGTCGGATACGGAATCGGCGGACCGCATCCTGGAGACGCGGGCGGAACTGCTGCTGAAAGCCGGAGATCCGGACGGAGCGGAAGCTTTGCTGAACACCCTGCCGGAGACCTGGCCGGGATTGACGGAAAAGTTGACGGAGTGCCGCTGGACAAGGGCGGAAAGCAATCGGGAAAAGCGGTTTTTTGACAGTGCCCGGGAAGAATACCTCGCGCTGGGAGACTATCGGGAAGCCGCGGACCGCGCTGCGGAATGTCTGTATCTGCCGGCCATGGAGATGATCGAAAACGGCGAGTATGACGCCGCGCTGGATAAACTCGGACAGATTCCGGATTATCAGGACAGCCGGGAGCAGATCCGGCGGTGCAACTATCTGAAGGGAAACATGCTTGAAAAAGCGGGAGACCGGGACGGGGCCATTGCCTGCTTCCGGACGGCGGAAGGGTATGAAGACGCGAAAACACGGGCTGACGCGCTGCTTCGCTCCGCGGCGGATGAAAGTTACGCGTCCGGCAATCTGGACGCGGCGCTGACACTGTATGAACAGCTGACGGAAGATCCGGAGGCTGTTGAAAAAACCCGGGAATGTGCCCGCACGCTGGCGCAGACGGCCTATAAAAACGCAGAATACCTGCGGGCGGTCGAACTGCTGGACAAGCTTCCGGCCGGCGACAGCGACGCACTGCGTCAGAAGTCGCTGTATCAGGCCGGACGGGCCGCGCTGAAACGCGGCGAGAATCAGGAAGCGGCGGAACTGCTGGAAAGGGCCGGAGATTACCGGGACGCGGAAAAATATCTGAACAGTGCGCGTTACGCCCGGGCCGGGGAACTGGTGGATCAGGGGAATCCTGAAGAAGCGGAGCGGCTGATGACGCTGCTGGGGGAGGAATGGGATGATCCCGATGACCTCCGTACCGGGATCCGGTATCTGAAACTGGAACAGGCGGAAGAGAACGGGGAAAAATCCGGTGAAACGCTTGCAAAGGAGTGGCTCGCGTTCGGGAATTTCAAAGACGCCAGAGAACGCGGCCTCCGGCTGTATTATCAGCTTGCTTCCGAGGCGGAAAGCCAGAACAGGACGCTGGCCGCGGCGGAGCTTTACGGAAAAGCCGGGGAATATGAAGACGCGGCTGTAAAAAGCGAATCGCTTTACGATATCTATTACGGGCCGCGATCGGAAGAAATCCGTACCGCACTGGCGGACGGAGACCGGGAACTGGCTATTACCCTGCTGGACAGCATGGATCTGACCCGGATCCCGGAAAAATACCGGGAACTCTCGGGACTGAAGGAAAAAACCGTGTATGAACTGGCCAACAGCCTGTATAAGGAATGGAAACCTTACGAAGCACTGGTCTGGTATCGGCAGATCCCGGAATACAGGGATGTTGCCGACCGGCTCGAACGGAACTGCTATCTGATCCTGGGCATATGGACAGACAGCGACGGAAACCGCGTCGCGGAATTCCGGGAGGACGGAAGCTGTTTCCTGAACGGAGAAGAGCTGATCTTCAATGTAAAGGATCCCTACTACCTCTATACGGCAAAGCCCGGTGAGGAACTGACCCATACATGGGGGATCTCCGCCGTCAACGCGCAGCGTCTGAGCCTGTCCGATCAGAAGACCGGAAAGATCCAGTATATGAACCGTGAAGCGCAGACTGCTCCGTAACGGGATATGAAAACGGAAAGGAGGCCGGATATGCGTAAATCCGGAAAGGGCGCGGCCCGGATCCCTGAGCTGGACGGATTGCGGGTCCTGATGATTTTTATCGTATCCTGGTATCATATCTGGCAGCAGAGCTGGCTGACGCCCCGCGTGGGGCAGACCAGTCTGGATTTTCTGGTCCGTTCCGGTTATGTCTGGGTGGACGGTACCGTATTGCTCAGCGCTTTTCTGCTGTTTCTGCCCTGGGCGCGGGCGGGCAGGGACGGTACCGGCCTGCCGGCTGCGGACAGCTTCTGGTTTCGCAGAGCGAAGCGGATCCTGCCGGCATATGTCTTCATTATCCTGCTGACTCTGTTTGCCGTGGTGCTGCCGTGGGGGTTATATTCCTCTCCCCAATACATGGTAAAAGATCTCGCGACGCATCTGACCTTTACCTTCCCTTTCTTTTACGACACCTATGTCGCGACGCCGCTGGGCGCGGCGGCCTGGACGGTCGCCATTGAGGTGCAGGCCTATCTGCTTTTCCCGCTGATCGCCCGGGGCGCGGTCAGGAAACCGGTCCTGACGCTGGGAACGATGCTGGCGCTCTGCTTCGGGTTTCGGGCCTGGTGCCTGTGGTCCCTGACGGAGTACAACATGGTCGTGAACCAGCTGATCGATTTTCTGGATGTGTATGTGATCGGGATCCTGGCGGCGATGGCCTTTGTCCGGCTTGAGGACCGTGAAAAGGCGGTCCGGTCCCGGAAAACGGCGATCCTCCGGGCTTCTGTGGCAACGGCCGTCTTTCTGGCCGCGGCATTCGCGCTGGTCCGCCTGCTCAGGGTCCAGGCCGGGTCCGACGGATATGCCGCGATCCAGTCGAATCAGATGAAGTACCGTCCGCTTTTCGCGCTCTGCTTTGCAGCCGTCACGCTGAGCTGTCATTTTGCCGCGCCGCCGGTCCGGTGGCTGCTGGGGAACCCGGTGATGAAATTTCTGGCCGGAGTCAGCATGAATTATTATCTGGTGCATCAGACGCTGGCGGTCCATCTGAAACGGCTCGGGATCCCGGAAAGCCTGAGCGAAGCACCGCATATGGAAGGGGAACGCGCGTGGCAGGTCCGGTATACGTATCTCGCATTCAGCCTGAGCCTTGCGCTCGCGATCCTGATCACCTATCTTGTGGAGAAACCGGCTGCGCGGCTGCTGGAAAAAGCCGCGGAACGAAAGAAAAATGAATCGAAAGAGGTGTCCGAGTCATGAAAGCGCTGATCCTGAATTCAGGGTTGGGAAGCCGCATGGGAGAACTGACGAGCGAGCATCCCAAGTGCATGACGGAGATCGCTCCCGGCGAGACGATCCTCAGCCGTCAGTTAAAAATGCTGGCGGATTTCGGCATTACCGATGTTGTGATAACAACGGGGCTGTTTGACGGGGTGCTTCGCGAATACTGCGACGGGCTCGGTCTGCCGCTGGAAATCACATATATTCTGAATCCGCGATACCGTGAGACGAACTATATCTGTTCCATGCATCTGGCTTCGGAAGCGCTCCGGGAGTCGGATGTCCTGCTGATGCATGGAGATCTGGTATTCGAAAACACGGTCCTGGAGAAGGTGATCGCCTGTCCGGGGAGCGGAATGACGGTCTCTTCTTCTCTCCCTCTGCCGGAAAAGGATTTCAAGGCGGTCATAAAGGACGGGCGGATCGCGGCGGTCGGAACCGGATTTTTTGATTCCGCGCTGGCGGCTCAGCCGCTGTACCGGTTCGCGGCGGAGGACTGGACGGTCTGGATGGACCGCATAGCGGATTTTGTCGCGGCCGGGAACACGAAGTGCTATGCTGAAAACGCGCTGAATGAGGTTTCGGACCGGATCGGGATCGCGCCGATCGATGTCGGGGAGGCTCTGTGCGCCGAGATCGACAACCCGGAGGACCTTCAGGCGGTTTCCGCTGCGCTGAAAAAGGTGGAGGAGCGGACGGTCTATATGTGCTTCTCCACAGATATCATTCACGCAGGGCATATTGCGCTGATCCGGAAAGCCAGGCGGCTTGGCCGGCTGACGGTCGGCGTGCTGTCGGATGAAGCCGTGGCGGGCTACAAACGGTTTCCGCTGCTGACGTTCGAGGATCGGAAGGCCATGTTCGAAAGTCTTGCGGATGTGAGCCGGGTCGTGGAACAGAAGACACTCAGCTATCGGGAGAATCTGGAGAAATACCGTCCCGATTATGTGGTCCACGGAGACAACTGGCGGACCGGTTTTCAGAAACCCGTCCGGGACGAGGTGGAAAATCTGCTGACGGGATGGGGCGGAAAGCTGGTCGAATATCCTTACGCGGACGATCCGCGGTTCCGGGCGCTGGAGGAGCGTGCCCGGGCTGAGCTGAGCCTTCCGGATATCCGGCGCGGGCGGCTGAAAAAACTGCTGGAGATGAAAGGCCTTGTGACGGCGCTGGAGGCCCATAGCGGGATCACAGGCCTGATCGTTGAAAAAACAGCCGTATACCGGGACGGCGGCACGCGTCAGTTCGACGCCATGTGGCTCTCTTCCCTCTGCGATTCCACGGCCAAGGGAAAACCGGATATTGAGCTCGTGGATATGACCAGCCGTTTCCGTACCGTGGACGATATTATGGAAGTGACAACGAAGCCCATCATCTTCGACGGGGACACCGGCGGACTGACGGAGCATTTTGTCTATACGGTCCGGTCGCTCGAGCGGATGGGCGTTTCCATGATCATCATTGAGGACAAGACCGGATTGAAGAAAAATTCCCTTTTCGGGAACGATGTGGTTCAGACGCAGGACAGCATCGAGAATTTCAGCGCCAAGATCGCCGCGGGCAAGAAGGCGCAGAAGACGAAGGACTTTATGATCTGTGCCCGGATCGAGAGCCTGATTCTGGAACGGGGCATGGAGGACGCGCTGACCCGGGCTTTCGCCTTTACGGCGGCCGGGGCGGACGCGGTCATGATCCACAGCCGGAAGAAGGAGCCTGACGAGATCTTTGAATTCCTGGAGCGCTTCAGAGAAAAGGACAGGTCGACGCCGGTCGTTCTGGTACCGACCAGCTTTAACACGGTTTATGAAGAAGAGTTCAAAGCCCGGGGCGCCAATATCGTCATCTACGCCAATCAACTGACCCGGACGGGATTTCCGGCTATGCAGAACGCGGCGAGAACCATTCTTGAAAACCGGCGGGCGAAGGAATGCGACGATTCCTGCATGCCCATCCGGGAGATTATTACATTGATTCCGGAGGAATGATCCGCATGACAGAACATCATACACCGAAACTGATCGTTGTGATCCCCTGCTACAATGAACAGGAAGTATTGCCGCTGACCGCGCCGCTTTTCGGAAAGAAGCTCGAGGAGATGATCGCGGCCGGAAAGATCGCAGCGGACAGCAGAGTGCTGTTTGTCAATGACGGCAGCAAAGACGGGACATGGGAGATCATCCGGGGGCTTTCGGAACAGAGTCCGCGGTTCAGCGGGATCTGCCTTTCCAGGAACCGCGGCCATCAGAACGCGTTGCTGGCCGGACTGACGGAAGCCGGGGAGCAATGCGATATCACAATCAGCATTGACTGTGACGGTCAGGATGACATCAATGCGATGGACAGGATGGTCGATGAATATCTGGACGGGGCGGAAATCGTATACGGCGTCCGTTCCAGCCGGGAAACGGATACCGTTTTCAAACGCTTTACAGCGCAGACCTTTTATAAGCTCATGACCTGGCTCGGAGCCGATACGGTTTACAATCACGCGGATTACCGGCTCGTATCGGCCAGAGTCCTGAAGGAGTTCGCGAATTTCAAAGAGGTCAACATCTTCCTGCGCGGGATGTTTCCGCTGGTGGGGTTCAAAAGCACCTGCGTGTATTACGAGCGGAATGAACGCGTGGCCGGAAAGAGCCATTACCCGCTGAAAAAGATGATCGGTCTGGCCGTGGACGGGATCACCTCGCTGAGCGTCAAACCGATCCGGATCATTACGCGGCTGGGGATCCTGATCTCGCTGGTAAGCTTCCTGATGATCGTATATGTACTGATCGTCCGGCTGACCGGCAATGTGGTACAGGGCTGGAGTTCCACGCTGATCGCGGTGAGCCTGCTGGGCGGGATCCAGCTGATCTCTCTCGGCGTGATCGGAGAGTATGTCGGGAAGATCTTCCTGGAGACGAAACAGAGACCGCGGTTTATCGTTTCGGAACGCACGCCGGAAAAATGAAGCGGGGGAACCGGATTTCCCCGGCAGGGAGAAAGCCATGGAGATCATCAACCGATTGAAAGATTATTCCGCCGGACACGGGATCCGTTTTACTCTTCAGCGGAGCGCGGAGAAAGCGTCGCAGATCGTATTCGGGACCTATGACCGGCATCGCCGGAAAGATTTTCCGGACGGAGAGGAACTGGCCCGGCAGCGGGAAAATCAACCCGCAGCGGGACTGATCAGCGTCATTGTTCCCGTATACAATACAGATCCTCGGATGCTCCGCGAGCTGCTCGACAGCCTGACCGCGCAGACGTACGCGGAATGGGAGGCCGTTCTTTACGACGGCGGGAGCACCCGGGAGGAAACGCGGGAGATCCTTGCCGGCGCGGAGAAGAAAGATGCGCGCTTCAGAGTGATCCGGGCGGAGGAGAATCTCGGAATCTCCGGGAATACCGACCGGGCGGCAACGTTCGCGAAAGGAAATTACTTTGCCCTGTGCGATCATGACGACCTGCTCAGCCCGGAAGCGCTGTGGCGTACGGCTGAAGTGATTGCCGGGGAATCGCCGGACCTGATCTATTCGGACGAGGATCTGATGACGGAAAACGGGACCCGGCATATGGATCCCCATTACAAGCCGGATTACTGCCCGGAAAACCTGTTCGGAGATAATTACATCTGTCATCTGGCCGTGCTGAAAAAGGACCTGTGGGAAAAGGTCGGCGGGCTGCGTCCGGGTTATGACGGAAGTCAGGACCACGATCTGTTTCTGCGCTGCGCCGGGGAGACAGACCGGATCACGCATATTCCGCGGACCCTGTATTCCTGGCGGAAGGTCCGCAAATCCGCCAGCCACACAAATCTCTGCCGGTGCCTGGACGCGAGCTGCAGAGCAGCCGAGGATCAGGCGGAACGGATGGGCAGAAAACTGACAGCCATCCCTGTGAACCGGGAGATCCGCCTGTGGTGGGATGTGCCGACGGAGGCGTCGGTGGAGCTGCTGATTTTCGGCGGGGACGAGGAATCCTGCCGGATGGCGTACGCGGATTTTTCGGATACGACCCCCTGGCGGAAGCTGAGCGCCACTTTTGTGGTCACAGACGCGGAGAATCTGTACGGGGCGCTGAATGAAGCCGCCGCGGCCAGCGAAGCGGATTACCTGCTGATCCTGTCCGCCGGAGTCCGGGTGATGAACCGTCATTTTCTGCGGGAATTGCTGATGTACGCCTGTATGCCGGGCGTGGCCGGCGTGACCCCGGTGATAACGGACGCCAGGAACCGGATCACGCACGGCGGTTTTGCGGTGGGGTTTCCGGGTTTCGCCCGGTGTGTTTATGAAGGCACGCACGTGACCGCCGGCGGATGGTACCAGGTGATGAACAAGGTCCATAATGTCAGCGCGGTCAGCGTCTGCTGCCGGCTTGTCCGGCGTGAAACGTTCCTTCCTTTCGATCCCTCGTTTGCCAGCGGGCTGGGCGCGGTGGAACAGTGCCTGCGGCAGCGGGACGCCGGCGGACGGTTCGTCTATACGCCGTACGCCAGAGCGTGGTGTGAGGACCGCGACTGGCTGCTCTGCGGAAAAGACCGGGATGAAGCGGATCTGAAACGGATCCGGGATCTGCGGGGAAACGAACTGAACGATCCCTGCTACGGAACCCGCTTTTCCCGCAAAAATGCGGATTACAGGCTCAAATAACTTGAACAGGGCCGAAGCTTTGTGCTATACTCGCAGTTAATTCATCAGGAAGGAATCAGGTGAGACGGATGGAACGGATTTACGACCCGAAAGAGATCGAAAAGAAATGGCAGTCCTACTGGGCGGAACACGAAACCTTCAAGACGGATGTGTGGGATTTTTCAAAGCCCAAGTATTACGCGCTGGACATGTTTCCCTATCCCAGCGGCGTAGGCCTGCATGCCGGCCATCCGGAAGGCTATACCGCGACGGATATCATGTCCCGGATGAAGCGTATGCAGGGCTACAATGTGCTGCATCCCATGGGCTACGACTCCTTTGGACTGCCCGCGGAGCAGTATGCCATCAATACGGGCAATCATCCGGACGGATTCACCCAGCACAATATTGAGACTTTCAGCAAACAGCTGCGCGAGCTCGGTTTTGACTACGACTGGAGCAAGATGATCGCGACCAGCGATCCGAAGTTCTATCACTGGACCCAGTGGATCTTCAAACAGCTGTATCTGGACGGCTACGCGAAGTATATCGATATGCCCGTGAACTGGTGCGAAGAACTCGGATGCGTTCTGAGCAACGACGAGGTCATCGACGGGAAATCGGAGCGCGGCGGGTTCCCGGTCGTTCAGAAGAACATGAAGCAATGGGTGATCGATCAGCCCGCCTTTGCCGAAAAGCTGCTGGAAGGCCTGAACGAGATCGACTGGCCGGAAAGCACCAAGGATATGCAGCGCCACTGGATCGGAAAGAGCGAAGGCGTTGAAGTGAAATTCGAGATCGTGGGCGGCGGGGAATTCTCCATCTTCACGACCTGTATTGAAACGATTTACGGGATCACTTTTATGGTCCTGGCGCCTGACGGACAGCTGGTCCAGGATCTGATGCCCCGGATCACCAATCAGGAGGAAGTCAAAGCCTATATCGAAGAAACCCGTCACAAGAGCGACATGGACCGGACTGAACTGAACAAGGGCAAGACCGGCTGCCGCCTTGAAGGCGTAAAATGCATCAATCCCGTCAACGGCAAGGAAGCGGAGCTGTTCATCGGCGACTTTGTCCTGGCAGGCTACGGAACCGGAGCCGTGATGGCTGTTCCCAGCCATGACCAGCGCGATTTCGAGTACGCCGTGGCACATCAGATTCCCATGATCCAGGTCATCGACGGCGCGGATGTGTCGGAGCATGCCTTTGAAAAACATGATTATCTGGGGAAAGGCTGCAGGCTGATCAATTCGGAGGAGTTCACGGGGCTGACGGTGGAGGAAGCCAAGGAAGCCATTACCGCGAAACTCGAAAAGATGGGCGTCGCGAAACGTACCGTCAATTATCATTTCCGGGAGTGGATCTTCGCGCGCCAGCGCTACTGGGGCGAACCTGTGCCGGTGGTCCATCAGGCGAACGGGGAGATCTACGCGCTGCCGGATGAAGAGCTGCCGCTGATCCTTCCTGAACTGGAGGATTACAAGGGCCGGAACGGCAAGGCGCCGCTGGAAAGCGCGGTCGAATGGAAAGAGTACGACCGCAACGGGATCAAGGGCACAAGGGAAACCTCCACCATGCCGGGATCCGCCGGATCCAGCTGGTATTTCATGCGTTACATCGATCCTGACAACGAGCGGGAATTTGCCGATCAGGAACTGTTGAAGCACTGGCTGCCTGTGGATCTGTATATCGGCGGGCCGGAGCACGCGGTAGGTCATCTGATGTACAGCCGTATCTGGAACCGCTATCTGTATGACAAGGGACTGAGTCCCGTGAAGGAGCCCTTCAAAAAGCTGGTGCATCAGGGAATGATCCTGGGTGAGAACGGCATCAAGATGGGCAAGCGTTTCCCCGAGTTCGTGGTGAATCCCAGCGATATCGTGAACGACTTCGGCGCGGATACGCTCCGGCTGTATGAAATGTTCATGGGCCCGCTGGAGGTCAGCAAACCCTGGAGCAAGCAGGGTGTGGAAGGCGCGCGCCGCTTCCTGAACCGCGTCTGGACATTCTTTACCAACGAAGAGAATCTGACGGATACGAACGACGGCACACTCGACAAGGTCTATCACCAGACCGTGAAGAAAGTGACGGCTGACTTTGAAGCCCTGGGCTTCAATACCGCCATCAGCCAGATGATGATCTTTGTCAACGCCTGCTACAAGGCGGGAAAATGCCCCCGGACTTATGCGGAGGGCTTCATCAAGATGATCAGCCCGATCACGCCCCACATCGGCGAGGAAATGTGGTCCGTCCTGGGTCATGAGGATACCATCGCGTTTGAATCCTGGCCTGCCTGGGAAGAAGAACTGCTGAAGGAGGACACTGTCAATATTCCTGTACAGATCAACGGCAAAGTCCGGGCGACCGTGGATATCGGCGTGAATGACGATCAGGAGACTGTGCTCGCCAAGGCGCATGAGATCCGGAATGTGCAGAACGCGCTGGAAGGGAAAACCGTTGTCAAGGAGATTTACGTCAAGGGCCGGATCGTGAATATTGTTGTAAAATAAAGCATAGAAATATCGGAGGACAAAAAGATGGAAGTCATCACTACCAGAACACTGAAGGAACAGCTTCAGGAGCTGCAGGGACAGGAAGTGACGCTGCAGGGCTGGATCCGGAATCACCGGAAACAGAAGAACATGGGATTCATCGACTTTTTCGACGGCATGTGCTTCAAAAATCCGCAGGTGGTGTATGACAGTAATATCGCGGACTTTGAGGCGATCCAGGCTTTCCATATCGGCAGTGCCATCCGGGTCACCGGAAAGGTCGTACCGAGCTATAAAGATCCTGAAACGCCCGAGATCCAGGCGACAGAGATCACGCTGGAAGGCGACTGCCCGGAGGATTATCCGCTGCAGCCTAAAAAGCACAGCCTGGAATTCCTGCGGGATATCGCGTATCTGCGTCCCCGGACCCGCCTGTTCCAGGCGGTGTTCCGCATCCGCAGCGTGGCGTCCATGGCGATCCATACGTATTTCCAGGACCGGGGTTATGTGTATGTCCACACGCCGCTGATCACCGGAAACGACGCCGAGGGTGCCGGCGATACCTTTACCGTGACGACGCTCCCGCCCGAAGAGCAAAAGGACAGAAGCAGGGATTTCTTCGGAAAAGCGACTTCTCTCGCGGTATCCGGACAGCTGGAAGGCGAAACCTTCGCCATGGCCTTCGGCAAGATCTATACCTTCGGACCGACCTTCCGCGCGGAAAACAGCAATACCAAGACGCATGCGGCGGAATTCTGGATGATCGAGCCGGAAATCGCCTTCTGCGATCTGAAGCAGCTGATGGATATTGAAGAGGATTTTCTGAAGGAAATCGTGAAAACCGTTCTGGAGAAATGTCCGGATGAGCTGAAGTTTCTTGACGGCTTTACCGGCGGCGGTCTGCTGGACAAGCTGAACAGCCTGCTGAACAGCAAGTGTGCGCGGGTGACCCATGAAGAAGCCATCACGATCCTGCGTAAGGCGATGGAGAACGGGACGCAGTTCCAGTTCGAGCCGAAATACGGAGAGGATACCGCCAAAGAGCATGAGAAATATCTTACCGAAGAATATTTCCACAGCCCCGTATTTGTTTACGACTGGCCGAAGGATATCAAAGCCTTCTATATGTATCAGAATGACGACGGAAAGACGGTTTCCGCGGTTGACCTGCTGGTACCCGGTTCCGGTGAACTGATGGGCGGAAGCCAGCGTGAGACCCGTTACGACCTGCTGACAGCAAGGATGGATGAACTGCATATTTCCAAAGAAGATCTTTACTGGTATGTCAATCTCCGCAAATTCGGCGGCTGTACGCACAGCGGTTTCGGTATGGGCTTCGAGCGCCTGCTGATCTACCTTACCGGCGTGGATAACATCCGCGATGTCATTCCTTATTTCCGTACGCCCATGAGCTGCGATTTCTGATACCGGACGCGGATCCGTACAGAGAATCGTTTTCAGGTCTTCTCCGGATGTTCCGGAGAAGACTTTTTGCGTTTTTGTGAAAATTTCTTGACAAAAAGTAACAGATTCTATAATATGTATTTGTTCGGCCGTGGCGGGACAGGTTTTGTCCTGTTGGCTGTTTTTCGATAGACTGTCCCATATGACTATCGCGGGTTTCCGCGCTTTATTTTCGGATGTCGCCGGTTCAGGCGGCGGATCGCGGAGCTGTGTCCGGCTCCGTCGAAAGTTTTGTGTTTGTACCGGGATTGCCTCCGGAAAATCAGCATACGGCCGTGCGAAGGGTGTTCTTCGCACGGTTTTTCGTATGCCGGGCGTATGAGCGATGAAATGAGAGTCTGATGAGAGGGAGGGAAAACATGATCAATCTTTTCCTGGCGATTGGAATTGCCGTAGGAACCGCTGTGATCGGCGGGCTGATCGGTTACACTTACCGGAAAAACAATACCGAGAAGAAGATCGGGCGCAACGAGGAACTGGCCAAGCGTCTGTATGACGATGCTGTCCGCAAGGCGGAGGACTACAAAAAAGAAAAGGTCCTGGAAGCCAAAGAAGAGATCCTGAAGGCCAAAGCGGATAACGACCGCGACCGTGCCGAAACTGAAAAAGAACTGCGGGAACGCCGCAACGAGGTCCAGAAAAACGAACGCCGTCTGATCCAGCGCGAGGAAACGCTGGATAAAAAGGCCGATAATCTGGAAGCACGTGAGGAGAATCTGAACAAAAAGATCGCCGACCTGCAAAAGCAGGAAGAAGAAGTCGCCGCCCTGAAGGTGAAACAGGAAGCAGAGCTGGAACGCGTTGCCGGCATGAACAAGGATGAAGCGAAACAGATCATCCTTGACCGCGTTCAGAAGGACGCGTATCACGACGCGGCCGCCATGGTCCGTGATATCGAGACCCAGGCGAAGGAAGACGGCGAAAAGAAAGCACGCAACATTATCGCGCTCGCGATTCAGCGCTGCGCGGCGGATCATGTGGCGGAATCCACCGTCAGCGTGATCAGCCTGCCGAACGATGACATGAAGGGCCGCATCATCGGCCGCGAGGGCCGCAATATCCGCGCGCTGGAAACTGCGACGGGCGTTGATCTGATCATTGACGATACGCCCGAGGCGGTCATTGTTTCCGCATTCGATCCTGTCCGCCGTGAGATTGCCCGTGTGGCGGTTGAAAAGCTGATCATGGACGGCCGGATTCATCCCGCCCGTATTGAAGAAACGGTTGACAAGGCACGCAAGGAAGTTGAGAACCAGATCCGTGAGGCCGGAGAGAATGCTGTATTTGAAACCAATCAGCACGGGATCCACCACGAGCTGGTCAAGATCCTCGGCCGTCTGCGGTACCGTACCAGCTACGGTCAGAACGTCCTGAAGCATTCCATTGAAGTCAGCCATCTGGCGGGACTGATGGCCGCGGAGCTGGGCGCCGATGTGGCGCTGGCAAAACGTGCCGGCCTGCTGCATGATATCGGCAAGGCTGTCGATCACGAATCCGAGGGTACACACGTGTCGCTTGGCGCCGAGCTGGCCAAAAAGTACCATGAAAATGACGCGGTGGTGCATTGCATCATGGCGCATCACAACGATGTGGAACCCCAGACGGTCGAAGCCGTACTGGTTCAGGCCGCGGACGCGATTTCCGCAGCCCGTCCCGGCGCACGCCGCGAAAGCCTGGAAAACTATATCAAGCGTCTTGAGAAGCTTGAAGAAATCGCGGGCGGCTTTGCCGGAGTCGACAAATGCTATGCGATCCAGAGCGGCCGCGAGGTCCGGATCATGGTCAAGCCGGAGGACGTCAATGACGACGGCATCAAGGTTATGGCCAAAGAGATCGCCAAGAAGATCGAAGAGGAAATGGAATATCCGGGTCAGATCCGGGTCAATGTCATCCGGGAAACCCGCAGTACGGAATTTGCCAAGTGATTCCGGTCGGAATTCTGGCCCCGCGCCTGTCGCGCGGGGCTTTTTCATACCTGAAGAGTACCCCGGAAAGCATGATTTTCTTTCGGATTTTCATTTGACAAAACGAACGTTCGGAATTATACTGAATTTGTCCTATCTGGTTGATTATCCGGACGGAGGTTCGCATATGTCTCATTATTTGCTATCAACAATCCCCGAAGAACTGGAATCACTCGCGGTCGAAGGGACCCATAAACCCGGCAGTCTCACGCAGGCCAGCGGCGCGTGGATCCATTCGGCGGGGTCCTTTGTTCTGGAAACCGGTTATTATCCGCTGAACCCGCATGATCAGTGGGTTTGGCTCGCGGTTGAGTCAGGGGAGATCACGCTGACATGGAACGCACATGAACTTCTGCTGGATTCAGGATCCACCTGCTTCCTTCCCGGCGGGACAAAGCCTTGCTCCATCGAGACGAACGGCCATGCACGCTGCCTTTGGATCGCGCTGGAGGGTCCGCTCAGCCCCATGGTCGTACGGAAAATGGGCGCGCTGCTCCATATGCCGCTTAAACAGGGCGCTCTGCCGAGCCAGCTGTATCTGGCGGAACAGATCGTGCAGGTGATGGTTCGCCATTCCGGTACAGCCGACGCGACTTATCAGCTTCAGCATCTGATGTACGGGATGATCGCCAGCCATTGGGGCCAGCCTGTTTCCATGGATGCGATGCTGAGTCACGAGATCGCGAAGGTGGTGGATACACTCCGTTCGAATCAGTATAAAGATAATTTTTCTCTTGCGGAAATGGCCGCGATCAGCCGGATGCCGATGGAAACCTTCCGGAAACGCTTTGTTTCGGAGGTCGGGATGCCGCCGCTGAGCTATGTGCTTCATTGCAAGATGGAACGGGCCAAGGAGCTGCTCCGGGATCAGGAGCTTTCCGTCCGGCAGGCCGGCGCTGAAGTCGGGATGCAGGATCCGTATCATTTCTCCAAGCAGTTCAAACATATTGTCGGTATCAGTCCGAGTGCGTTCATGAAGCAGGCTTCCGCCCCCAATGCCACGATTCGCGGTGTGACGAAAAACAAAAAGTAACGTTTTTTCCAAATGTCCGGAATATGAAAAAGCGCGGCGCTTCTCAGGAGAGAGACGCCGCGTTTTTATTTGGGGCAAACGGATCCTCGGCGGGATTGAGCAGATCGTAACCGACCCAGACGGTCCGCAGAGACTGATCAAATTCATACTCGATACAGCACCGCTTCCGTCCCCTGTCGATGCGGATGATACGCCCCTGAAGTCCGTCCCATGCGGGATCGGCCAACCGGACACGGTCGCCTTCCTGAACGGTTTTCACTGTGCGGATCATACCTTCCCGCTTTTTGAGCATAACGGCAAAATCGTAATCAACGCCTTCCAGCTCACTGTTGCCCAGCCAGCGTATGATCCCGGGGATCACGGGGCGGGAGATCAGCTTCTCTTCCGTATACATGAAGATATAACCCGGGAGCCAGTGGTGCTCCTGTTCGGTCATGACGCCTTTGATCCATTTTCGCTGGATGATCCTGGGAGAAATGCAGAGGCAGCCGGTTTTCTGCTCAAGGAGAGACGCGATGAGATCGCAGCGCTGTGTGTTACAGAACAGGCAATAGGCATACATGGCGTTTCTCTCCTTTCCGGCGGAGTCCGGGATCTCCGTTCATTATATCTTCTTTCTTCACAGGGCGCAATGCGCGGCAGAGGGAACGCTTGAGAAAAAACAGAAACAGGAGTAATATGGATAGGATTTTTTGTATGGATCGGAGGGACGGCATGTTCCTGATTTATTATTTGTTTTGGTTGATATTAAACGGACGGCTGACGGCTGAAATCGCGCTGATCGGGGTCCCTGTGGCCGGATTGGTCTGGTTTTTTACGGCGAAAACGCTGGGACTGACGCCGCGCCGCGAACTCGTGCTTTTGCGAAAGGTCCCCCATATTCTGGGATATCTGGCCTATCTGCTGAAGGAAGTGATCTGTTCCGCCTGGCGCGTTATGAGACTGATCTGGCGGCGGGAGCCTGTGAATCCGCGCCTGATCCGGTTTTCCCCCGAGCTGCGGACAGATATCGGCCGGACGGTCCTGGCGGATTCCATCACGCTGACTCCGGGGACCATTACCGTGCTTCTGCAGGACGGATCACTGACGGTTCACGCATTGGACTCCGTCACTGCGGAGGGGACGGATGATCCTGAAAACGAAATGACGCGCCGCGTCGGAAAACTGGAAAAAGTATAAAAAGGAGGCGTATCCGGTGGAAATGCCCTGGAAGGAAATGTATCAGATCGCGCTTGGTGTGCTGGGAATGCTGATCTTTTGCTGTCTGATCCGTGTGATCCGGGGTCCGCGGGTCGCGGACAGAATCGTCGGGGTGAATATGCTGACGACGCTGGTCTGCATCGCGATCTGCGTTCTCGCGCTGCTGCTCGGAGAAGGCTATCTGACGGATATGGCGCTGATCCTGTGTCTGCTGGGATTCCTGGCGGTGGTTCTTCTGAGCAAAATTTATATCGGCGTCTGGTCGAAAAAACAATCCGAAGGGACATCCTCCGCAGAAGGGGGGAAGCTATGATGGAGATCGTAAGGTTTGCGGTCAGCGCCGTCTTCATGGCGGCTGCTCTTGTCACTCTTTGCACCGGTGTGCTGGGCGCGTTCCGTTTCCGCTATGTTCTGAACAGGATGCATGCCGCTGCGGTGAATGATACGCTGGGAATTCTGCTGGCAGCGACATCCCTGATCATTGCGTCCGGTTTTACATGGACCAGTCTGAAGATCCTGCTGACGGTGATCATCCTGTGGATCAGCTCCCCTGTCAGCAGCCACCTTATCGCGCGGATGGAAGTGACGGTTCATCCGGAAATGGACCGGAGAACGGAGGATTTGAGGAAATGAATCTGTTTCTTTTACTGTTGCTGCTGATCCTGATTTTCAACGCGATCACGGTTGTGTTTACGAAAAATCTGCTGGCGACCTGTCTGATTTTTATGGTACAGAGCACCGTGATGATCCTGGTATGGATCCTGTTGGAGAGTCCGGATCTGGCGATTACCGAGGCGGCGGTCGGGGCCGGGATCAGCTCGTTGCTGATGTTTATTACCCTGAAGAAGATCCACGTGATCGACGCGGAACAACAGGCGGGAGGCGATCCGGATGAAAAATGACCGCCGGGGCAGTCTGAAAGCCTTTTTTACGGAAAGCGAAAGTCCGCTGGATCTGGATCAGCTCCGGGACGGGGAGATCTTTCCCCCGAAAGAAAACCTGCCCGGGGCTGAACTGCTTCGGCAGCACACTTCGGATATCCGGCTGTCTGAAAAACGGCTGGAGGTTGAGGAAGACCGCGGAAGAAATGCAATCACCGTTATATACCGGGCGGCCGCCGCGGTGCTGACGGTGGTTATGATCGGGATCCTGATGCTGACCGTTTCGGATATGCCTTCTTTCGGTGGAAAAACCAATCCTACGGAGAACGAGGTTCAGGCCCGTTATCTGGAGAAGGGTCTGGAGGAAGGCGGAGCAACGAATCTGGTGGCGAACATGATCCTGGACTACCGCGCTTTTGACACCCTTGGAGAAAGCAACGTCCTCTTTATGGCTGTCTGTACGGTGATTCTTCTGCTGCGTGTGAACGCGGGCGAAACGGATCGGAAACTGCAGGCGGAGAATGAAGACCGCCATTTTGAACCGAAAAACGATCTGATCCTTCAGACGAGCGCCCGCGCGCTGGTGCCGGTGATCCTGCTTTTCGGTATTTATGTGATTCTGAACGGTCATCTGGGCCCCGGCGGCGGATTCAGCGGAGGAGCTGTCATGGGCGCGGGACTGATCCTGTATCTGAATGCGTTCGGTTTTGCCAGAACGGAACGGTTTTTCTCTTTCAGAACTTTCAAAACAGTCAGCTTTGCGGGACTCGCATTTTATGCTGTCAGCAAGGCCTATTCATTCTTTACCGGAGCGAACGGACTGCACAGTTTCATTTCGAACGGAACTCCCGGGGCAATCCTTTCCGCGGGGCTGATCCTGCCGCTTAATATGGCGGTCGGGATGGTGGTCTGCTGTACGATGTATGCTTTTTATACCTTGTTCCGGAAGGGGGATATCTGAGAGATGCTGCAGAAACTCGCGGATAACTATGTTGCGGCAGCTGCCGTGATCCTTTTCGGGATCGGGTTCACCACCCTGCTGCTGCACAAAAACCTGATCAAAAAGATCATCGGTTTCTCCTTTATGGATTCGGCTATTTTTCTGTTTCTGGCAGCGCAGGGATATGTTGCGAACGGTAAAGCTCCGATTCTTGATGTTGAAAATCCGAATGCCGGAAGCATCCTGATCAATCCGGTCCCGGCCGGACTTGTGCTGACCGGGATCGTGGTTTCCGTTTCTGTTTCCGCGCTGATGCTGGCGCTGACGGTGCGCCTGTACAGACGGTATCACACGCTTGATTTTGATGAGATCTGCCGCCTGTACCGGAAGGAGGAGAGCTGATGGCCGGATGGACAAATATTCCGCTTTTCTCCATCATCCTGAGCCTGCTGGGCGCCGCGATCTGTTCGGTTCTGAAACCGGCGGGCGCACGGCTGCTCTGCCGTACCGTTCTGGGAGCGTGTATCGCGGGCGCCGCGGTTCTGCTGGCGAAAACACGGGCGTATGACGGAAGCATTACCTTTATGATGGGCCATTTTCCGGCGCCGTGGGGAAACGAGATCCGTTTCGGTCAGCTGGAAGCTCTGCTGGCTGTTGTGTTTTCCGGGTTGATGCTGGCGATCCTGCTGGGCGGAAACTTCAGAATGGCGGAACATATTACCGCCGACAGGGAAAACCTCTATCAGACGGTATGCCTGCTGCTGAACGCCGCGCTGCTGGCGCAGATCTACACCAACGACCTTTTTACGGGATATGTGTTTCTGGAAATCATGACGCTGGCCAGCTGCGCACTGATCGTTGCCCGCAGCAAGGGAAAAACGCTTGTGGCAGCCATGCGGTATATGATTCTGAATCTGGTCGGAAGCGGTCTGTTCCTTCTTGGCGTCGTCCTGCTGTATGAAATTACGGGACATCTGCTGATGGAAAACATCCGGCAGTCGCTGGATACCCTTCGCGCGGGCGGCGGGTATGGCCGGGCTGCGGCGGTGATCCTCGGACTGATCACAGCGGGGCTGTGTGTGAAAAGCGCGTTGTTTCCTTTTCACACCTGGGTTCCGGACGCTTATGCCAACGGAACGCCGTCTTCCAACGCGATCCTTTCGTCTCTGATCTCCAAAGGATATATCGTACTGCTCCTGAAATGCTATATCCGTGTTTTCGGCCTTGATATGATCCTGGAAAGCGGCGTGGACCGGCTTCTGCTTCTTCTGGCTGCGGCGGGAACGGTGATGGG
The DNA here is from genome assembly GCA_937906775.1 of uncultured Clostridia bacterium. Taxonomy (GTDB): domain Bacteria; phylum Bacillota; class Clostridia; order Christensenellales; family Aristaeellaceae; genus Aristaeella. Next base: position 54,049 of record CALCUD010000030.1, read on the forward strand.
GTCGGTGGACGCTTTGCGGGAAAAGCAATTTGGCCGGATGATCGCATATTCGTCCGTGGCGCAGATCGGAACGATCTATCTCGGGATTGCCATGGGGACGGAAGCCGGATGCGTGGCGGCTCTCTTTCATCTGATCCTTCATTCGCTGAGCAAAAGCCTGTTGTTTCTTTCGGAGGACGCGCTGCGGTCGGTCTCCGGAGAAAGCCGGGAGTTTCCGCCATTCCGCGGGGCGGGCCGCCGGGCGAAAGGTGCCGGAGCTGCGTTTACGCTGGGAGCTTTCAGCCTGGTCGGCATTCCCTTTACCGGCGGTTTTGTGACCAAGCTGCTTCTGGGGCAGGAAGCGCTGAATCAGCCTGTTCCGGTCGCCGTGACGGTGATGGCGGTCCTGATTGTCTCCACGCTGCTGAATATTCTGTATTTCCTTCGGAGCGTGATCCTGATCTGGAGCCCCGGAGAACCGGAAACCGGAAAAAAACGCTTCGGTCCGTCGTTTGGGATCGCGGCCGCGGTCCTCGGCGCCGGAATTCTGGCATGTTTCTTTTTTGCGTCTCCCCTGCTGTCGGTGATCCGGACCGGGTTGACGTACTTTGGCTGATAAGGAGGATGATTCTGAAATGAACGGATGTATCTGGCTTCTGATCCCGACGGTGCTTCCCATTCTTTGCGGAATTCTCGCGGGCAATCTGAAGGGGCTGAAGGAACGCGGAAAGGTCAGGGTCTGGACGGCGGTTTCAATGACTGTCTCTTCCGCGGCGATGATCCTGACGGCGATACTGCTGCCGGGGAAGGAACTGACACTGTGGGATCTGACGGAAACGTTGCATATCACGCTTCGGGTCGACTCGCTGAGCCGATTCTTCCTGATCCTTGTCGGAACGGTATGGACGCTGGTCGGCTTTTATGCTTTCGAATACATGGCGCACGAGGAGAATGAACCGCGCTTTTACTGCTTCTGGCTGATCACGCAGGGTGTGCTTTCCGCATTGGTCACCGCGGAAAATCTGGTGACATTTTACCTCTTCTATGAAGCGATGACGCTGATGACGCTGCCGCTGGTGCTTCATAACGGGACGAAGGAAGCAATCGCGGCGGGCATCAAATATCTGGTCTATTCTGTTTTCGGCGCTGCCGCGGCGCTGCTCGGGATTTTCTTTCTGAACCGTTATGGAACTACGCTGTCGTTTACGCCGGGCGGATTTCTGGATCCGGAGCGTGTGACCGGGAACGAGGGAACTCTGCTGATCATCGCGCTGGTGATGATTCTTGGCTTCGGAACAAAGGCCGGTATGTTTCCCCTGCATGGCTGGCTGCCCACGGCACATCCCGCCGCGCCGGCGCCGGCTTCTGCGGTTCTGAGCGGCATTATCACCAAAATGGGGGTGCTGGGAACCGTCCGCGTGGTGTTTGAATGCTTCGGCGCGGAGTTCCTTCGCGGAACCTGGGTGCAGACGGTCTGGTCTTCTCTGACGCTGGTCACGGTATTTATGGGAAGTATGCTGGCATTAAAGGAGAACGGACTGAAAAAACGGCTGGCATATTCGTCTGTCAGTCAGGTCAGCTATATTCTGTTCGGTCTGTCCACGCTGACTGCAACCGGTCTGACGGGCTCCCTGCTGCATATCACCTTCCACGCGGCAATCAAGTGTACCCTGTTCATGTTCGCCGGCGCGGTCATCTGCAAGACCGGCCTGACGGCGGTAGATGAGCTGAAGGGAATCGGGAAACGGCTGCCGGTCGTGCTCGGCCTGTTTTCCGTCGTATCGCTGGGACTGATCGGAATCCCGCCGACCGGCGGCTTTGTGAGCAAGTGGTATCTGGCGCAGGGAGCGCTGGAGACGGAGGGCGTTTTCAGGATCCTCGGCCCTGCCGTTCTGCTGGTCAGCGCCATTCTGACGGCGGCTTATCTGCTGACGGTGACAGTCCGGGGCTTCTGGCCCGGAAAAGATACGGACCTGACTGGTGCGGATAAGGTTCCGGTGACCTGGAGAATGCTGGTTCCCATGGGGGTGCTGACCGCAGTGACGGTGCTGCTCGGCATGTTCCCGGACGGACTGATTTCCTTTTTTTCCGCTCTGCCCTTCTGCTGAGCGGGAAAGGAGAAACGAATGTTCAGACTGTTTCTTGCGCCGCTGATCGCGGGAATGACCGGCGGCCTGATCTTCCTGACGCGGAAGCTTTCCCGGAAGCTGATTTTCACGTTGTCCGGGCTTGCGATTCTTGCGACGGCGATTGCCGGCGCGGTTCTCGCGTTCGGAGAACCGGCCCCGGGAACGGAACTGCTGCGGATTACGGAAAACTTCTCCCTGGCTTTCCGGCTGGATCGGACCAACCGGATCTTCCTGGGCCTGATCTGCTTCCTCTGGCCGCTCGCGGCGCTATACGCGACGGAGTATCTGGCGGAGGATTCCCGGCCGGCCCGGTTTATGGGATGGTATACCCTGTCCTTTGGGGTGACGCTGCTGCTGTGCCTGAGCGCGAATCTGTTCACGCTTTACTGCTTTTACGAGATGCTGACCCTGGTTACCCTGCCGCTGGTTACGCATTATGAGGATGAAAAATCGCTCCGGGCGGGGCTGACTTATCTGAAGTATACGGTCGGCGGCGCAGCGCTGGGGCTGATGGGCATGATTGTCCTGTCCTTTTTCGGCGGAACGGGGGAATTCGCGATGGGCGGATGCCTGAACGCGGACGCGGCCGCCGGGTATGAAACCCTGATCCGGGGGGCTTTTGTGGCAGCCTTTATCGGATTTTCCGTGAAAGCGGCGGTTTTCCCGCTGAGCAGATGGCTCCCGGAGGCTTCCGTGGCGCCGACGCCGGTTACGGCGCTCCTTCACGCGGTGGCGGTTGTCAACGCAGGTGCTTTCGCGGCGATCCGGGTGATCTATTTTTCCTTCGGAACGGAAATCCTTGCCGGGAGCTGGGCCCAGACCGCCGTTCTCTGCCTGAGCGCGTTCTCGCTTCTGTACGGCGCGGTCCGCGCGATCCGGGAGCCGCATATGAAACGGCGGCTGGCATGGAGTACGGTGTCCAATCTGAGCTATATGCTGTTTTCGGCCTGTCTGATGACGGATGCCGGTCTGGAGGGCGCGCTGACGCATCTGATCCTTCATGGGCTGATGAAAATCACACTGTTCTTCTGTGCCGGAATTTTCCTGCTCCGCGGACGTACGTGGGGGAAGGAAACCCGGGGAATCGGGAAACGGATGCCGGTGACTGCCGGTGTGTTCGCGCTCGGCGCAGTCGCGCTGACGGGAATTCCGCCGCTGCCGGGATTCCTGTCAAAATGGCGGATTCTGAACGCCGCGGTGGCGGAGGGATCCTTTGGCGCGATTGCCGGAGCCGGTGCGATGATCCTGGCTTCGGTTCTGTGCTGCGCGTATATCATGGTTCCCGCGGCTGAAATGTTCTTCCGTCCGGAACCGGAAGCTTCCGTCCTGAAACCGGCATCGGATCCGGGCTGGCGGATGAAAACCGTTCTCGCGGTTCTGTGTGCGGCAATGATCTTTCTGGCGTTTGATTCAGGCTGGCTGACGGATCTGATCCGTGCAGCGGTCTGACGGAGGAGACGGATTTATGACCTTTTTATTCCCTTTATGCGGTTTTCCCCTGACCTTCCGGGCGGACGGATTCCGGATAATTTACTGCGCCGTGGCTTTGTTCATGTGGGGAATGTCCGCGCTGTTTTCTCCCCGCTATTTCCGCGGGCACGGACACACGGGCCGGTACGCGTGCTTTACTGCGGTGACCTTTCTGGCGACGGTCGGCGTGTTTCTGTCGGATGATCTGTTCTGTACGCTGATCTTTTTTGAAATCATGTCCCTGGCCAGCTATCCCTGGGTGGTTCAGGAAGAAACCCGGGACGCGCTGCGCGCGGGGCAGACCTATCTGGCTGTGGCGATCCTGGGCGGTATGGTGACCCTGATGGGTCTGTTTCTGATGTGGAGTGAAGCCGGGACGCTGGCGTTTGACGGCCTTCGCTCGTACGCGGAAGGTCTGGAGAACCGGAGCAGCCTTTATCTTCCGGGTGTGCTGATCTTTTTCGGGTTTGCCGCGAAGGCGGGCGTGTTTCCGCTGCACATCTGGCTGCCGAAGGCGCATCCCGTGGCACCGGCGCCGGCAAGCGCGCTGCTTTCCGGCATTCTGACCAAGGGCGGCGTGTTCGGTATTCTGGTGGTCAGCTGCAATCTGTTTGCCGGGGATCCGGGCTGGGGGAATTTCCTGCTGATTCTCGCGATGATTACGATGGTGCTCGGCGCGGTGATGGCGGTTTTCTCCGTGGATCTGAAGCGGACACTCGCCTGCTCCTCCATGAGTCAGATCGGGTTTATCCTGACCGGGATCGCGATGACGGTCCTGCTGGGAGAGGAGAACGCGCTCGCGGTCCGGGGTACGTTCCTGCATATGCTGAACCACAGCCTGCTGAAGCTGGATCTGTTTCTCTGCGCCGGGGCGGTCTACATGAATACGCACAGCCTGGACCTGAACCGGATCCGGGGCTTCGGGCGCAAAAAGCCGTTTCTGCATTTCTGCTTTGCCATGGGTTATCTCGGAATCATCGGGATGCCGCTGTGGAACGGGTTCCTGTCCAAGAGCCTGCTGCATGAGGCGATTCTGGAACGCTTTGCCGAAAACGGCGCGTGGGGATATAAGGGCTGTGAGTGGATCTTCCTTTTCTCCGGCGGACTGACAGCCGCCTACATGACCAAGCTGTATATCTGCCTTTTCTGGCAGAAAAACCGGGATCCGGAGCTGCAGGAACATTATGACGGGACGCGGCGGTATCTGTCCCCGGCTTCCGCTTCGGCGCTCGGATTCACTGCGGCCGTCCTGCCGGTTCTCGGAATGCTTCCGGATCTGACGGCGGGCAGGCTGGCCGGTTTTGCGGCGCCGTTTCTCGGCGGGACGGAACAGATGCGTTCCATTGCCTGGTTCAGCGCGGAGAATCTGAAGGGCGCGATGATCTCCCTGCTGATCGGTGCCGCGGTTTATTTCCTGATCCGGCGGTTCCTGATGAAGGAAGACCGGTATCTGAACCGCTGGCCGGCCCGGCTGGATCTGGAGGAACGGGTTTACCGTCCGCTGGTGACCGGAATCCTCCCGGCAATCGGTTCGGTCCCGGCCCGGCTGGCAAACCGGCTGATTGAGAATCCCTTCTGTATGAAGGTGATTCCCGGGGCGGTCACCGGGCTGACCCGCGGGTTGGAACATACGGTGGAAAACCCGCTGTGTATGAAGGCGATTCCGGCCGGGACCGGAGCATTGGTCCGGACGCTGGACAAAGGCGCGGACGCGGTGACGGTGGGCCTTCGCCGTACTGTGTTCCGGAGTGACCGGCCCCGGGACGATTCCCTTCCGGAAGGAGACCGTCTCCGCCTGAAGCTGGGGAATGCCCTGAACCGCGTGGACGACCGGATGGACGAACTATTTTCCGGAGCGGAACATCACGGGCGCAGAAAGGATCATGTGGCCCGTGTTTTCGCGATGAAGGCGGAAAAAGAGAAAGCCGGCCGTTACATTACGCGCAGTGTCAGCTTCGGGCTGCTTCTGCTCGCGCTCGGTCTGTGCGCGACGCTGATCTGGCTGCTTGCAGGAAAATAAGGAAAGAACCCTTCCCGACGATTTCGCGGGAAGGGTTCTTTTCCTGAAAGGTTATTTTCCGGCGGAAAGCTCCGCCCGGCTGAAGCTGTATATGCCGACCGCCGCGGCGATGGCGAGGTTCAGGCTGTCGATCCGGTTGTTGCTTTCGATTCGGACGGGCTGTCCGACTCCGGAAAAAAAGGACGGAAGACCGCTGCCCTCGTTGCCGAAGATCAGGGTGCGGCGTGCGCGGACGGGATGCTCCAGAACCTCGGAGAGGGGAACGGAACTGTCGAGCATGAAGGGGTACATGTCCCGGTCCGGGTTTTCGGTCCGGTACTGATCAAAGGAATCATAGATCCGGACGCGCAGCTGAAACAGGCTGCCCATACTGGCCCGGACCGTTCTCGGATCAAAAAGGTCGACACAGGGCTTGACCAGACAGACATCCTCGATCCCGAATCCCAGCGCGGTCCGCAGGATGGTGCCGACATTGCCGCTGTCACCGGGATTGTGAAGCAGAACATGCGGCTTTTCGGGATCCGGGGCATCTTCAAACTTGGTGAAGACCGCCGCGGCAAAGCAGTTTTCCTTGCCGCTGATCCGGGCAAGGGCTTTGTCTGCTTCTTCCACGCGGACATTCAGCTCCGCAGCGAGCGCTGTGAGCTTTTCCACACCTTCCCGGCCCGCGGAGGAGGAATGGACGAGTACCCGCCGGACGGCTTCCGGCCGGTGGAGCAGGCATTCCATACTCGGGAAGATACCCGGGGCATAGCTGTAATCCAGATCGGATTTATAGGGGGACAGGGACGGCATAGGACACCTCCGGTTTCATACTCAGTCTATTTTAAAATGCGGCGGCCCGCAAGTCAACGAGCCGCCGCGTTCAAATTTTCAGGGATCAGAGAATAAAGGAAATCTTCAGCAGATCCTCATCCCTGGAGGAGTGCCCCGCCATCAGAATGAACTCGCCGGGCTCCGTCACTCTGGTTTCATCGGGAAGAATCAGCGCGAAATCGTCGCGGAAAAAATCACGGGTGACCGTTTTTGTTTCGCCGGGAGCGAGTGTAACCTTGCAGAAGCCGCAGAGCTGTTTGACCGGCGTCATGACGGAGGATACAACATCCCGGAAGTAGAACTGAACGGTTTCGGTTCCGCGGCGGCTGCCGGTATTGGTTACCCGGACCGACGCGCGCAGCGCTGCCGGGTCCATTTCCAGTCCGTCATACCGGAAGCCGGTGTATCCCAGACCTTCGCCGAAGGCGAACAGGGGCGTTTCGGGCAGATCACAGTATTTTCCGCTGAAGTGCCATCCGTCGAAATGATTGTAGTATACGGGAACCTGACCGGGATGACGCGGGAAGGAAAGAGGCAGCCGGCCTTCGGGCTCGGTGATTCCGTACAGCACCTCGGCAATCGCTTCCCCGCCGAACATGCCGCCGTTGAAGGCGATTACAGTCGCGTCCGCGTTTTCCGCGGCTTCGCCGAGGCAGAGCGGCTTGGACGCGATGAGTACGGTGACAACCGGCTTTCCGGTTGCCTTCGCGAGTCGGAACAGCTCCGCCTGTCTGCCGGAGAGGGACAGATCCGCCCGGTCCAGCCCTTCTCCGTGCTGGCTTTTGTTGTCGCCTACGGCGCAGATGATGACGTCCGCTTCCGCGGCCATCCGGACCGCGGCTTCCGGGTCGTCGGACGGATCCGCTGTCGGCCCGCAGCCGCGGGCGTAAAGAATCCGCCGCTTTCCGGCCAGCTGCTCCAGCCCTTCTTTCAGGGTAACATAGGGGCGCCGGCCTTTCAGTTCCGGATTTTCTTTCGGGTGGGTGAAATAGGTCCAGTCGCCGTACTGGGCGCGGATATCGTCGGCGTTCGCCCCGAGGACTGCAACGGTCCGGATTTCCTCGCCGAGCGGCAGAATTCCGTTATTGCGGACAACGGTGACGGAGCTGCGCGCGGCGCGGCGGGCGGATTCCAGATGATCCGGGCAGCCGATGCAGCCAGGCTTTCCGGTTTTTTCAGGATGCTCGAACAGTCCCATCCGGATCTTTACGGAAAGAATGTGGCGGCAGGCATCGTCAATGACGCTTTCCGACAGCTTTCCCTCCCGGAGGGCTTTCAGTGCGGCTTCGTAGAAGGCGGGAGTGGTCATGATCATGTCGTTTCCCGCGTTCGCGGCCAGAACGGATGCCTCTTCGATGTCCGCGGCGACATGCTGGTTGTGAATCAGGGATGTGGTGTTGTCCCAGTCTGTGACGATGAATCCGTCAAAACCCATCTCATCCCGGGGAATCTGCTTCAGGGCTTTTTCGGAGGCGGTGAACGGAACACCGTCGATGGAGCCGTAGGCGGTCATGAGGGTGGCGCAGCCTTCCCGGATGACTCTTTCGAAGGGACGGAGGAATACCTCCCGCGCCTTCCTCCAGGTGATTTCGGAATCGTAAGCGTCCCGCGCGCCGGTCGCCTCGCCGTATCCGAAATAATGTTTCGCGCAGGCCAGAATGCTTTCGGGACCGTCCGTAGATTCCCCCTGATATCCGCGGACCGTGCCGGCGCCCATTTCCCCCGCGAGATACGGGTCTTCCCCGAAGGTCTCATCGACCCGGCCCCAGCGGGTGTCCCGGGCGAGACACAGAACCGGGGAGAAGGTCCAGTGCAGGCCGTCTGTGGCGACCTCGCGGGCGGTGACCCGCCCGACTTCCTCGGACAGATCCGGATTCCAGGAGCAGGCCTGGGCCAGCTGGCTCGGGAAAATCGTGGCGCTCTGATTCAGTCCGTGGCCGTGAATGGCGTCGATTCCGAACAGAACAGGGATTCCCATCCGGCTGTTCAGTGCCGCCTGCTGAATTTCCCGCGCGTCATCCCCAAGTACGTGAAGGAAGGAACCGGCACCCAGCGCGGCCCAGCGCAGCGAGGCTTCCCGCCCTTCGTGGGAATAAGGGATCTGAATCATCTGAGCCACTTTTTCTTCCGGCGTCATCTGAGCCAGAAGAGCTTCGACTTTCCGCCGGATTTCTTCCCGATCCATACAGAAACCTCCCGCAAATCAATATGGTGCGTTTGTAAACGTTTACAGGAATTATATACGTTTTTCCGGTCTGTGTAAAGAGAGCCGGAGCGGAGACTGCCGGGAGCCTGCGGGCGGCCGGGTCGGGTTTGAGGCCCCCGGAAGCGCCGGAACAGACGGGGCGAATCCGGAAATGTAAAAAAATATCGAACAATGGGCAAAAAAAATCACACAAAAGCGGAAACAAGCGAATGATCACGTAACCCGGCTTCCGATGAATATCGGACGGAAACGATTTCACCGGTTTCCGTTTCCGGGATAAGTGGAAATACAAATTAAGAACAACACGGGCGGCATTTGTCAGGGATGAAGAAATATCAAGGAGAATGAGAAGCGCAGCATGATTTTCCGGCCGGAGTGTATAAAAAATAGCAGGTTATTTCTGCAAAACGCCTTGAAAAATGTTCGTACATCGGATATCATTATACCCGATAGCGGTTCGGTCATAGTGTTTGCAACGAGAGAGGCGTGAATCCGGTTTGAAATTTGTTAAGCGGTTTTTTATCCCCCTGCTGGTTGTTTGCCTCGCGTTGTCATTCACATCCGTTATTTTCGCCGAGGGGACTTCCCTGACCGGTGAATGGGTATTTACCGACATTCCGGAAAATTCCGTGATGACCCTGAACGATGACGGTTCTGCCGTCTACGGGGGTCAGGATCTGGTCTGGGAGGATCAGAATGACGCGCTTTTGCTGACCGACGCGGCCGGCGGGAGCCTTCGCCTTCCCTATACCCGTACTGAAAAGGGGATCACGGTCTGGCTTCCGTCTTTATTTGAGCGGATCAGCGAGATCGGCGGCGAGGGCGAGATCATCGGCACGTGGAAAGCCCAGGGCGAATCCATGAGCAGTTTCGTGTTTATGGAAGACGGTAAATTCCTGGAAGACGGCGTTTTTGCCGGTAACTATACGCATGACGCCGAAAATGCCCGGATCACGCTGAAGTATCAGGATCCTTTCGCGGATACGGATATTTATTACGCTTTCGCGGACGGAATGCTCGCGGTATACTACCCCTGGGCGCTGAGCCGGAAATAAACTCAGTATTTTTCCAAAGCAGAAACTGCTTTGTGAAGAATAAACGCGGATCCTGCCGGAAGGATAGCCAGTCCGGAAGACAGGAACCGTGAGGAAAACCCAAATTAAAAGGAGGAAACACAATGAAAAAGGTTCTTGCTCTGGTTCTGGCTACCATCATGCTCCTGTCCGTCGGCTCTGCTTTCGCGGATAAGGATACCCTGACCCTCTGGTCCATCGCCGTCGAAGGCGACGCCAACTATCAGGCTTATCAGGATGCCATCGCTGCTTTCAATGAAGCGAACGCTGATTGGGAGATCGTGATGGAGTCCACCGAAAACGAAGCTTACAAGACCAAGATCAAGGCTGCCATGTCCGCCAATGAAGAACTGCCTGACATCTTCTTCACCTGGTCCATGAGCTTCCTGGGCGATTTCGTTGAAGCCGGCCGTGTCTACTGCCTGGACGAAGTCCTGCCCGCCTACAAAGAAGAACTGACCGACGCCAATCTTGCCAACACCAACTATGACGGCAAGCAGTACGGCATCCCGCTGTGCTTCAACGTTGTCGCTCTGTTCGCCAACATGGATCTGCTCAAGCAGGCCGGTTGGGAAAAGGCTCCCGAATCCTACGAAGAACTGATCAAGTGCTGCGACGATCTGGTTGCCGCCGGTATCGTTCCCTTCGGCGTTGCCGGTAAGGAAAACTGGTGCCTGTCCGAGTACACCGAGCCCCTGCTGGTCAAGACCATCGGCGCCAAGGGCCTCGAGAACTGCTACACCGGTGTTGATTCCTGGAATCAGGAAGGCGTCATCAAGGCCATGACCATCTTCACCGACATGATCGCGAAGGGCTACTTCGATCCCAACGCTGCCGCTCTGGGCAACGAAGAAGTGAAGCAGAACTTCCTCGCCGGCAAGACCGCTTTCTATCAGAACGGTTCCTGGAACTGCGGCGAAGTTGC
>CALCUD010000031.1 GCA_937906775.1 uncultured Clostridia bacterium
TGGGATTGCCGAAACTCCGCTGCTCACCTGGGGCGAGTACGAAGTCAAGGAAACTCTGATCCCGGATGACTACATCGACAGCGGATACTGCGTGACCGTTACTATTCCCGCCGAAAAATAATCATGGTACCCATTGGGGCAGCAGAGCAATTTGCTGCCCCTTTGCTTACCCTGACAAAACAGAATGCGAGGTAAAAAATGATCTGCATGAAAAGAAATCATATTCCCATGCTGCTTTTGCTCCTGCTGGTTATTCTCTCCGTGAGCTTTTCAGCCTTTGCGGAAGGTAATGTGCAGGAAATCACCGTAACCAATACACCTGTCAAGGGCAGGATCCTTGTAGAAAAGCAAGGCCTTCAACTGACCGGATTTGATGTGGTCAAAGATCAGAACGGCTATGAGATTCACCGGCCTGTATATGAGCAGCGTTATCTGAAGGATGCCGTGTTTGAGATTTACGCGGCAGAAGATATTGTCGGCAAAGAAGGAACCGAATGGTTCAGGAACGGTGAGCTCGCCGCCCGGATCACAACTTCCGGAGAAGCCGTAAGTCGTTCTGAACTGCTTCCATTGGGTAAATACACTGTGATTGAAAGTGAAACACCTTACGGATATGCGCTCAATGACACAAAGTATTCTGTTGAGCTGAAGTTCCAGGATGATCAGACCCCCATTGTTGAGTCTCAGATTTTCGTTCATAACGAATATCTTCCTGCGGAAATCAGTCTGCAGAAGGATATGGAAGTGCTGCACACAGTCAAGGATGATGACGGGAGTATCCGGCAGGAAATTGAGATTGAGCCGGGTCCCGGATTTATATTTGGTCTCTACAACGATGAAGAGATTCCGCATATGAATGGTACCCTGCCTGCCAATACGCTGATTGCTACGGCAAAGTCTGACAGCAGCGGTCTGGTTTATCTTTCCGGTAATTTTCCGCATGGCAATTACTACCTGAAAGAATTGAGCGGACCGGAAGGCTGGGAATTGCAGGAAGAACCGATCTGCTTCAGTCTGTATCCCGAAAGCTATGAGAAGAACATCAATCTGATTAAGGTTGAAATCCCCGTCAGCATTGTAAACCGTCTGATCTGTACGCCTGTTTCTCTGATGAAAACCAATATCGAGGAAACTGAGTTCCTTGCGAACACATGGATCGAGCTGAGCAATTCCCGCGGCGAAGTCATCTGTGCCGGCTACACCGATGAGAACGGTCAGATCGCAGATATTCCGTTGGTACCCGATACCTACAAATTCCGTGAAGTAAGCGCTCCGGACGGTTACGAACTAAGCCTGAAGGATTATCCCTTCTATGTGTCCGATGAAGGCCGCGTATGGGGCGAGACTTCCTTCTCCAACGATGTGACCCGTTTCTTCGTTAAGAAGGTCAATGAAAAGTGTGAAGCGCTTGAAGGTACTGAGTTTGGACTGAAAAACGCCGATGGGAAGATCGTCATGACGGCTGTATCAGATGAAAACGGTATTGCTACTTTTGAAAAAGTATCCGTTGGCGAATACACCATCGTAGAGCTGAAGCCCACTGAAGGATACATTATGTCCGAGGTTGCGGTTCCCGTAACAGTAACTTCCACTTACATCAATCCCACTGAACCGCTGGCTGTGATTGACAACTGCCCCAATGAAGTGACTGTCAAAAAGGTTGATCAGAACGGTGCGCCTCTGTCCGGAGCCAGTTTCGGCCTGTTCAACGCAGGCGGTTATCAGGTGGACGCGGCAGTTACCAACGATGAAGGTATTGCCCGATTCAACAGGATAGCAAATGGCAGCTATACCATCCGTGAGGAATGTGCTCCCGAAGGTTATCTGATGAGCCGTGAAAATATCACTTTCACCATGGACAGCAACTGGAAGAACAGTGATGAACCCATCGCGACTGTGGTCAATCAGCAGAAAAAGATCACCTATATCAAGGTTGATACAACCGGAAAGCCCATGCCCGGTATTGAGTTCATTCTGATTGATGACAAAACCGGTCTGGTGGTTGAAAAAGTCATCAGTGATGAAAACGGTGTGTTCACCTTCACCAAGTTTGACTTTGGTGACTGGACAATCCGTGAAACTGCTGCTCCCGAAGGCTTCTGCCGTATGGAAGATATCAAATTGCATGTGGATGATGTCTGGCAGATGCCTGCACCCGTCATGTGCGTGAACGTTCCGGATCACTATGAGTTCGTCAAAACGGATTCGAGCGGAATGCCTCTTGCCGGTGTAAAGTTCAGTCTTGAGGACGAGAACGGAAAGCAGCTTGGTACCTATGTAACGGACAAAGATGGCATCATCCGCATTACGGACATGACTCCCGGTACGTATTTCCTCAAGGAAACCGAAACACTGGAAGGCTATACGCTCAGTGGCGATATTCGGAAGATCGTCATTGATGAAACCTATTCCATTCCCGAAACCATGCCCAAGTGGGTCAACTACACCGTGATTCAGACTGGCGTAAATATCGCCGTGACGGTGATCATGTGGGTCGGTCTGGGCCTGATGGCTGTCAGTATTACTGCCAGCATCATCAAGAAAAAGCGGAAGCATAACAAATAAGGAGGTCATGCAATGTACTTTCTTCACCGTTTGGAGGTGCCGCCCTGGCATCTCCTTTTTCAATCTGATTCAGGAGGGATTCAATGCAGGAAGAGCTTGAAAATAAAACAGTTACCTTGATTGTCAACGGCAGTAAATTTTCTGCCAGAACGCTGGCAAAAGCCTGTTCCGCTTTTCTGCGTCATACCAAGAACAAGATTCAAAAGCATCAGAATGTTCAGCCCAAAGGTAAACAGTCTGTCAAGAAGCTTGTTCTGACGGATAGCGGCGATTGTTCCTGATACCAGACCTACAACCCATGCAAATACAACGCCCATGCAAGCCAGTTTAAGAGTGTATGGGAAAGCTTCACCAATCATTTCGCTGACTGCACGACTGTATTTGTAGCTGATTCCCATATCACCCTGGAATAAGCCAATAATATACTCAAAAAACTGAACCAGAATAGGTTTATCAAGTCCCATAGACACAGTCAGTCTTTCAATCTGTGCATCACTATAATGCTCGCCTAATAAGGTAAGTACCGGATTACCTGGTATTACTCTGAGCATCAGGAAGATCACGAGTACAACACCTATAAGGACCGGTATTGCACCGAGAAGTCTTTTTACAACTTGTTTCATAACTAATTACCTTTTCATTTTATTATGCAGATTCATGACTAGTATATCAGGAATCAGTT
>CALCUD010000032.1 GCA_937906775.1 uncultured Clostridia bacterium
CTGTCAATGTCAAGAATTTGAAAGAAACGACTACATACCAGATCAAGATTACCAAGCCTTCGGACGAATCCATTCTGTCAAATGATACTGTCACAGTGGTAGTTGAAGTCGGTCCAATTGAAACTAAGAATTAAAGGAGCACCGACATGGGCAGTTTTGCAAATTCTGTTTTCCGGGTGCTTCTCGGTTGGGTCAGAACGGTCGCTCAAAACACATGGAGTTTGATTAACGGTGAAGCACAGACCGGATTTGCCGCATGGTTCGTTCAAAATTGGGTAAAACTGTTTCTGCTCCTTTGTCTGATCGGATTAATAATTGATTTTGTTATATATATGATCAGATGGCAACCTTATAAAGTATGGAAAAGTTTTTTTACTCGCCACAGATTGAAAAATAAGGATATTGCTGAAGATCATGCGGAATCCGAACAAGAATATGCTGTTAACAATGAAGAACAGGCACACGAAGCATATGAATATTCTTTTTCAATCAGGCAGAATCAAAGCTACACTGAAGAAACGGGGAATTCCGGAAATACTGAGAAGTTCAGCAAAGCCATACAACCAGGCCGCCGCCGCAGACGGGTTGTTAGCGAACTGTTCAGTGACGGGAATATTGAGGAGCAGATGATCCCGCCCGATTCGTTGATCGATTCTGATGAAGCATATTATATGCCGGTATATCCTAAAAACTGGAAAGGATCAGGAGAACAACCGGATCATGGACAGAATATTTGATAACAAAAAGTTTATTGTTCTGACAGGTAATTACGGAAGCGGTAAAACAGAAATTGCGCTGAATACCGTTCTGTCAGAATCGGTTAACAAAACGACAACATTGGTGGATCTGGACATTGTCAATCCTTATTTTCGCAGCAGCGAAAAAACAGAAGAACTCAATAAGCACGGTATCCGTGTTTTGAAACCTACTTTCGCCATGACAACTGTCGATATTCCTGCTTTACCTCCTGAAATTCAAAGTGTATTTGAAATGCCGTCTGATCGCGTCATATTTGATGTCGGCGGAGATGATACAGGAGCAGCGGCACTCGGAAGATACTTTCCGTCATTTCAAAAGTACCGTATCGAAACCGTATCGGTGCTGGTTGTTAACTGTATGAGACCGCTGACAGAAAGTGTTGATGATATTCTGGATCTGGCCGCCAGAATCGGAAACCGCGGACGTCTTGGAATCGATGTGCTGATTAACAACACTAATCTTGCAGACAAAACAGAACCTGAAATGGTTGAGATGGGAGAACGGATCATACTCGAATGTGCTCAAAAGCTCAAAATCTCTGATGTTATTACTACGGGAATGCCGTCTGTTTTGAATCACTGCCATCTGAATACTCCTGCAGTAACGATCGAACGGCAAATGATCCCTGAATGGATGCGTGAAACATGACTTTATCATTACCTGAAGATTTTGTAAAAAGAGTCGGCGGACAGCTTGGCGAGGAGTTGCCTGCCTTTTTGAATTCATATGAAAAGCCGTTTTACCGGGGAATCCGGTTTAATCCGATGAAATCGATCCCATCTGATTATGAGTGCAGATATTCCGAGCTGATTCCATGGGCTGATCACGCCTATTATCTCTCTTTGGAATCATTGGCAGGAGTAACTTTGATGCATGAAGCCGGAGCATTCTATCTTCAGGAACCGAGTGCGATGATTCCGGCATCGGTCATGTGTGCGCAACCGGGAGAGATAATTCTTGACCTGTGTGCTGCACCCGGAGGGAAAAGTACTCAGATGGGTTGCGCTATGAAAGGGTCCGGACTGTTGATCAGCAACGAACCTGTTCCGAAACGTGCGGCAATCCTTTCAAGAAATATTGAGCGTCTTGGAATACCGAACGCGATTGTTACTTCAGCATGGCCGGAACAGCTTGCGGATAAATGGCCGGAGATGTTTGACGGCGTCATGGTTGACGCTCCGTGCTCCGGAGAAGGAATGTTCAGAAGACACCCTGAAAGTATCCGTGAGTGGTCTGAAAAAACTGCGGAAGGTTGTTCCGAGCGACAAAAAGAGATCCTGAATGCTGCTGCACGGCTTGTTATTCCGGGAGGAAGACTGGTTTATTCAACCTGCACGCTGAATCCGCAGGAAAATGAAAATAACGCGCTTTGGTTTGTACAGAACCATCCTGAATTTACGCTGGAACCGTTTACACTCTCCCAAATTGACGGACATTCAGGGATGACTGTGTGTTGGCCTCATCGGATGAAAGGGGAAGGGCAGTTTGTGGCACTATTCAGAAAAAACGGAACGTTAAAAACACGGCGCTTTGGGGAATCAGCTCTTCCTTTGGTTGGAAAGGATACGGCATTGCGCGTAAAAGAATTAATAGGAACAGAGAGTGAGGAACTGCGGCTTTTCGGAAATACGGTTGTTTCAGTCAGCAGTTGTCCTGATCTGAGAGGAATACGCGTCCTGCGTGCAGGGTTGCATTTATGCGAAGAAAAAGGGAAGCAGATTATTCCGGATCATGCGGCAGCAATGAGTTTTCAAAAAAGTTATGCTCCGGAAACAGAACTGAGCGGAGAAGAAGCATTGCGCTATATGGCCGGCGAAACATTTGCAGCGGAAGGAAAAGGCTGGGTTATTGCATCATATAGAGGGTTGAATCTCGGATGGGGAAAGATCAGCGACGGGATTTTAAAAAACCATTATCCGAAGGGATTACGGAACGGTCAATTGATTATTTCTGAAAAGAAACCGATACAGGAGGAGAGTTGTCAATGATCCGGAATGTTGTTTTTGACATGGGAAATGTGATTATTGTGTTTGATCCTGAACAATTTATGGACAGGGAAGATATCAACGTTCCGGAAGACAGAAGGATCATTCGAAACGAA
>CALCUD010000033.1 GCA_937906775.1 uncultured Clostridia bacterium
TCTGTGGAAGACGTACGAATACAACAGAGATGCATATACGGATGCCAAGACAGACTTTATTCGCCGCTGGACACAAGAAGCACGAAAACAATATGGTAACAGATATTGCTAAACTTCAGTCTGCCGGGGGTGACTCATCAATCTCTCTATTAAATCAGACAAAGAGAAGTAACGGCAAAACAGAATTTGCGGGGGAAATCCATGATAATCAAAGTTGGGAATTTTGAATTTACTGAAGTATGGGACGGTATTCTGTACAAAAAGCTTTCACACTATCCTGATATATCGGATTGGGAAATAAGAACACTCATTGAGTTTACAGACTACGAAAAAATGTATGGCAGAGAATGTGTAATTGAGTGTGACAATAGCGATTTACGAAACAAAATCAGCGAAGGATTGAACAATAGATCGTTCTATTCCTTAGCAGCTCGCCCCGGACTGATCACTGAATGTACAGCTTGTCCATATCGAAAGGGATGCGAAACAGAATATGTATGTCATACTACCTCTGTTGAGAACGCGGTAAAAATATTCGAATGCGGGAGATTATTGTCAGCAATAAAGGCACGAGGTGTACCGGTTCAGCAATTAATGCGGGAAAGCAGAAATGCAGCAAATGACCCGGCAGATTACTTTGAATATATTATGTTTTCCTGGGGAAATTGTCAGGCTGGAGACAGACTGGTTATGGAACGGTCATTGGGAAAATTCCCAAGCGATGAAGACCTGAGTATACATTTTCAACCGGGCATAAGGTATTATTTCAAATATGAAGAATTGGCGAAACACCCCAAAAGAATATTTGACGGGGTATTGCCCATGAAAGTTAAAGATGAAATAATCCTTTCTGATTGGGTATACAGGATTATTGTTCCATTAGCTGAAAAACGGAAAGTTGAAGGCTGTATTCCGGACAATCTGAAAGAACGGATCATCTATGTTGACAATGATTGTTCTGATATATGGGAATGGTCTGAAAAAGTATATCAAATCATTGAAAGGGCATAATCGTGCAAATCTGATTAAGTGAGGAACAGGAACTTATGAAAATACTGATTATCAATTGCAGTCCGGTTAGAAACGGCGCGACAGCAGAAATTGTGAATATAGTAAAAGGTCATGTCAGTGAAGGAAATGAAGTAAGAAGCATCTGCATTGATGATTATGAAATTGCTTTATGTAAGGGGTGCAGAACCTGCCATAACACAGCGCAGTGTTTTCAAAAAGATGATGTGATGAAGCTGATGGAACAGTATGAATGGGCAGATAAAATAGTATCCGTTTCACCTTCATATTGGGCGGATATTCCAGGACAATTTAAAGTGTTTATAGACAGATGTACACCTTGGTGTAATACACATGAGCCACATGCAAAACTATCCGCAGGGAAAAAAGGTTATACTGTCGCACTCCGAACAGGGCCAAGTATGCCTGAATGTGAAAGAATCATTAGCAGTATTGAACATTTTCATGGACATTTGGAAATTGAATCCTGCGGTAAGTTAGGGCTTTGTTCCATTGAGAATAAAGAAGATGTCGCTGCCAGGATTGATGAGATTAAGGAATTCTGTGATACTATTTTAAACTGACAACCCGAAAGTTACGGAGGTCTCAGATGAAGTATACAAAAGATGTAGTATTAAAAAACAACAAGAATTGCTTGATTAGAGAAGCTTTCGGCGACGACGCACAGGAAGTATTAAATGTTTTTCTGTTGACTCATGAGCAGACGGATTTCCTGTCATCCTACAAAGATGAAGCGACCTTTGATGCAGAATTTGAGAAGAAGTTTTTAAACAACATTGCGGATTCGGAGAAGGAAGTTTATCTCGTTGCTGTTGTTGACGGGCATATTGTCGGAACTGCCAGTGTGTCTTCAATCGGCACAAATAAGGTAAAACACCGTGCGGAGTTTGGAATTGTCATTGAGAAAGACTACTGGGGTATCGGTATTGGTCAGGCTTTAATGGCAGCTTGCATTGAGTTTTCCAATAGTGTCGGATATTCCCAATTGGAATTAATGGTCGTAAGCGACAATACGCGTGCAATCTCGCTGTATAGAAAAATGGGCTTTATAGAATTCGGACGAAATCCAAGAGGTTTTTTATCTCGTTTCCAAGGCTGGCAAGAACTGGTTTCTATGAGATTGGAATTGATCTGACAAATCCCTGTTTATCGGTAACTAACGCGTCAATATCCATGCTACAATACATGAAACTGATCCTTTGCAGTGCAATACCGTCCTTCCCGTCGGATTACGGGATCATTTCGGGAACAAAAGGAGAACCGTTTTATGACTGACATTCATTCTCCGCTCCGGATCGGAACAAAAGTCCTCAGAAACAGGATCACCATGGCGCCGACCGTCAAATTCTACGCCGACGAAGACGGAACCGTGACCGATGAATTTGTGCGGCACTACGAGGAACGCGCGGCGCATGAATGCGGCCTGATCGTTGTGGAAGCGACCTGCGTGGCGAAGGAGGCCCGTCTCCATCCCGCACAGCTCGGTTTATGGTGTGACAGCCAGATCGATGGTCACCGGAAGCTTGCGGACGCGGTCCACAGACAGGGCGCCCTCGTGATCCCGCAGATCCACCACGGCGGTTTGGGAACACATCCTGACTGCGGCCCGCTCACCTCCCCCTCCGCCGTTACGTGGAACGACGGATTCCGGGACGCGGAAGCAGTCGAGCTGACTGTGAAGGATATTCACCGGATCGAAGCGCAGTTCACAGAAGCGGCCGTCCGCGCGCAGAAAGCCGGCTATGACGGTGTACAGCTGCATGCCTGTCATGCCTATCTGATCAACGATTTTGCTTCATCGGTCAACCGGCGCGAAGACGAATACGGGCAGGACAAAGCGCTCTTCGGCAGCCGGATCATCAGGGCGATCCGGCAGGCCTGCGGAAAGGATTTCCTGATCTCCGCACGTGTTTCCGGCTGCGATCCCACGGCCGGTGAGGCGGTCGGTATCGCGGAAAAATATGTAGCCGCGGGATGCGATTATCTTCATGTGTCATGCGGGATCGCCGAATTCAGACAGTTGCCGCACGACGAAAGTCTTCCCTACAACCGGATCGCCGCGCTGGGCGTCCGGATGCATGAACATTTCAGGGGACGCGTTCCTGTCTCGTGCGTGAACGGATTTCGGACAGTCGAGCAGGTCCGGTATATGTTTGATCACGATCTGACCGATACGATCGATCTCGCGTGCGGGCTGCTGGCCGACCCGGCTTTTACCGAAGCCATTCTCCACGGTTCACCGTATGTCAGTTGTTTCAGCTGTCCCCGGTGCGCCTTCGGACCGGACCATCCGCATCCCTGTCCGGCCATGGTCCTGCGCAAAGCGGATGGAATCAGATTCTGATTTCATCAAAAGAATCGGTTCCTTGCAGGAACCGGCGGGATTTTCTCCCGCGGAGGCAAAGCATATGCGAAATCAACTCGGTATCACGCAGTGGACGGTCCCCTGGACGTGTGAAGATCTGTGCCGTCACGCGAAAGATCTCGGTTTATCCGCCCTGCATCTGGATCTCGGCAGCGCCGATGACGGTTACCCCATGACGGATCGGAAAATCCGCGATTCCTGGCTGGAAAGTACCGCGCGTTACGGATTGGAAATTGTTTCCCTTGCCCTGAACGATCTGTGTTCTCACGGATTCACGGCAGGGCTGCAGGATCCGCGTTCCGAAACCGCGGCTGCGACCGTGGCCTGCGGCATTGAAACAGCCGCGGCGATGGGGATCCCATCCGTTTCTGTCCCTCACTTCTTTGCGAACCGGATCACGGACAGCGCGACTTTCCGGGCCTCAGCGGAAGCCCTGCGCCGGTTGTGCGATCTCGCGTCGGAAAAAGGGATCCTCGTCTATACGGAAAACGTACTGGGTCGCGAACAGCTGACCCGGTTATGGAATGAAGTGGACCGTGAAAATCTCCGCCTGCTGTTCGACTCCCAAAACTATTCAGCCATGGCGGGAACCGACGCCGTTGAGATATTCCGAAGCTGGAAAGATTGCTGCGGTTCCTACCTTCATATCAAGGACGGGATCGCGCCGGAGCTGGGAAGCCGCCCGCTCTGGCAGGGCGACAGCCGTTTCGAGGATATTTTCTCAGTCATTCTGAACAGCGGATATTCCGGCGCCGTGATCCTGGAAAGCAATTACCCGGAGGAAACGGCGCTGACCGCCGATCTGGAGAAAGTCCGCCGCCGTATCAGCCGGTGAAGACGCGGAGGCATCGCGTTCAGCCGGAAACCGAAAAAGCCGCGGAGACTCCGGCTTCCGCGGCTTTGTCATGCTTTTTCAGATCAGTCCCTTCCCTCCCTTTGGACCGTGACCGGATCATCCGGAATCCATCCAAAGTGGGCCGCCACCAGGTCCGCCGTTTGTTCGACGGTACGCCGGCTATCCTTTTCAAGCCAGAAATACCTGCTTTCACGAACCGCGCGATACGGTTCCCTGTTCAGTGAAAGCAGCGTCTCATTGCAGGTTTTTGCCGCAGCGGCATAATCTGTCGCACTGTGGATATATTCACTGAAGCCCTGATGATCCGGACGGTTGCAATACTCCTCCACAAGATTGACCGGATTTCGGAGCAGGAACGCCGCCCGGGACGGGTCGGACAGCCGGTCCAGCTCCTCTGTGTTCAGATGGCAGTCACAGATGATCCGGTCTTTTTCCGACAGCCGGATCAGATCCAGCAGAATAAAGTCGATCTGTTCCCGCCGGTTTCCCAGCAGCCAGCGCCTGTATTCCTCCACGCTGCGGCCGAAGAACGCGTCGGCGCTTTCAAACTGTCTGCACATATTCGGCTGATATTCGGAAGAGGCTATTTGCTGATGATGCTCAAACCTTTCGTCAATATCATATACCGGAACGCCGTACATTCTCCCCAGCGCCCGGGACACGGATGTTTTCCCGCCGCACGGGGTCCCGCAGATGAAATAGACATTTTTCAGATAGCTTTTCAGAATATTATCCGCAAATTCCATAATCATATACTCCTTTGTTTTTCGATCTTCAAAGAAACCGCTCCGGTGCAAAACCTGCCGGCCGGGCAGCAGAAAAGAACGGCTGCTGACACGGCTTTCTTCAGGCCCGAATATATCAATCAGTATTTCAGACAGGAAACAGTACAGAGTCCTGCGTCACAGAGCGGCCTTCAGCACCGCAAGCAGACCGGAACGTCCGCCCGGCCTGCGTTCATATCATAACGGATTACCGCAATTTCCTGAAGGCCACCATACAGAAACCCTCCCTCTCGCAACTTGAAAATATCATATGACAGCCTGGCCCGGCTGTCAACGGGCACCGTATATTTCCTTCCGGCCGCAATTCTCCAGGGAGCAGCCGGACTCAGATTCATCATAATCCCGTACTTGATTCCTTCCCTGTCCTATGCTACTCTGTTCCGGTACCGCGATCCCGCGGTGACGATTTTCTGATCAGGGGGGAATTCATTTGAAAAAACTGCTTGTTCTTCTGACCGCTGCGCTGCTGCTTCTTTCCGGTATTGCTTCCGCGGAAAGCCAGACAGCCGAAGCTCAATTGTACACATCGGAAAATGCGAATTATTCCATGATGATTCCCGCGGATTTCATTCCCGTGAACGATTCGTTCGTGAGCATGGTCGAATCCAGAATCAAGAACGGAGACCTGCCGGGAGTCGACAGCGATCAACTTGCCCGGATGCAGGCCTCTCTGGCCAACGTGGACCTCACTCAGCTGGATATGATCCTGGACAGCTCGCTGACCGGAAACATCAATGTCCAGGTCCAGAATATCGGCATACCCGGTTCGATGCTTCCCTTCGTCAAGACACAGCTGGACGCCAGCAATCTCGCATCCTATGCGACCGTCGGAGTGGACAGCGAGAACATTACTACCTACGATATGGAACAGATCGGCCATTACACCTGGTATCATCTGTCCTGCGTCATGCTGGAAAGAGAAATTCAGCAGTACATTATCTCGGATGAAGACGGGCTCGGTTATATCGTGACTTTCACAGGAATCGAAGCGCCGGATATCGAGCTCATGCTCTCCACCTTCCAGTTTGAGTAACTTTTTTTCACGGAGGAAAAACAAATGGTACGCCATGTCATTATCTGGAAACTGAAGCCGCAGGAATCCCCCGAGGCGCTTGAATCCGTCAAAAAAGACATCAAAGAAGGTCTGGAAGGCCTTCTGGGACAGATTCCCGGGCTTCTGGAAATCAGGGTCAGCATCGCCGGACTGGACAGCTCCACGGGTGACCTGATGCTGGACTCGCTGTTTGAAAACACCGGGGCGCTTTCCGCCTATGCCGTCCACCCCGCTCACACAGCCGTGGCATCCGGAAAAGTCAGACCTTTTACGGAACTCCGTTCCTGCTTCGATTATGAAGTATAAATCCCGATCATAAAAAAAACCGGCACTTTCGTAATCAAGACTGGACAATTTTACCATTTCAGGTATAATATTTCCATCGTGATATTGTATTTTCCGTTGGAGGTCCGGCAAATGAACGCAAGCAATTATGAACCGTCCAATCCGCTTTGCATGCCGTTTGAGTGTTTCATATACGATTCCCGGGAGCTTCCTTTCCCGGTCGAATCCCACTGGCATTATTTCGCCGAGATGCTGCTGGCGAAAAGCGGAGCGCTCCGAATCCTGAGAGGTGACGAAGAAGTCCGTCTTGAGTCCGGAGATTTTCTTTTCATATCTCCCCGGGTACCGCACGCGATCTTTTCGACTGACGGCGGCGACGTCTGTTATGAGGTCATCAAACTGGATCTGAACCAGTTGGATGAGACCCCCTCCTACGCGCCGAATCTGAAAAGCATTTTTCTGGAAGCCGAGCATCAGCAGCAGCCCATGCTCATCGCGGCCTCCGTCGCAGAAGAAATCCGCCTGACAGAGCAGTTCAGGGAGTGTATCCGCGAATATCGCGAACACGCCTACGGATACGATCTGGCCATCAAATCCCGCCTGTACCTGATCTGCACCGCACTCGTGCGCCTCTGGATGCAAAACGGCTACAATATCCAGAGCCGCGCCGTACTGTCCGACCCGATTTATTCCATCACCTCCTATATCGACCGGAATATCCGCGAATCGCTGAAGGTCGAAGAGCTCGCCCGCTACTGCGGCCTGAGCTATCCCTGGTTTGCCAAGCGTTTCCGGGAGATTTACGGCATCAGCTGCAAGGACTACATCGAACAGGTCCGTCTTTCCAAGGTGGAGCATTACCTGCTGTTCACCGACTGCGATCTGACCTATATCAGTCAGGAGACCGGCTATGCCGACTGCAGTCACATGATCAAAGATTTCAAGCGGCTGAAAAATATGACGCCCGGCCGTTTCAGGGCTCAGCGGCAGGAATGAAAACAGACAGAAGCGGCAGAATCCGGACGCCGCTTCTGTTTTTCTGATGTTTTGAAAAAGCTTGACAGATAAGGGAGAACCGGGTAAAATATACTCCGTTCACGAGTCTTCAGGGGCTTGATGCGGGACATGCAGGTGTAGCTCAATGGCAGAGCTCCAGCTTCCCAAGCTGGTCACGTGGGTTCGATTCCCATCACCTGCTCCACAACCGCATCAATAGCTCGGAAGCAAAACATTCGCTTTTGAGCGAGAATTTTTAGGAGGGAAACCCAATGGCTAAAGGACATTACGAGCGGACTAAACCCCACGT
>CALCUD010000034.1 GCA_937906775.1 uncultured Clostridia bacterium
TGGCGGGCGCATTGTCCGATGAGGTTCTGCGGCAAGGCCCCCGTATTCGTCCGGCGCACGAAACTGGAGAAGCTGGAGGAGCATCCCGAATACTTCACCGACTACGCCGACCTCCTCTTCGATGTGACGGAGAAGTACAACGGCATCAACCTCTCGGTCTTTTACGATGCGCAGGGCGACGGTGACGTCCTTGCCGATCCTTTTCAGACCGTCGGCCAGGCCGATCGTCGTCGTGGTCTTGCCCTCGCCCGCCGGGGTCGGGGTGATCGCCGTCACAAGCACCAGTTTACCGGGCTTCCGGTCGGTCTCCGCGATCAGCGCGGGATCGATCTTCGCCTTATATTTTCCATACGGCTCCACGTATTTTTCATCCACATGGGCCGCCTTCGCGATTTCCAGGATCGGTTTCATCTCGCACTGCTGCGCGATTTCGATATCGGACAGATACGCCATGACTCTTCCTCCATTTCTCCGTTTCAGCCTTTGAAATATGCCACCGCGGATTCAAACATACGGATATCATATTCGCCGGGTACATTTCTGTAAAGACCGGCGCCGACGCGTTCGCTGTGGCCCATCTTGCCGATGACGCGTCCGTCGGGGCTGGTGATCCCCTCGATCGCGTGCAGGGAACCGTTCGGGTTGCAGCGCACATCCATCGTGGGGCAGCCGTCCAGATCCACATACTGGGTCGCGATCTGGCCGTTCGCGGCGAGCTGCGCGATCAGCTCCTCGCTCGCGAGGAAGCGGCCCTCCCCGTGGCTGATCGGAACATTGTAGATGCCGCCGACCTCCGCCAGCCGCAGCCAGGGGCTCCTGTTGGACGCGACGCGGGTCCGCACGATCCGGCTCTGGTGCCTCGCGATCGTGTTGAAGGTCAGCGTCGGGCAGGTCTCATCCGTGTCGATGATCTTTCCGTACGGCACGAGGCCCAGCTTGATCAGCGCCTGGAAGCCGTTGCAGATCCCGCACATCAGACCGTCACGCTTTTCCAGCAGGTCGGTCACGCCGTCCCGGATCTCCGCGTTGCGGAAAAAGGCAGTGATAAACTTCGCGGAACCGTCCGGTTCGTCGCCGCCGGAGAAGCCGCCGGGGATGAAGATCATCTGGGCGTTCTTCATTTCCTGCGCGAACGCGTCCACGCTGCGGGTGATGCCCTCCGCCGTCCGGTTGTTGATCACGAGGATCTTCGCTTCCGCTCCGGCGTCCCGGACCGCCCGGGCGCTGTCATATTCGCAGTTCGTGCCGGGGAAGGCAGGGATCAGGACCGTGGGCTTCGCGGTCTTCACGGCGGGCGCGGGCCAGCTCTTCACGGTATTTGTATACGCCGGGATCTTTTCCTCCGGCATCGGAATATTGCAGGAATAAACCTTTTCCAGCCGGTCCTCCCAGGCCGTCAGCATGCTGCCGAGATCAGCCTTTTCCCCGCCAAGCGTCAGCGCGGCTTCTTCCGTCACGGTACCGATGAGAACTCCCTCGGTCACGTCGGGCGCAACTTCCAGCAGGAAGTCGCCGTAACGGTAGCGGGTCAGTTCCTCCACGGTCAAGCCGGTCTCAAACCGGCAGCCGAGGGAATTGCCGAAGGCGGACTTCATGACCGCCTCCAGGATGCCGCCCTGGCCGGGCGTATAGCAGGAAACAGCTTTTCCGCTCCGCTGCAGCGCGTTGACCTTTTCAAAGGTCGCCAGCAGGGACGCGGTGTCCGGAAGACCGTCCGCGTTGTATTCGGTGGAAAGCAGGATGATCCTGTTTCCGGCCTTCTTCAGCTCAGGCGAGAGGATATCCCCGGTTTTCGCGCAGGTGACCGCGAAGGAGACCAGCGTCGGCGGAACATCCAGATCCTCAAACGAGCCGGACATGGAGTCCTTGCCGCCGATCGCGCCGATGCCGAGTTCCTTCTGGGCTTCGAAAGCGCCCAGCAGCGCGGCCGCAGGCTTGCCCCAGCGCTTTCCGTCCCGGCCGGGCTTTTCGAAATATTCCTGGAAGGTCAGATAGGTATCCTCAAAGGTCGCGCCGGTGGCGATCAGCTTCGCCACGGACTCCACGACCGCGAGATACGCGCCGTGATAAGGACTCTTTTCGGTGATCGCCGGATTGTAGCCCCAGGCCATCAGGGAGCAGTCGTCCGTATGCTTCTTTTCCATGGAGATCTTCTGCACCATGGCCTGGATGGGGGTCAGCTGATTCTTTCCGCCGAAGGGCATCAGCACGGTGCCAGCGCCGATGGTGGAATCAAACCGTTCGGACAGGCCGCGGCGGGAGCACATATTCAGATCCTTCGCCATGGCCTCGCAGTTTTCGGTAAAGGTGCCGGAAACGGGCTTCGCCCAATCCTCCGGCGCGGCGGGAGTCACGTCGATATGCTTCGGCGCGCCGTTGGAATTCAGGAATTCGCGGCTGATGTCAACGATGACTTTTCCGTTCCAGCGCATCGTCAGGCGCGGATCCTTCTTCACGGCCGCCACGGGGCAGGCCTGCAGATTCTCGCTTTCCGCCAGCTTCAGGAAGTGATCGACATCCTCCTTCGCTACGACGACGGCCATGCGCTCCTGGCTTTCCGAAATAGCCAGCTCAGTGCCGTCCAGTCCGTCATATTTACGCGGAACGGCGTTCAGATCGATATCCAGACCGTCCGCCAGCTCGCCGATGGCGACAGAGACGCCGCCCGCGCCGAAGTCGTTGCAGCGCTTGATGAGCCGCGTCGCCTCGCCGTT
>CALCUD010000035.1 GCA_937906775.1 uncultured Clostridia bacterium
ATTGACTACATGCAGGAAAACGGCATTCTGAATTATACCAACAATGAGATATCTACAGATATGACGCTGAAGGTTAAGTCAGATGTCAGTTTTGCTGGGATCAGCGGTTCCATTCCATGCGGCTCGCCGGAAGAACAGGCGGAACAGGTTGAAACCTATATTCCGCTGCCAAGCAGTCTGGTTGGTCGTGGCGAATTCTTTATCCTGAAAGCCAAAGGCGACTCCATGATCGAGGCAGGTATTGATACCGGAGATTTGGTAGTTGTCCGAAAGCAGAAAACTGCAAAGGAAGGTGAGATTATCGCAGCATTAGTTGATGGGAGCGAGTCCACATTGAAAACCTTTATGTATGATGAGGATGGACATGTGGTTCTTCATCCCGAAAACGCAACGATGAAGGATATCAGGCCGATGACCGGGTTTGAGATCCAGGGCGTAGCGGTTTATGTAATAAAACAGATAGGGACTATCATTCATAGTTAGTTCTTGAACCGACCCTGAATTTGGAGAAAGGAACCCGAAATGTACGAAACCGATACTTGGGACAATGTGTACGCACGGAATGAATCGGAAATGACTGGCGAAGAATTTCCGTTTATTGTTCCGGATGATGCCTCGCCGGAGGAAGTTTTTGAGGTCATGTATGATCGCAAAACGTTGCTTGTCCCCAGATTGCAGTCCATGAAGAATCACATTGCTTTACACTACAAGCGGACGCTGAAGAAGCATCTTAACAGGTATTTAGCCGATAAAATTGTGAGTAGCGGGAAGCAGTATTCGGATATCGCAAACGTGAATGACATCGAGCTCACGAAAATGGATTTCTGGAGCTTTGGCAAATATACATTAATAGCTCAAATCAGTCTGGACGCAAATATTGACTTTGGTGAAAGGCATGGAATAGTAAAGAGCTATTATGCAACGATGGAGTTTGATATGGAAGAGAATATCAAACTCGTTAGGATTGAAATCAGTAATCAGAAAACAGATGTCAATGAAAATGACAGTCCGTATTATTATGTATTGGACGAATATCTGATTCCTGTAATGAATAAGGTGCTGATCGAAGAACGCGCCGAAGATTTACTCAAGACCTATAACAGAGAAGGCTGGGAGGATCAGCATAAGAATTATCCGCGGACACTGGCTCAAAAGATGGGTTTGCAGATTGTGATGCTGCCGCTTCATAAATGTAAAAAGAACAAAAGCCAGTTGTTCTTCAAAGAAGGTACTGTAACCATTGATACAGATTTGAAAGACGAAGACAATAATGTCATTACAAAGCGTGTTGACGTTGACGCTAATACCATTGTTATCAACTTAAATGCCATTCGCAAAGATTATTGCATGCTTGAGATTTTCCATGAGTGTATTCACTATGAATGGCATTATATGTTCTATCTGCTGCAGAAGATGTATACAAATGATCTTCGGCAGATTAAGAAAACCCGTTCCGTACGGTGGAAAGGCAAGAAAAAAGCCGATGCTCTGAGCTGGCTTGAATTTCAAGCAGTGCATGGAAGTTTTGCCGTATGGATGCCGACTCCGTTTATGAAAAAGCAGCTTGAAACAAGAAGCGCCCAGGCTTCGAACATGCATCCGGGTGCTATGTATGAACATATCTGTATGGGAATTGCCAACGAGTATAAGATCCCGCCTTTCAGAGTACGGGCACGTATAATCCGAATGGGACAGATCGAAGCTCGCGGTGCATGTAATTACCTGGATGATCATTTTGTTCAGCCATTTTCATTCCAGCATGATAAAGGAAGCGGTGACTACACTTTCTTTATCAGCCGTGAGCAATTCGCCAAGAACTATTTTCAGGACAAGGAATTTCGGAAACTGATTGATAGCAGGAAATTCATGTATGTCGATGGACATGTCTGTATCAATGACCCGGAGATTTACTATCAGACCAATAAGGGTCCGAGATTAAAAAATGAGGTTCTGGAACATATTGATCAGTACTGTCTCCGCTTCATTGAAGTATATGAACGGGACGAGACTTACATTTTCCGCTTTGGTCGCCTTCATAGTGACGAAGAGTACAACAAGCATTTTCTGTATTTCCCACCCAAGGAATATTCGGTAGAGGATCCCAAACCTGACGTGGTACACCAGCAGCAGATCAATATGCGCTATTTGCGAAAACTGCCGAGGTTTTTCCCGGATATGCTTGTTCAGTTGATGGATGATTGCGATGTTTCTGTAGAAGAATTGTCTGGAAGAACCGGCATTTCTACGCGCACGATCAACAGACTGCGTAATGAACCGAGAGCAGAGTATTCTGCTGATCAGATCGTAGCAATAATCGTTGGACTCCATTTACCGCCGTGGGTCTCCGATCAGGTGTTGAAAGCTACATCTATTAATTTTTCCGATAATCTTGCAACTTATAATTACAGTTACGTTGTTTCCTGCATGTTTATGGATACCTTTGAAGCAGTAAAAAGCCATCTTGCCCTGATGGGACTCAAGAACCTTTGCCTGGAAGATCCAATAACGATGTTAGATGCCATTTGATTATGCTGATGTGGGAGGTAAGTTTATGGATATTGATGCACAGAAACAGGAATTTATCAAACTCTGCAAAGACAATGTTCACCGTGAAGGAATTGATGATCTGCTTGGATGGCTGCAGAAGTCTGATTTCTTTACGGCTCCGGCAAGTACAAAATATCACGGAGCTTATGAAGGCGGACTCTGTGAGCATAGTCTGGATGTGTATAGCCTTACTATCAAAACAGCAAAAGCGTATGATCTGGAATTTGATGCTGAAAGCCTGACTATCGCAACGCTATTTCATGATCTCTGTAAGGTCAACTTCTATAAGAAGGACAAACGGAATCAGAAGATTGACGGTCAGTGGGTTGAAGTGCCGACCTACAGTATCGAAGAAAAGTATTGCTTCGGCGGCCATGGATCCAAATCTGTTTTCCTGGTGCAGCAGTTTATGAAGCTGAAAACTGATGAAGCCGCGGCAATTAACTGTCATATGGGAACCTCAGATGGAGCTAATGTACGCGATGTGAGTGCCGCATATACAGCTTTCCCATTAGCTTGGGTTGTACATGTGGCAGATGAAGCTGCTGCCTATATTCTTAAACGTTGACTACATGTTGCCGATCTTGACTTCCGGAATTATCCGGAAGTTTTTTTTGTAAATGTTTATAAAAAAGCGGCTTTTTTTACATACCCCAATGAAAGGCAAGAATAGATGCTTTTCAGAAGGGAGACATCCAAATGGAAACTACGATGAATACCATAACAACACCGAGCCGCTGCTACACGGTAGAGGACATTATGAAAATGATGGGTGTTGGCAGGAAAGCCGTATATGCACTGATCCGTCGGAAAGAGTTTCGCGCAATTCAGATCAAAGGTGCAGGCTACCGTATTCCGCGTGAATCCTTTGATACCTGGCTGATGGCACATGCTTGATTTTTGAAGACTGTCATCAAGGCTGGCGACAGACTACCGATTTGGTGGTAGGCATGCTACCATCTGCGTTAGCTGTTGAGGAAAGGAGTAACGCAGCGATGAATTTCGGGAAACAAGCAACGACCATGAGTGTTCCGGATATGCGGAAAATGCTGGGATTAGGAAAAACCGAAAGCTACTGGCTGGTTAAGCAAAAGCATTTTGAAACAGTGATACGCGCAGGTCAAATGCGAGTTGTTATCGCCAGCTTTGAGGAATGGTATGAAAACCAAACGCATTATCATAAGATTAATGGACCGGAACCAGGTAAAAAGATACGCAGCGAATCGCTGACAATCCGGGAAGCAGCTGATTTACTGGGTATTCACAAAGAAACTTTTCGGGAAATGGTTGTTTTGAAGCAGGACTTTCATCTGATTCAGACTAAGCAAGGCTTTAGAATCCTTAGGGATGAATTTGAAGCCTGGTATGCTGGCCAGACACATTACCGAAAAGCTGAAGGCCGAGTAAAAGACCTGCCTCTGGAAATGGCTTCCATGTCGATTCCCGAAATGGGGCGAATGATATGCATTGACCGGCGTGAATCCTATAAGGTTGCTTATCGTTACAGAGATCAACTGGA
The DNA here is from genome assembly GCA_937906775.1 of uncultured Clostridia bacterium. Taxonomy (GTDB): domain Bacteria; phylum Bacillota; class Clostridia; order Christensenellales; family Aristaeellaceae; genus Aristaeella. The sequence goes on from CALCUD010000035.1 coordinate 4,067, forward strand.
TTTCGTCACAGTAGCAGATCAGAAACGCGTGACAAAGGAAAGCTTTGAACGATGGTATCAAGGGCAAACGGAGTATAAGAAGTTTGAGGATCTGCCAGAGGAACAGCAGGAAGAAGTTGTGCTCAAGAACGATCAAGCGGTTCTGAAGAATCGTCTTCCAAACGGGAAAAAAATGTACACCGTTCAGGAATTGGCGAAAGTCATGATGATTGACGAGCATATCATCTATCAGCGAATCGAAAGCAACGAACTCCACGCAAAGAAAATCGCACAGAAGTGGCGCATCACTTTGCCGGATATCATCGCTTGGATTGAGAACGAAACAACGATTACAGAATGAAAGGAATAGAATTATGGCAAGCATTATTTCGAGAAACGGCAAGTATTGCGTAGTCATCCCTTACGAGAACGAAAAAGGGGAACACAAGCAGAAGTGGGAAACCTACACCGATCTGGCAGAGGCGAAGCGGAGAAAAACAGAAGTTGAGTACAAACAGCAAATTGGCGAATTTGAAGCTCCGCATTGTACTACCATGAACGATCTGATCGAGGAGTATGTTTCTCTTTACGGCAAAACGAAATGGTCCTTGTCTGTCTATTCTAGCAATACTGGGCTGATCAAAAACTATATTGCCCCGTTCCTGGGTGATACGCTGATCAGCGAAATCACATCCCATACGTTGGAAAAGTATTATCAGGCATTGCTGAAGACTCCTGCGGTGCCGAGAGCAACGGATCGGATGAGCCGAAAGAAGGTTCAGCGCTATGTGACACCCAACACCGTTAAGGTTATTCATAAACTTCTGCGCAGCATGTTTACGCAGGCTGAGAAATGGGAATTGGTTGATAAGAATCCTACCCGCTTTGCAACAGTGCCAAAGTCAGAATCTCAGGAACGTGAAATTTGGGATTCCGAGACTCTGTTCCATGCGATTGAATGCTGCGAAGACGAACGTCTGAAGCTCTGCCTTAATCTTGCTTTCTGTTGTTCACTGCGTATTGGAGAATTGCTCGCTTTAACTTGGGACTGCGTAGACATCAGTGAGGAAAGCATCCTCGCCGGCAAGGCTTCCATCCGCGTCACGAAGGAATTACAGAGGGTCGATAAAGCTGCTGTTGCTGCGTTGGAAGAAAAAGATATTCTCATCACCTTCCCGGAGCAGGGAGCACACAACAAGACGGTGCTTGTCCTAAAGAAACCCAAAACGCAGTCCAGTGTCCGCAGAGTATTTCTTCCGAATACGGTTGCGGAAATGTTGGTGGAATGGAAAAAAGAGCAGGACGAAACGATTGAAGCATTGGGGGACGAGTATCAGAATTACAATCTGGTCATCTGCTCTCAACTTGGATTCCCGACAGAAGGTTCCAGAATTCGCAAATCGATGCAGGAACTGATCAAGGAAAATAACCTTCCGCCGGTTGTCTTTCATAGCCTTCGTCATTCCAGCATTACCTACAAGCTGAAACTGAATGGCGGCGATATCAAATCCGTACAAGGTGACTCCGGTCATACCCAGGCAACCATGGTTACTGACCAGTATTCTCACATTCTGGATGAGAACCGTGTGGAAAATGCGCAGCTGATTGAAGAAGCGTTTTATGCTGGCCACGGTGCTGAAAGCGCACCCAGTCGTCAAAAAAAGGATATAGTTTCTGAACAAGCTGACGCAGCCGGCGTGAATCAGGAAATGCTGATGAAAATACTTAGCAATCCTGCAATGGTAAATCTGCTTAAGAGTCTTACACAAACGCTTAGTGCGACATAATAAACAAGGAGAATGAGAAAATAGCCATGTCCTATATCTCTGATCTATATATCGAACCCGAAAATGTAATCCGTTTCTTAGTAACTTCGGACAGAGATCGAAACTGCATG
>CALCUD010000036.1 GCA_937906775.1 uncultured Clostridia bacterium
GCGAGCGAGCTTGTATAGAATACCAACTTCTTCCCCCTTTGTCAAGCACTTTTTTCAGGTTTTTTTGAAAAAAATGAGGAAAATCAACGCTTCCGTACGTTGTTTCCCTCACTCTGCTATAATGTTCGTGTTTTTATCTACAAATAGCGTTGTGCACTCCGTCAGTCCACAATTTCCTTCGTGTTTTCCGAAAGATCCGCCTGACCGGCGTCCTGAATATCCGTCACGATCCCGCCACCCAGGCACTTCATCCCGTCATAAAGCACCGCGCTCTGCCCCGGCGTCACCGCCCGCTGGGGAACCAGGGAGTGCAGATACAGCTTTCCGTTCTTCAGCGTTACCTCCACCGGCTGATCCGGCTGACGGTAACGATACTTTGCCGTACAGCGGACGGTTTCCCCCTCCTGCAGGGGAGCGTCTCCGACCCAGGTCACATCCTCCGCCACGCAACGCGTGCTGTACAGCATAGGGTGATCCTCGCCCTGCGCCACCAGCAGACGGTTCTTCTCCAGATCCTTGCCGATCACAAACCAGCTTCTTCCGTCTCCGCATCCGCCGATCCCAAGCCCACGGCGCTGGCCGAGCGTGTAGTACATCAGTCCGTCATGCCGGCCCACCACGGTCCCGTCGGGGCTGACCATATTTCCGGGCTGCGCGGGCATATAGGTAGAAAGAAACTTTTTGAAATTTCTCTCTCCGATAAAGCATACGCCGGTCGAATCCTTCTTGTCGCTGACAGGAAGCCCCGCCTTCGCGGCGATCTTCCGGACCTCCGCCTTCGTCATTCCCCCGACCGGGAACAATGCCTTTTTCAGCTGCGACGAATGCACCATATATAGGAAGTAACTCTGATCCTTATTCGGATCGGCGCCCCGGAGCAGGTCGCCGTTTTCATTTGTATTGACAAAATGTCCGGTGGCCATTTTCGAAGCGCCCAGCGTCATGGCAAAATCGAGGAATGCGCGGAATTTGATCTCCCGGTTGCAGAGAACGTCCGGATTCGGCGTTCTTCCGGCCCGGTATTCCTTCAGAAAATAGCTGAAGACCCGGTCCCAGTATTCTTTTGCGAAATTCACACTGTAATAAGGAATGCCGATCAGGTCGCACACATCCCGGACATCCCGCCAGTCGTTCTCCGCGGTGCAGACTCCGTTCTCGTCCTGCTCCTCCCAGTTTTTCATAAAAACGCCGACAACATCATAGCCCTGCTCCCTGAGCAGCAGGGCCGACACGGAGGAATCCACGCCTCCGCTCATGCCGACAACAACCCGTTCCTTCACTTTTCCGCCTCCGTCAGCCGGGCCAGTACAGCCTCCGCCACCTGCTTCGCGATCTCCTCCCGGGTACCTTTCGCGTCGACGCAAATAAACCGGTCCGGATCCCGACGGATCAGTTCATGATAGGCTTCCTCCACCCGGGCATGAAAACTGTCCGCCTCCAACTCCAGCCGGTCCGGCTCGCTGGCGGCGCAGCGGCGGGAAAGGCTGGTCCGGTGATCCAGATCCAGATACACCGTAGCCATCGGAAGCGTTCCGTCCACCGCGGGCGCGTTGATCGCCAGCACCCGATCGACGCCCAGCTGCCGTCCGCCTCCCTGATAAGCCACAGAGGAATCCACGAACCGGTCGCACAGCACTACCCTGCCCGCCGCGACAGCCGGACGGATCACTTCGCGGACATGCTGCGCGCGGGAAGCTGCAAACAGCAGCGCTTCCGTTTCCGGCGCCATTTCCGCGTCCTCCCGGTCAAGCAGAATCTCCCGGATCTTTTCCCCGATCGGGCTGCCTCCGGGTTCCCGGCTCCGGACCACTTCAAAGCCGAAGCGGTCCAGCGTATCCGTCAGCCGCTTGAGCTGCGTTCCTTTTCCGCTGCCGTCCAGTCCCTCCATGGACAGGAACGCGCCCTTCGGAATTTCTGCTCCGGGGCAAAGGATCTCACAGATCTCATCCACCGTATGAGCGAGCCTTTCGGCGCCTGCGCAGGTCAGTTCCTCCTCAGAGCCGTAGCCGAACGTCACCCCGATCGTATGGACGCCGGTTTTCCGTCCGCCCTCGATATCAAAACAGCGGTCCCCCACCATCCAGACTTCCCCGTGCTTCTCCGGAAGCGCCTGTAAAATCAGAGCATCCTTATCGGCATGGCCGTCTGTCGCGCAGGTCACCGTATCAAAAAATTTGTTCAGATCGAAATATTTCAGGATCTCCAGCGTCGCGTACGCGGGCTTTCCGGTCACGATCCCGAGGCGGAATCCTTCCCGGCGCAGCGTCCGCAGCATCCGGCGCACACCGGGAAACACCCGGTTTTCGAACATACCAACCGTGCCGTACCGTTCCCGGTATGCCGCAACGGCCCTGTCCGCCATTTCCTCCGACAGCCCCATATATTCCCGGAAGGAATACTGAAGCGGCGGCCCGATGAATTTCCACAGGGTCGCCGCGTCGGGAGTTTCCAGGCCGAGTTTTTCCGCCGCGTAGCGGACGCAGTTCCAGATGCCTTCCTCGGAGCGCGTCAGCGTTCCGTCCAGATCAAATAACACCCAAGTCCCGTTCACCACAGCGCAGTCTCCTTTTTATGCTTCCACCCGGATAACGCTTTCCACCGTGCAAATATCCGAATTCAATGCCGCCACGACTCTGTTCATAGCTTTTTCCGGAGCATTGTGCGTCACGAAGAACAGCTTGGCGCGCCCGTCCGGCGTAGGATCCTTCTGGCGCATCGCCGCAACGGAAATGCCTTCCTTCGCCAGAAGGCCCGTCACCTCCGCCAGTACGCCGGGCGCGTCCGTCACGGACAGACGTACAAAGAACCGGGTCGACCAGTTGCCCGTGAAGTGGATCGCCGGATCCTCCTCCTCCCGGTTTTCGAACGACGGATACTGATGCTCCTCCGCCCGGGCCGCCTGCAGGATATCCGCCACGACAGCGCTCGCCGTCGGATAATCCCCGGCGCCCCGGCCCTGCAGGATCATTTCCTTGCAGGCATGGCCGTACAGATAGACCGCGTTGAAAGAACCGTTCACCTGGCTCATCGGATGGTCCGCCGGCAAAAAGGCGGGATGGACCCGGACCTGAACGGTGTTTCCGTCCTGGCGGCCGATCGCCAGCAGCTTCAGCACATAGCCCATTTCCTTGCCGCAGGCGACATCCTCGGCGGTGATCTCCGTGATGCCTTCGCAGTAGATCCGCGAGAAAGGCACCCGGGTATGGAAAGCAAGCGTGGACAGAATGCTCAGCTTGTAAGCCGCGTCAAGCCCTTTGACATCCGTCGACGGATCGGGCTCCGCCAGACCCAGCGCCTGCGCGCCGGCCAGCGCGTTTTCATAGCTTTCGCCGCTTTCATACATACGGGAAAGAATATAGTTGGTCGTCCCGTTGATGATGCCCATGACATAGTTCACCCGGTTAGCCTCCAGGGAGGACTGCAGCAGCGCGATGACCGGGATCGCGCCGCAGACGCTCGCCTCATAGTACAGCCCGGCATGATGATCCTCAGCCGCTTTGCGGAGGCGGTACCAGTTCAGCGCCAGCGCCACTTTGTTGGCAGTCACCACAGTTTTTCCGTTTTCCAGCGCGCGGAGCATATAGTCGCAGGCCGGCTGTTCGCCGCCCATGAATTCCGCCACCAGCGTGATCTCCGGATCGTCCAGAACGTCCGTGGGATCCGCGGTCAGCACCTCCGCCGGCACAGGGATGTTCCGCTTTTTGCTGACATCCCGGACCAGCGCTTTCTTGATCCTGATCTTCAGCCCGTCACGCGCTTCAATCTCATTCGCGAATCCGTTCAGCAGGGAATAAACCCCGCCGCCGACATTGCCGCATCCCAAAAATCCGATGACCAGCTCTTTCATTTGTTGCTTCCCCCTTCAGGTTTATTGCGTTCCCAGATCAGCCGCAGCCCCTTCAGGGTCAGCAAACCGTCCAGCTTGTCGATCACTTTGCTTTCCTCCGCGATCATCAGCGCCATACCGCCTGTTGCGACCACATAGGCTTCCTGACCGAGTTCCTGGCGGATCTTCCGGACGATGTTGCGGACCAGACCCACATATCCGTAATACATACCGCTTTGCAGGTTGGTCAGCGTCGTCCGTCCGATGACGCTTTCCGGACGGGTCAGTTCAAAACGGGGCAGCTTCGCGGTGCCGGTGACCAGCGCCTCGCTGCTCAGCTTGATGCCGGGGCAGATCGAACCGCCGAGGAAAGATCCTTCCTCATCCACCACGCCGAAGGAGGTCGCGGTCCCGAAGTCAATGAAAATGCAGGGACCGCCGTATTCCTCATACGCCGCGACCGCGTTGGCGATCCGGTCGCTGCCGAGCTCCCGGGGATTTTCGTATTTGATGTTGATACCGGTCTTCACGCCGGGAGCAATAAACAGCGGCGTTTTTCCGAAGTAATTCTGCAGCATATGCTCGATCGTGAAGTTGATCGTCGGCACCACGCTCGATACCACGATCCCCTCCACCACGTCGGTGGGGACTCCCTCGTGGGCGAACATGGAGGTCAGCCGGATGCCGTACTCATCGGACGTGGAGGTGATGTTGGTGGACATCCGCCAGTACTTGTACATCTCCGGCCCGTCGAACAGCGCCGTCTTGATATTGGTATTTCCGATATCCATTGCAAGGATCATGGATCTTCCTCCGTTCCGGTCATCAATGTTTTTTCCGGTTCAGCGCCGTATCGACGCCCTTGGCGACGCCGCCGCCCACGATCATGCAGACGCCCGCTTCGATCAGCCCCTGTACGCCGACCAGCAGAGCGACGAACATGAACGGATTCAGCGCGCCCTTGGTCACAACCAGGTTCTGGACCGGTTCACTGTTGTAGAAGAAAAGAATAATGAAACCCATAAAGAAAACGGTATTCAGCAACGCGGCTGAAAGAGCGGATATAAAATAGGAAATGATCCCGGTTTTATCGATCTTTTTCAGCGCTTTATAGATCCAGCCGACGCAGAAGCCCATCAGGGTCCGGGTCCCGACGCAGAGAATGACCGTCAGCACGGGATTCACCGCAAACAAAGCGTTTGTCAGGCCGCCGGCGCCGGTGATCGCGTCATACAGACTTGTCAGCCCCCACGCGCAGCCCAGCGCCGCTCCCGCCGCAGGACCGAGCAGGATCGCTCCCACAGCGATCGGGACGGTCATAAACGACATGACCAGCGGCCCGACGGCAATGTTGCCCAGTCCGCTGAACTTGAACACCAGCTCGATCGCGATAAACATCGCCAGAAGACACATGTACCGAAGCTTCCGGGAAAACTGCTGTCTTGCCATGATTGTTCCTCCGTTCGGGTTCCGGATCCCGGATACCCGTCGTTCAATGAGATTTCCGCGCTTCGTATTCGCGTCCGGGGCCAAAGCTCCCGGCGCTGAAGCATCACGGATATTCCATTATACTCCGGAACGGCTCGCAATGGCAAGAAAGACAGCATAAAGACAGCGCGGAAACGGGACCGTCCCGCCGGACGACCGGTTTTTCGGAAAATAAGCGCGTTTTTTATAGCCGCCGGCACTGTCGCGCAGGCCGGATTGATGGTATAATGTTTTCCACAGATAATCCAAATGAACAGATATCGCGGAGGATGATCAATATGGAACAGATCAGATGGGGAATTCTCGGAACCGCCGCCATTGCCGAACACTGCACGATCCCGGGGCTGCTGAAGGCTGAAAACGCCCGGCCGTACGCGATCGCGGGGCGCACCGCCGAAAAAATCGGACGCTTTCAGCGCGAATTCGGCTTCGAAAAAGCCTATATCGGGTATGACGCACTGCTTCAGGATCCTGAAGTACAGGCGGTCTACATCCCGCTGACCAACGATCTGCATAAGGAATGGGTCATCCGGTCGCTCCGGGCTGGAAAGCATGTTCTGTGCGAAAAGCCCATGGCGCTTTGCGAGGCGGACGCGCGGGAAATGCAGAAGGCCGCGGAAGAGAACGGCGTTCTGCTGATGGAAGCCTTTGCCTATCTGCACAACGATTTTATGAAAAGCCTGATCGCGGATGTGAAAGGCGGAGCGATCGGAGATGTCGTGTATATCGACACCGCGTTCGTGACGCAGGGATATAAAACCGATTTCCGTCTGAAAAAGGCGCAGGGCGGCGGCATGATCTATGATCTCGGATGCTACTGCACCACGATGATCCTGTCCCTGGTCGACTCTCCCGTCCGCTGGACCCGTACCGTCGCGGAGAAAAACGAAGACGGCGTGGATGCTTTTACCGCAGCCCTGATCGGGTTCGAAAACGGCGCCCGGGCCTCCTTCAACGTCGGCATGATCCTCGGCCAGGATTCGAACGCCCGGTACGACCGGCTCTTTATCCACGGGACAAAGGGCGATCTCCGCTCCGAGGCGGAATACAACGGTCAGGGAACTTTGAAATACAGGATCCTCCGCGACGGAAAAATCACGGAAAAGGCCGTTCCCGTCGGCGACAACTACGCGATGGAGATCGCTCAGCTGAGCCGCTGCATCCAATCCGGCGAAAAACCCGGTGTCTCCCCCGACTTTACGCTGAAAAACGCCGCGCTGCTGGACCGGCTGCTGAAGGATATCGATTACTGACAGAATCGTGAGTTTGCTCATTCCCCGGTACTGATCTGTTACGGTTCCCAAGGGAACAGCATCTTTGCCGGTCCTTTCTCCGAATATTGCAAATTCATTCAATGATCGGAATTGTACAATCATATTTAATGATTGTCCTTTACGCGATCAAAATGCAGATGAATATAGCCCGGTGCTTATTTCCCCGCCTTTTATGCAGCCGAATCCATCCATATCGGAAGCCATTCCCCATAGAAATTGTTACATTCTGTACGAACCATGTTCATTGTATATTTCCCTTGACAGAAAAGGGTCCGGATGATATCATTCAACCACTCTTTGCACTGCAAGACATTCCGGAATATGAAATGCAGACAACAGTACAAACTGAGCAAGCGGTAATTTTCTTCGGAAAATTATAAGCCGGGTTACCTGAGTGTAACAGCGGAAAGTAATTGGCGCACACCTTCCGCGGGACAGATTGTATGTTCCGCAGGGGCGTGCGTTTTTCAGTTCTCCCCGGGCGGAACACACGATGTGAAGAGAATCTGATGAATTGAGGTTCTTTCCCATGAACGAAAGCAAAACGATCCGCCGCGTCACCTATGTCGGTATTTTCGGAAACATCCTTCTGGTGGCTTTCAAGCTGTATGCAGGCCTGGCCGGCAAATCGGAAGCCATGGTTTCCGACGCCGTTCATTCCCTTTCCGATGTGTTTGCCACGTTTGTCGCGTATATCGGCATACGCGTATCCCGAAAAGAAGCGGATCGCGAACACCCCTACGGACACGACCGATTTGAGTGTCTGGCCTCGCTGGTCCTCGGACTGATCCTGCTCGGAACCGGCGTCGGCATCGGTGCAGGCGGCGTTCGTTCCATTCTGGCCGGAAACAGCAGTTCCCTGGAAGCCCCCGGCGTAATCGCACTGATTGCCGCCGTTGTATCGATCGTCACAAAAGAAAGCATGTTCCGATATACCCGGCATTATGCCATCAAGCTGAACTCCTCCGCCTTCATGGCGGACGCGTGGCATCACCGGTCCGACGCCTTTTCCTCCATCGGCTCCCTGATCGGGATCGCCGGCGCGCTGCTGGGCTTTCCGGTCATGGATGCCATCGCCTGTGTCATCATCTGCCTGTTCATTCTGAAAGTTGCCTTCGATATCCTGAAGGACGCCATCAGCAAAATGCTGGACACCTCCTGCGGCATGGAGTGGGACTCGGAAATGACCGCGTTCATTCTCTCCCTGCCCGGCGTGGAAAAGGTGGACCTGCTGCAATCCCGCAAATTCGGGGATAAGATCTATCTGGACGTAGAGATCTCCGTCGACGGGAGCCTGCCCCTCCGCGAAGCCCACGAAATCGCCGACAGCGTTCACGATACCGTGGAGGCGAAGCACCCTGAGATCAAACATATCATGATCCACGAAAATCCGTCCCAGCAGGAAACACCGGCGCCGTGAAAAAGGCCGTACCCTTCGGTTTCACCGGGCCCGTCCGAAAGCACGGCGAAGCCGGATTGCCGGACTGTCCGAAAGGAATGAAAAAGCCGGCAATGTTTACACCGGGAAGGAATCACCGGCAATGATGACGAACTGACAGCAATGAATCACTGACCGTCTTTATCCGGACCGGCCAAAGAGAAGGATAAGGCGGAATCATCCCGGAGGATATTCATGAAATACTTTTCAGACTCCGTCCCCTTCCGGAAAGCCAATTTCCATTGCCACACCACCGAATCCGACGGGCGGCTGACCCCGGCGGAATGCATGGCCCTGTACCGGAAAGCGGGCTATGAGATCCTGGCGATCACCGATCACAAACGCGTCACAGACCCGGGAAAGGCCCCGGACGGCCTGCTGATGATCCCCGGGACCGAACTGGATTTTCAGCTGCCTGGACAGTGGGTTCATCTCATCGGACTCGGCATGAGCGAAAGGATCGCTGCGGAATGGGACCGTAACGGAACCCCGCAGCAGGCCGTGAACGATATCCTTCGGCTGGGCGGCGTCGCGCTTCTGGCCCATCCGGCCTGGTCCCTGAACACGCCGGATTTTATCGCCTCCCTCAAAGGCGTCTGCGGCGCGGAAATCTGGAATTCCGTTTCCACCGTCCCGCATAACGCGGACCGGGCGGATTCCTCCTCCCTGCTGGATGTCGCCTGGGCCTCCGGCGCATCGCTCCTTCCGGTCTTTGCAAACGACGATTCCCATTTCTACGATTCGGAAGCCACCGTCGCCGCGACGATGGTCCAGACCGGAGAACTCACGGAAGCCGCTGTTTTGGATGCGCTGAAGAACGGCCGATTCTATGCCACCCTCGGTCCGCAGATCCGTCAGATCGAAACCGACGGTTACACGCTGACCGTTCACTGCAGCGAAGCCGAAACTGTGATCTTCTACTCCAATATGCCCTGGGTCTCCGACCGCACAATTACAGGGCGCAAAATAACCGAAGCCACCTATGTCATTTCTCCGGGCGACCGGTATGTCCGCGTTGAAGTCCGGGACGCCGCCGGACGGAAAGCCTGGTCCGCGCCGGTCCCGGTCAACTGAAACCGGCCCCGTTCCCTTGCCCGGACAGCAAAAAAGCCGGATCCCCGTTCGGGGATCCGGCTGCCTTATTCTTTCGGGAAATCAGTGTTTTCCGCCGCCGCTGCCCGGGACGACCATCAGCGGATCGACATCGCAGACCTGATTGTCGATGGTGATCTGTTCCATGACGCACTTCGTCTTCACGCCATTCGCGGCCGCATAGTTCGCAGCGGCGTCGCAGATCCCGTTGGCCACCTTTACCGCCAGCGCGGCGTCATTGACCTTGGTCTTCTGCGCAATGCCCACAACGACCTTCGTTGCCGTGTTGGCAAGGCTTACAGCCGTGTAGGACGCCACCGTCTGAGCCGTCTTCTTCAGCAGATTGGAGATTCCGCATGCCGACGCGGCGGAACAGCCGATCACCAGAATGACGACCAGCAACAGACATAGACACTTTTTCATGAAAATTTCCCCCTCTTCCCTGTCGATTATCATTTTCATTTACGGCGGTTGCCCGCCCTGCTTTCTGATGACATCATAACAGGGAAAAAGGGGTTTGTCAACGGTTTTTGTAACTTTTTTGCGGTTACTTTTGGTTTTTCATGTCACTGTTTTTCCGTTGTTTTTGCTTGCGTTTCACGAATTTTGTACAATTTGTACGGATATTTTCACTTCCCAATCAACATATAGTGACTCATTCTTCCATCCCGTACCATTTGCAGTAATTTTTCAGTGACCCTCCGATCATATTTTTCCGGCATATTATATAATTCCGCGGCGGCCTCCTCCATGCTCCTGGGATTGCTGTAGACGCGTTTCCTGGTCATGGCGTCAAAAGCGTCGGCTACCGAAAGGATCCGGACCTCCGGAGGAATCTTTTCCGCGCAGAGCCCGTCGGGATAGCCGCTTCCGTCCAGCCGCTCATGATGCATACGGGCCAGCCCCGCGATCCTTTCGCCGAAAATAGGCAGCAGGCGGTTCCAGCTTTCCTCGGGATGCTTTTTGATCACCGCGTACTCCTCGTCGGTCAGCTTCGCCGGCTTGCAAAGGATCTCCCGCGGAATCATGCATTTTCCGACATCGTGGAACAGCGCGCCGACCACAAAAGCGTCCAGCTCCAGCTCCAGATGAAGGGGCTTCTGCAGCGCTTCGTACAGTTTGACCGCATAAAACAGAACCGCGTTGCTGTGCGTTTCCGTATACTGATCCTGTTCTTCGATCTGCCGGAGCTGTTCGCTCAGCGTTTCACGCCAGACGTCCACCCGATCGTAGGTCGGCGTATTGGTAACGCACAGGACCGTTGTATCCTCCACCGCTTTCATCAGGACAGTTTCCCTGAGACGGTGGACCGTAAAGCACTCTCCCGCGGTAAGGCGCTCCTTGATTTCGGCGTCTGTTCCGAGCTCGACGCATCCGGAAAGAATGAAATAGAACTCAAACCCCGACGGATCTGCCGCGGGGGTCAGCCAGGCAACCGAATCCTTTGCGACGTTCTGGGTCATGATCTCGTTATCGCCCACTTTAGCCAGCAGGTTCAGAGCATTCCAGGAATCGCAGGTGCTCAGTTTCCGGATATTGAGCCCTTCCATTCCGCTTTCTCCTTTCCGGACAGGTTATACCGGATACGACATCGTATCGGCGCTGCAATGTTCCAATATCATCAGATAGGCTTCCGCCTCGCGTCCGGCTTCTTTCAGATCGTGCTCCAGCCAGTTTCCGCATTCCCGCTTCTGCGCTCCGGGGATTTCCCCTTCAAAAGCCGCGGCGAACCGGAACGCGTCCCGGATCAGAGAAACCGCGTCCCCCGCGCTGACGCTGTCGCGCAGCACGATATAAAACCCGGTCCGGCAGCCCATGGGACCGGTGTAGACCACCTCGTCCGCGCGAGCGCTGTTACGGAGATACGTCGCCAGCAGATGCTCCAGCGTGTGAAGGCCCTTCTGATCCAGATAGTCTCCCGCATTCGGGACCTTCATCCGGACGTCATAGGTGACGCAGTCGCCATCCACCCGGGATACATAAAGCCCCGGCCGGAGCGTATCGTGATTGACGGTGAACGACGCGATCTTTTTCATCGGCATCCTCCCGTCAGTCATTTTCAAGTTCTTCCATCGCGGCAGGAATCTTCGCGGCTTCCTCGCTGTTCAGCGGAGGGAACTGGGGATCCATGTCCTCAAGCGTCTTGACGAGGATCTCGCTGAACAGGTAGCGTGTATACCATTTGGCGTCCGCCGGCAGAACATACCAGGGGGCGTTCTTCGTGCCGGTCGCGTTGATGGCGTCTTCAAACGCTTTATCGTACGCGTCCCACAGGGCGCGCTCCTTCATGTCGCTGACGGAAAGCTTCCAATGTTTTTCGGGAAGCTCCAGGCGGTCCATAAAGCGCTGCTTCTGTTCTTCCTTGGACACATTGAGGAAGATCTTGACAACGCGGTAACCGTTTTCCCACAGATACTGCTCCCAATCGTTCAGCTGACGGTAGCGGCGTTCAAAAAAGTCGTCGGTGATGCAGCGCTTCGCCATTGTATAACCGTTCTGCATATTGTGGACCTTGACCACCAGCACATCCTCATAGTGGCTGCGATTGAAAACACCGATCGTACCCCGCTCCGGGATCGCCTGATTGATACGCCACAGATAATCGTGCCCGAGCTCGGTCTTGTTCGGAGCTTTGAAGGAGTGTACCTCCAGCGCGGCCGGATTCAGCCCGGAAAGAACCTTTTTGATGAGGCTGTCCTTCCCGGCGGCGTCCCGCGCCTGAAGCGCGATGATCAGGCCTTCTTCTTTTGCCGCGTAAAGCTTTTCCTGCAATTCGCAGGCACGGGCAATATTCTCGGCCGTCATCGTGATCAGGACCTGTTTATCCGCCTTGTGCTCCCCCGCGCCTGTCGGCATTTCGGAGATCCTCAGTTCTCTGGATCCGTCAAAGCAGTAATCTTTCAGTGACATATCTATTCCCCTTTGATGTAGTAAAGTTATTATACGCTAACCAATAAAGAAAAATCAAGCCTTCAGCCGGTTTCCACAATAATATCGTATAAACGGTATATAAATCTGCTCAATACCCGTTCAGAAAAGCATCAGGATCCCCTGCGCCGCAGCCACCGCCGCGCAGGCCGCCATGGCCACGGTCAGCAGGCTCTTTCCTTTCCAGGCCAGCAGCACGGCAACGGTTACACCGGCAACCGCCGTCCGGAGATCTCCTGTGGAATACAGCACGTCGGGAAAGGTCATGGCGCCCAGGACCGCGTAGGGAATATAGGTCAGAAACGAGCGGAAGAACCGGCTCCGGATCGGCTTCCGGAACACGGTCAGCGGCAGCATCCGGATCAGATAGGTCACGATCGCCATCACCGCAAGATATTTCAGAAAATTCTCCCAGTTCACGGCTCATCCTCCTTTACCGGGTAAAGCGCGGCGCCGGCTGCCGCCGCACCCACCGCGCAAAGGATGATCGCGAATCCGGAGGAAACGCGGTTCAGTCCGGGAAGATAGCGGAAGCACAGGCTCAGCGCCACCGCCGCCGCCACCACGAACCGGACTGGCTTCTGCTTCCGGGCGGGCGGCAGAATGATCGCCAGGAACATTCCGTAGATCGCGATCCCCAGCGCGCTGCGGATAAACTCCGGAAGCAGAGTCCCGGCCACAGCCCCCAGCAGGGTCCCCACGGTCCACCCCACCCAGGGCATGGCCATCAGACCGTAAAGGTAATCCCTTCCGACTTTTCCGGACTGGGAAGAGGCGACGGCGAAAATCTCGTCAGTGTTGGCAAAAGAGAAAAACATCCGGCGCGGCGTATTCATGTCCTTGTCCAGTTTCCGTCCGAGAGAAAGGGACATCAGCGCGTAGCGCAGATTGATCGTCAGCTGCGTCAGCGCCATCTCCGCCAGTTCCGCCAGCGTCGCCGCTCCGGAGGCCATCAGCGGAAGACCCGCGAGCTGACCGGCGCTGGTCAGATTGGTCGCCGAGATCAGAACCGCCTGGATCCAGGTCAGCCCGGCTCCCGTCGCCTGCATCCCGAAGGCAAAGGACACGCTGAGATATCCCAGCGCGATCGGGATCCCGTCACGGATTCCCCGTATAAACCGTTCGTTTTTCATCCTGCGGCCGGAGCGCCCGGCGGCGTTCCGGTATTCCCTCTTTCCTTTTATGATGACAAAACGCCGACACCCGGATTCAGGTATCGGCGGTAAAGCCCGTCAGAAGCAGACAAAGGAGATCAGTCCTCGTCGTCATCCTCTTCGGGCAGATCGGCGTTGTGATACACGTTTTGCACGTCGTCGCTCTCCTCGAGCAGATCCAGCATCTTCTGGATCTTTTCGATCGTGTCCGGATCGGTCACAGCAACGGTGTTCTGCGGGATCTTCTGCACTTCGGCGCTCAGGAAGGTCATTCCCTGTTTTTCGAGCGCTTCGCGGACCGTGCTGAATTCGTTCGGGTCGGTATAGATCTCGTAGACCTCTTCTTCGACCTTGACGTCCTCGGCGCCGGCTTCCAGCGCGATCATCATCATCTCGTCCTCATCGGAACCGGGCTCCTTCTCGATCACGAGAACGCCGCGGGTATCGAACATGAAGCCAACGGACCCGGTCGTCCCCATGTTTCCGCCATATTTGGCAAAGCAGTGACGGATATCGGAAGCCGTACGGTTGCGATTGTCGGAAATGGTATCCACGATGATCGCCACGCCGCCGGGAGCATATCCTTCATAGGTAATCTCCTCGTACACGACGTTGCTCAGTTCACCGCTGGCCTTTTTAATGGAGCGCTGGATATTGTCATTGGGCATGTTGTTCGCTTTGGCCTTGGCAATAATATCACGCAGCTTGCCGTTGGAATCGGGGTTCGCCCCGCCTTCGCGGACCGCGATCGCGATCTCGCGGCCGATCTTGGTGAACACAGCACCGCGCTGCGCGTCGGCCTTGCCCTTTTTCGCCTGAATATTATGCCATTTGGAATGTCCCGACATGGTATCCCCTCCAGAATCATCAAAAATACGGAATATTATATCATTCACCTGTGAAACCCGTCAAGCCCGGCAGGTCATTTCAACACTTTCCGGAGATACTCCCCGGTATGGGATCCCTCCGTTGCCGCGACCTGCTCCGGCGTTCCCTTTGCGATGATCCGTCCGCCCTGATTTCCGCCTTCCGGACCCAAGTCGATCAGATAGTCCGACACTTTGATCACGTCCAGATTGTGTTCGATCACCAGAACGGAGTTCCCGGCGTCGGTCAGCTTCTGAAGCACCGTGATCAGTCTGTCCACGTCCGCCATATGGAGGCCGGTGGTCGGCTCATCCAGCAGATAGATCGTTTTGCCGGTCGCTCTGCGGCTCAGTTCGGTCGCCAGTTTCACGCGCTGGGCCTCGCCGCCGGAAAGCGTCGTGGAAGCCTGACCGAGTTTCATATATCCGAGTCCCACGTCATAAAGCGTTTCCAGCTTCTTCAGGATCTGGGGATGTGCGTCGAAGAACCCGATCGCTTCCTCCACCGTCATCTCCAGCACTTCATAGATATTCTTTCCGCGATAGGTCACTTCCAGCGTCTCCCGGTTATAGCGGTGTCCGTGGCAGACGTCGCAGGGAACGTACACATCCGGCAGGAAGTGCATCTCGATCCGCTGGACCCCGTCCCCCTGACAGGCTTCACAGCGCCCGCCCTTAACATTGAAAGAAAACCGGTTTTCTTTATATCCCCGGGCCTTCGCCTCCGGGCTCATCGCGAACAGTTTCCGGATCATGTCGAACAGTCCGGTATAGGTGGCGGGATTGCTCCGGGGAGAACGGCCGATGGGGCTCTGATCGATCATGATGATCTTGTCCAGCTGCTCCGTGCCCTCCATGGAGATGAATCTCCCCGGCCTGGTTTTCGCCCGGTTCAGATTCCGCGCGAGATATTTGTACAGGATCTCGTTGACCAGACTGCTCTTGCCGCTTCCGCTGACGCCGGTGACGCAGCACAGAACGCCCAGCGGCACTTCCACGTCGATATCCTTCAGGTTGTGTTCCGAAGCGCCCCGGACCGTCAGCCAGCCGGAAGGCACGCGGCGTTTTTCCGGTACCCGGATCGTCTTTTTTCCGCTCAGATACTGTCCCGTCAGGCTTTCCGGGCAGGCGACGATATCCTCCACCGTCCCTTCCGCAACGATCCGGCCCCCGTGCAGCCCCGCGCCGGGGCCGACGTCCACGATCCAGTCCGCTTCCCGCATGGTCTCCTCGTCATGCTCCACGACCAGAACGGTATTCCCCAGATCCCGCATCCGCTTCAGCGTCCGGATCAGCTTGGCGTTATCCCGCTGATGGAGACCGATGCTGGGTTCGTCCAGCACATACAGGACGCCCATCAGCTTTGAACCGATCTGCGTGGCCAGCCGGATCCGCTGCGCCTCGCCGCCGGAAAGCGTCGCCGCGCCGCGGGACAGCGTCAGGTATCCCAGCCCCACATCCGTCAGGAAGCCGAGCCGGCTGTCCACTTCCTTCAGGATGCCCTCCGCGATCAGCTTCTTATTCCCTTCCAGGGTCAGTTCCGAAAAGAATTTGCGGGCGTCCGCGATGCACAGATCGCTGACCTCCGGCAGGCTCAGCCCGCCGACTGTTACCCCGCGGGATTCCCGCTTCAGCCGGCGTCCTCCGCAGTCCGGGCAGATCTCCTCCGCCATGTATTCTTCATACATCTGCTTCATTCCGTCGCTGGAAGTCTCGCGGTAGCGGCGTTCCAGCGTCGGGATCACGCCCTCGAAAGCGGTCTCGTAGGACGTCTGTCCGCGGGAACCCTCGTACATGATCGTGACTTTCTCTTTTCCGGTCCCGTACAGGATGGCTTTCATTCCCTCCTCGGGGATCTCATCCACCGGCGTGTCCATATCGAATCCGTATTTCTTCCCCATCGCGGTGAAATACTGGGACGCGATCCCGTTGTCGTCTCCGGCATTGAAGCCCACGGCCACCAGCGCGCCCTCCCGGAGGGACAGATTTCCGTCCGGGAAAATGATCTCGGGGCTGATGCGCATCCGGATGCCGAGTCCGTCGCAGGACGGGCAGGCTCCAAAGGGACTGTTGAAGGAAAACATCCGGGGGCTGAGCTCCTCCAGGCTGACGCCGCAGTCCGGGCAGGCGTAATTCATGGACAGAAGCTCCTCATCCCCGTCAAAGAAATCCATAATGACCAGCCCGGCGGAGCGCCCGGTCGCGGTTTCGATATCATCCGCCAGTCGCTGGCGGAATTCCGGCGTGTTCCGGACGATCAGCCGGTCAACCACGATCTCCACGGTATGCTTCTGTTTTTTGTTCAGCTCGGGTGCGTCATCGAGGTCACAGACCTTCCCGTCGATCCGGGCCCGGACGTATCCGGCTTTGACCGCCTTTTCCAGAATATCCTTATGTTCGCCCTTCCGCCCGCGGACGACCGGCGAAAGGACCTGCATCCGGGTCCCCTCCGGACGGCGGAGCACCGCGTCGACCATTTCGTCGACCGTCTGTTTCCGGATCTCCTTGCCGCATTCCGGACAATGGGGCACCCCCGCCCGGGCCCATAGCAGACGCAGATAGTCGTGGATCTCCGTGACCGTTCCGACGGTACTGCGGGGATTCCGCCCTGTCGTTCGCTGGTCGATGGAGATCGCGGGGCTGAGTCCGTCAATGGAATCCACATCCGGCTTATCCATCTGTCCCAGAAACTGGCGGGCATAACTGGACAGGCTTTCGACATAGCGGCGCTGTCCCTCCGCGTAAATGGTGTCAAACGCCAGCGAGCTCTTTCCGCTTCCCGACAGACCCGTGATCACCGTGAGTCTGTCCCTGGGGATGGTCACATCCACGTTTTTCAGATTGTGCTCCCGGGCGCCTTTTATGACCAGATTTTCGTTCATACGTTCCCTTTCCTGTTCCTTCGGGATCACTTCTTCTCCCCGCCGGACTTATCCCGGTACACCACGAATTTCTGATACAGGAATTCGGTCACGAAATTGATCAGCATGGTCCCGACTTCCACCACGTAGTTATTGACCAGCGGCTTCTCCACCGCGGCGGCTCCCGTAAAGGGATTCGCGCCGGTCAGCGCGGCGGTCCACCAGGTGCTCAGGGGCGTGAAGACCAGATAATACGCCAGAACCAGCAGCATGCATTTCTTCAGATCCGCGTCGCTGCGGAACGTATATTTCCGGTTGAAGGTAAAATTCCAAAGCACGCTCAGGATCAGACTGACCAGATACGCCAGCCAGGGCGCCCAGTGACAGACTTCATAAAAGACCGTATAGGTCCCGATCTGGATGATCCCCGCGCTGGCGGAAAACAGTGTGAACTTCACAGCCTGCAAAACATTCTCCCTTTTCATGCCTCTTCTCCTTTCTTTATACCAGACGCAGCGCCGGCGCCGCGTTCAGGTCGAGCCCGGCCGCCCGCATTCCGTAATACGCCGCGGAGCCGATCATCGCCGCGTTATCGGTGCACAGATCGATCCGGGGCATATACAGCGGGATCCCGAGCCGGTCGCACATGACCGTCATCTGCCGCCGGAGTTCCCGGTTCGCCGAAACCCCTCCGGCCAGCGCCATCGCCGTTTCCCGGCCTTCCGCCCGGCGGTCCGTCAGCAGCCGCTCCGCCTTCTCCGTCAGCTGCGAACAGACAGCGTTCCGGAAAGAGGCCGCCAGATCAGCCTTCGGCAGTTTTTCGCCCCGCTGTTCCAGGCTGTGGACCGTATTCAGAAACGCAGTCTTGACGCCGCTGAAAGAATAATCGTACCGGCCTTCGATCTTCGGCTTCGGAAGCGGGAACGCCTCCGGATCCCCCTCCTCCGCAAGTTTATCGATCCGGGGCCCTCCGGGATAGGGCAGTCCCAGGACCCGGGCCGCCTTGTCGAAAGCCTCGCCGGCCGCGTCGTCGACCGTCTGCCCGATCGCCCGGTAGCACCCGTAATCGGAAACCTCCACCAGATGGCTGTGGCCTCCGCTGACCACCAGGCACAGGAACGGCGGCTTCAGATCCGGATACGTCAGAAAATTCGCGCTCACATGGCCTTCGATATGATGGACCGGGATCAGCGGTTTGTCCGCTCCGTACGCCAGTCCTTTCATGCAGTTGACCCCTGTCAACAGCGCGCCCACCAGCCCCGGGCCGTAGGTGACCGCCAGCGCGTCGACATCCGCGAGCGTCATCCCCGCGGCTTTCAGCGCTTCGTCCACGACCCGGTCACACGCCTCCATATGCGCGCGGCTCGCGATCTCGGGAACCACGCCGCCGTACAGCTCATGCAGGTCGATCTGGCTGAAAACGACGTTGGAAACGATCACCCGCCCGTTTTCGATCACCGCCGCCGCGGTTTCATCGCAGCTGGTCTCCAGGGCGAGGATCCGGACGGTTTCCTTTTCCCGCAGCTCCCGGATCCGCTGTTCGCAGCGTTTCTCGTATCTCATGACTTTATTCTCCTTTGTTTCCGGCGCAGCGCCGTCACCGTCAGGGCCGGGAATATCAGCAGCCCGGTCCAGATCAGAACGCCGGTCACCCCGTACCCCGTAAAAAAGCTCTCCGGCATCAGCCGGATCAGCAGATCTGTCCGCGGATCCAGCCAGTATCCTCCGCCCGGAAACGCGATCCGGTGAAATGTCAGAAACAGTCCCTCAAAATCGATCGCACCCCAGAGGATCATCCCGCCGGTCAGGATCGCCGCGGCGGCGATCCCCCGCAGCGCGCCTTTCAGAAACGGATCCGCACAGTCCGGGTGCGTCCGGATCCGCAGCAGGGCAAGAATCAGCCCGGCCGCTCCCGCCGCCGCCAGGATCCCGAAGATCACGCGGTCCAGACGGATCAGCGCCCGGCAGTCGGCCATGTGCGCCTGCTCATGCGGCTGAAAGCACAGCCGCTCCGTTCCGGCCGCGTCCGTAAAGATATACTGGAAGCTTTCCGCCCTTCCGGTCAGATACCCGGTGATCATCCGGGTCATCCCGCCGTATTCGGCGTCCGGCAGTCCCGTCGTTTCCTCCGGCGCCGCGGCGCGCATCCGCCGGGCCATTCCGGCTCCGTCGGACGCCAGCGCGTATACGCATCCCGTCAGAGCGGCGAAAAGGAGCAGCAGGGCGATCAGCGCCCCTGCCGCTCCCGCGCCGCGACATTTTTCTTTCTTCACTGCATTTTCAGGTAGGCGGTCACAAAGCCTTCGAGATTTCCGTTCATCACGTCGTCGATATTCCCGCTTTCAAAATTCGTGCGGTGATCCTTGACCATGGTATACGGCTGGAAAACATAACTCCGGATCTGGCTGCCCCATTCGATTTTTTTCATTTCGCCTTTGATGTCAGCCATTTCCTGTTCCTTTTCGCGCTCCCGGATCTCCAGCAGCTTGGCTTTCAACATTTTCAGACAGGTGGCGCGATTCTGGACCTGATCGCGTTCCGTCTGGCAGGAGACCACAATCCCGCTGGGGAAGTGGGTCATCCGGACGGCGGAAGAAGTCTTGTTGACGTTTTGTCCGCCGGCGCCGCTGGAATGGTAGGTATCCACGCGGACATCCTTCATGTCGATCTCGATCTCGTCGCCGTCATCCTCCAGCATCGGCGCCACGTCCAGGCTGGAGAAGCTGGTATGCCGGCGGGCATTGGCGTCGAAGGGGGAGATCCGGACAAGGCGGTGCACACCCTTCTCTCCGCGCAGGTAACCGTAGGCGTGATCGCCGCTGACCTCGAAGGTCACGCTCTTGATCCCCGCCTCGTCCCCGTCCAGCAGGTCGAGCAGCTTGACATCAAATCCCATCCGTTCGCAGTAGCGGGTATACATCCGGTACAGCATCTGGGTCCAGTCCTGCGCTTCGGTTCCGCCGGCGCCGGCATGCAGGCTCAGAACCGCGTCGTTGTCGTCGTAATGGCCGCGCATCAGCGTTTCAAGCTCCAGCGCGTCGGACTGCTCCTTCAGCCTGACGAGTTCCTCGCCGACTTCAGTGACCATGTCCTCATCATTTTCTTCCTTGGCAAGCTCCATCATGGTGTCGATGTCATCCGCCGCGGAAAGCAGGGAACGATAATGCTCCAGTTTGTTTTTCAGATGGCCCAGTTTTTTATTGACGCCGTTGGCCCGGTCCGCGTCGTTCCAGAACTCCGGCTGGTTCATTTCCTCGGTCAGCTCGTCGATCTGCTCCTGCATGTGATCCACATGCAGCGCCTCCCCGGAGGCCAGAATGCTCTTCCGGATCCCGACGATATCCTGGGCGTACTGTTCCAGTTCGATCATTTGATTATTCCTTCTTTCTTCACATCATATCCGGCAGGGAGAGAAAATCATCATCCGACCGTTACAAGAACCCTCCGGCGATCCCGTTCATCTTTCACTCCGTCACCTTTCCGCAGCAATTCTTATACTTTTTTCCGCTGCCGCAGGGGCAGGGATCGTTGGGGCCGACCCGCTTGGCTTTGCGGACGGGGGTGGGCTTGACGCTGCCCTTGTCCGCACCGGCGGTGCCGGTTTCCTTGGCAACCTTTTCCCGTTTGACCTCCTGGTTGGTGCGCAGCTGCACCAGGAACATGCGGCGGATGGTCTCCTCCCGGATGGCATTCACCATGGCCTGGAACATCTGGAAACCCTCTTCCTTGTAGGCAATCACGGGGTCGTGCTGGCCGTAGGCCCGCAGACCGATGCCCTGCTTCAGGTCATCCATGGCATCAATGTGATCCATCCAGTATTCATCCACGACCCGCAGCATAACCACTCGCTCCAGCTCCCGCATGACCTGGGAACCGTAGGCTCGCTCTTTGGCTTCGTAGGTGTTCTTTGCAATGTCGAAGATCTGGTCGGAAACACTCTGGACGTCTTTGTCCAGCAGCTGATCGCGGCGGGCTTCCAGCGTACCCCGGGCAAAATAGATGCCCTCCATGGCAGCGGCCAACCGGTGCAGCTCGTTTTCTCCTGCTGTGCCGCCGTTTTCACTGAGAGCAGCGGCCACATCGGTGTCCACCATGCCGCGGAGCATGGTCATCATATTCTCGCCCAGATCCTCGCCGTCCAGCACGGTAATCGGGCTCTCTGACACGCAGTCCTTCAAGGCGACGCCGTTCATCACGATCGCCGAACCGACGAGATTCCACTTCTCGCCGTCCGTCGCGCTCTTCATCACGATGCGATTACCAGAGTCACCCGTCAGGTCCGCCGAGCCTGTCACCGTCACCGTCGCACCCGGTGCCACGAAAATCCCCTTGCCCGGCGTCTGACAGGAGAGATTGCAGAGCGTCACGTCACCGTAGATGACGCTCGGCGTCGTCCCCGCAAAGGCCAGCGTCGAACCCTCACCCGCGACAAATTCGCATCCGTTCGAAAACACCCCCGTCACCGTCAGCGTCTTATTCGCCGCCAGCTGCAGGCACACACTGCGGCCGATAAGAACGTCCCCATAGTCCAATTCGTCCGCCGCCATGAAGGAACCACCCAGCAACGTCGCCCGGTAATTGAGCAACCCGGCGAAGCCGTTGTCGACGATCACTGGCATCACGCCCGCAGGGCACACCGGGGCATGCAGCATGG
>CALCUD010000037.1 GCA_937906775.1 uncultured Clostridia bacterium
AATGGCCTTGTCCAGTACGCCGGGCGCTTCCTTCTGGAAGCCGCGGCGGTTCAGCAGACCGGTCAGCGAATCCCGTACAGAAAGATCCTCCAGCGCCTTGGCGTAGGAGCGCACGCGGAACTGCAGGTACAGGCTCATGAGACCGCTGCCAAGCAGGGTCAGCAGGGGATAGAGCGTCAGGGTGGTGGCGAAATCCACACCCAGCACGGTATAGCCAAAATTGCGCTCCAGATAATAGAGCGGACAGAACACCAGGGCCAGAGGCTCGCTGCGTTCCTGCTCCAGCAGGGGAAGGACTTCCTGGATGTTGCTGATCTTCTTGTCGGTGATCAGGATCAGCGGATCGTCCAGAACAGCTTCCATTTTTTCGGTATCGGTGACCATGTAGGCGGAAGCGTATCCACGGTCAAACTGCATGCCTTCCACGGTGGTCATACCGGTGGTCATCGTCTTGCTTTCTTCAACGGTGATGACGCCGTCGGCACCGACAGTTTCCATCGCATCGGAAATCAACTTGCCGATGGTCTCATCCGCGGCGGAATTGGCGGCAACCTGTTCGATCGCCTGCTTACCGTTGATGGGCTGGCTCAGCTTTCTGAGTCCTTCCACAGCGGCTTCTGTAGCGGCTTCAATCCCCTTTTTCAGGATCATGGGGTTGGCGCCTGCTGCCAGATTGCGAAGGCCTTCACGGATGATGGCCTGAGCCAGCAGAGTCGCGGTGGTAGTACCGTCGCCGGCAACATCGTTGGTTTTGTTGGAAACTTCCTTGACGAGCTGTGCGCCCATGTTTTCGAAGGGATCTTCCAGTTCGATCTCCTTGGCAATGGTCACGCCGTCATTGGTGATCAGAGGAGCGCCGTATTTCTTATCCAGAACAACGTTGCGGCCCTTCGGTCCGAGAGTGATCTTGACGGTATCCGCCAGCGCGTTGACGCCCTTTTCCAGGCTGCGGCGGGCTTCTTCTCCGAATTGAATCTGTTTGGCCATAATTCTACATCTCCTTCAGTATCATCAGTATACAACCGCAGATTTATTCAACGATTGCCAGAATATCGCTCTGACGGACAATGATCAGTTCCTCACCGTCGACCTTGACTTCGGTTCCGGCATACTTGGAATAGATCACTTTCTGGCCGGCGGTCACCTGCATGGTGATTTCCTTGCCATCCACATTTCCGCCGGGGCCCACTGCCACTACCATGGCCATCTGGGGCTTTTCCTTGGCGGCGCTGATCAGAATCAGACCGGATTTAGTCGTTTCCTCTGCTTCGCAATTCTTGATGACAACGCGGTCACCCAAAGGCTTCACGGTCATTTTGTCTTCCTCCTGTCGTTCTTCGCTCTTGTCGTTTAGCACTCGATAAGTAAGAGTGCTAACAACATCACGTACTATATCCTATTACTATGTTTCACGCAAGTATCAAAGTCCCCTTCGTCATCATATATTCTCTTGTATTCTTCGTTTTTCTGCATTATTCTCTGTTATTCTTCGATTTGTCCCGTTTTTTTTGTAAAGTCCTTGTGTTAGAATATATTCCGGCAAATATGAAGGAGGAACTCCATGTCTGATTTTTCCGATTGTCTGCTTGACTGGTATGATGTTCATGCACGAAAACTTCCGTGGCGCGGCATACGCGATCCCTACAGGACCTGGATCAGTGAAGCCATGCTTCAGCAGACCCGTGTGGAAACCGTTATTCCCTATTTCTCTCGTTTTCTGTCAGCCTTTCCCACGCTCTCCGCTCTGGCTGCTGCACCTGTAGAGGATGTTCTGAAGCAGTGGGAAGGTTTGGGATATTATTCCCGTGCCCGGAATCTCCACGCGGGTGCGATCGCCGTTATGGAACGCTTTGACGGAATACTTCCGGCGGATCCCGCCGCGCTTCGGACAATTCCGGGGATTGGACCGTATACAGCTGGCGCGATCGCTTCTATCGCGTTTGACCGTTCTGTTCCTGCCGTCGACGGAAATGTGATCCGGGTACTGTCCCGATATTTCGGCATCCGGGAGGATGTCTCCCGCCCCGATGTTCGCCGCGATCTGGAATCTCTGGCCGGTTCTCTGGTTCCCGCAGTCAGACCCGGAGATTACAATCAGGCCGTCATGGATCTCGGCGCGACCATCTGTGTCCCCGGAACTCCGGAATGCGACCGTTGTCCATTCCTTTTATCCTGCGATGCCTGCAAAACCGGAGACGCTCCGGATCTTCCGGTTCTTCCGAAAGCGAAAAAGCCAAAAGAAATCTTATGGGATATCCCGCTGATCGTTACGGACGGGCAGGTCCTGATGCGCCTCCGTACAGAAAAGCTTTTGCAGGGACTTTGGTGCTTTCCTATGTTTGACCGTTTCGATTCCCCGGAAAAACTGCGCGCCGGATTGGAAAAATGGCTGTCTTCTCCTGTGGATATATCCCCCGCTGGCACAGCCCGTCATGTTTTCACCCATCAGATCTGGCTAATGGATCTGTATCTGGTTCATCTTCCGTCGTCCTGTCCCGCGCCAAAGGGAACCGAATGGATTCCGGTATCTGATCTTTCCTCCCTTCCGCTTCCGACAGCAATTCGCGCCGCTGTCCGGGTCATTGAAGGAATCCGGGACGGGCAGTCCTGAACACAAAAAACGGAGTCCGGCTTCATTGCCGGACTCCGTTTGTATGATCCAGGGGAATTATGCCTGTTTCGCACCGCATTCAGGGCAGAACTTGCTGCCGGCGGGAATCTGTGCTCCGCATTCCGTGCAGAATGTGCCGGCATTCTGCTTCGCGCCGCATTCGGGGCAGAACTTGCTGCCGGCGGGGATCTGCGCGCCGCACGCAGTGCATACAGCGCCTGTGGCAGCGGGAGCCGCGGCAGCAGGCGCTGCATTGGGAGTAAAGCTCTGGGCAAACATCTGGCCCATCGCCGCTCCGGCGCCCATGCCGACACCCATGCCAGCCATGCCGGTACCGTCGTTGTTGGCTGCTTCGCGCATCGCTTCAGCCGCCTGATATTTCGCATACTGATCCAGATTTCCGACAACGCCCATGCTGGTGCGCTTATCCATCGCCTTTTCGACTTCTTCAGGCAGGGAAATATTCTCGATCACAAAGGAGCAAAGGCTCAGACCGAAAGCGGCCAGCTTGGGATTCACGGCGTTCATGGCGTAGGTCGCCAGTTCATCATAATTCGCCGCAAGATCCAGCGCGGGGATCTTGCTTTCCGCAATCGCGTCGGTCAGGGAGCTGACCACGGTCCGCTTGATCTGACCTTCAACGCCGTCAACCGTCATCAGGGCGGAGGTGCCGAACACTTCCTTCAGGAAAGCTTCGGGATTGGTAACCTTGAAGCTGTAGATACCGAAAGCACGAATGCGGATCATGCCGAATTCGGCGTCACGCATCATGACGGGGTTGCTGGTGCCCCACTTCATATCGAGGAACTGCTTGGTATTGATGAAATAGACGTCGGATTTGAAGGGACTGTTGAAGCCGTATTTCCAGCTCTTGAGAGCGGTCAGGAGCGGCATGTTGCTGGTCTGCAGTTCATAACGGCCGGGCTGGAAGATATCCGCCAGCTGTCCCTCGTTCACAAAAATGGCAACCTGACTCTCACGGACGGTCAGCTGCGCGCCCATCATGATTTCCTTGCCGTTCATGTCGTATTTGTGGACCATGGTTTTTGAGGAATTGTCAGACCACTCGATAACATCAATCAGTTGACCCTTGATAGCACTTAAAATACCCATTTTCACTGCCTCCTTTGATTCGTTCAGATTGTCGTATCGCCGCAAAGCGCTGTCAGCGCCGGGAGAACACGTATTCCGGATATACGGAGCTTAAGTCCCATATATTCTTTCAGATGGCCGATGCTGTCGGATGTATACGCCGTCATTTTCGCGGTCATACTTTCTCCGGAAGTGCTTTCCTGATCCTGCAGGGGAACAGCCAGCACTGTGATGCGCCCGTCCGTATGGACAATCGGCAGGATATGCATTCCTTCATAGTCGCTGCCAAAGGAATTGCGGAGAGCGAGCTCAAGGCGTTCCGGTCCGTCATGCCACCGGCCTTCCAGACGTCCTTCGGGAATATCCTGTTCCAGCCGGAACACCATGCAGGGCCTGTCCGGATCCATCCGGCTGCACATCAGGCGCATATTGCGGTAAAGATCTTCCTTCGTTGCGACATGGCCGTGGATCAGTTTCCGGAAATAATCCCGGCGGCAACGGGTCATCAGATCCATTTCCCGGAAGCCGTCATTGGAAAAATCCGCCCGGACCCGGTTCAGGTACACTTTCAGCTCCGTCAGGTACCTCAGCACCTCATCGGGAGTCGTTCCCGCCTCAAAAACAGAAAGCGTCGGGTAGTTTTCCCGCAGATATTCCATCATACGTGCGTCTTCTTCGGGGGAAAGCGCAATGGCGATTCCGTCCGCATGATGTTTCGAGAGGCTTTCCTTCGCACCCTCGAAGTCATTTCGGATATGAGGAGTTCTGAATCCCTGAATTTCCCAGTTTTTGATCTGGTCAAAGGCATTGAGGACTTCCTCGCGGTCTGAAACAAGCAGGAGTTTGTACATTCGCCGACCTCCGCTTCCGGATTAATGGGGATAGCCCTGCTATTATAACTTACTTGCCGGTTTATTGCAAACGCATATTTCTGTTCTTCCGTTTACGCTTTCAGATCTTCCCAGCAGCGAACACCGCGTGTGAAGATCCAGCGGTTGATAAGCGTTGTCGCAGCAAGAAGGATCACTATCATAAACAGCATCAGAATCTCAGTATTGAATGTGTTGCGCAGGAAATATCCGGCTGTGCCGAAAGCAAGGCAGAGTCCCCATCCGCCGAACATGACAATGACGGTCGGAGCGCCGCTTTTGACCGGAACCGTTTCGTTTGTCCAGTCCAGGCTCGGCATCTTCAGGTTCAGCGCAAGCCCGGCAGCACTGTTCAGCAGGACGGACAGGAGACCTGTCAGGATCATCAGCAGGGATACCGTTACGCCCGGCTTCAGAAGCAGGATCAGGACTAAGGTAGCCAGCAGAACAGGGGGAACACACAGGACCATATGCAGTTTCTGCTTGGCAATCAGGATATCTTTCGATTCCACCGGCGCGGTTCGAAGGATCCAGAGCATTTTCCCTTCAAGAGAAACCGACGGCGCACTGATCATATTCATGGAATTCAGCAGACATAGCAGCAGTACCGCAAAAAACGGCATCATGGGGATCAGCCACGGAGCCAGCGGCGCAACCTGATTCACCACGGCGAAAATGGCATCCCGTTTAATCCATAGCAAAACCGCCACGACCGTCATAAGAAGCAGACCGATACCTGTATTGATCAGATAGGCCATGCTTCCCGTCCAGCGCCTGATTTCCTTCCGAAAAAGAGCGTTTGCGACATTCGCCTGGCGGGTTTCCTTTTCCACGTATACTTTCTTCCTGTCGTCCTGCTTCATGGAAACGATACGGAAGAACGTTCTGGACAGGACGAAGTAAACCGCCGCGAACAGAACAAGCGTCATTCCCGCAACGATCAGCCATGCCGCGGCATCCCCTGTCGCGCCAAGCCCGATCTCATAGATCGGGTACAGTTTTGTCTCAAACAGCTCGCGGAACAGATCCATCCGTTGCAGGATCTCCTGCAGCATCTCATTCATCCGGAAGTAGATCAGATAGTAAAATCCGAACAGGAAGATCAGCAGCGCCGCGACCCCGACATATTTATTATGGACGCGGGAAACGACCAGCGCCACCAGCCATCCGAGGATGCTTCCCAGCGCGACCGCTGCCAGATTGATCACAAACATCATGGCAAGATCAGCCAGGATCACACTGACACCGGGATGAACCGTAACAGCATAGACGATCACTGCCGGGATCCAGCTCATGGCGGTAAAAAGCAGCGAAGTCAGATAAACCGTCAGCATCCGCGCGAGCAGGATCCTGCCCGCCGGGATCGGCAGGCACAGAAGCAGATCATTGTCTTTGGCATGATACAGCGTATTGTACGTTGTCAGGACGCTTCCGAATATACCGAAAAACAGGGTGGTGATACCGGCCATGCTCATAAAGAGCCAGTCCGCGCCGACATTCAGAAGTGCGTCTGCAAACAGGAGGGACATTCCGACAAAAGCCATGGAGCAGCCGGCAAAGCAGAGCAGCATCACCAGGCTGA
This sequence comes from uncultured Clostridia bacterium, assembly GCA_937906775.1. Taxonomy (GTDB): domain Bacteria; phylum Bacillota; class Clostridia; order Christensenellales; family Aristaeellaceae; genus Aristaeella. Next base: position 6,155 of record CALCUD010000037.1, read on the forward strand.
GAAGGATCACTTTCACTTTAGAGTAGCGCTTTCCGTCCTTCTTATTCTGATAGAGGAAGGAAGTCAGTTCCATCAGTTGCTTTTTGAACAAAGCCCTCAGCATTCTTTATCCTCCTCCAGTTCCAGGAACACTTCCTCCAGGGACTCATTGTTCACGATCTCTTCCATCGTTCCGGCCTTGATCAGTTTCCCTTCCTTTATGATGGCAACCTTGTCGCAAAGTTTCTCCGCCACCTCCAGTACATGAGTCGAGAAGAAGATCGCGCCGCCCTGATCGCACAGTTCACGCATGAGTTCCTTCAGGCGGAAGCTGGCCTTGGGATCCAGTCCGACAAAAGGCTCGTCCATGATCAGAAGCTTCGGTTCGTGGATCAGTGCGCTGATGATCGCGAGCTTCTGCTTCATTCCGTGACTGTAGGCGGAAATCGGTTGAGCCAGATCATCTGTCAGGGTAAAATCATCGGCATACTTCCGAATCCTTTCCTGACGGTCCTCCGCGCTGATTTCAAAAATATCGGCAATGAAATTCAGATATCCGATCCCTGTCATGAAATCGTACAAATCGGGATTGTCCGGGATATAAGCGATCATCTTCTTGCAGTCCACCGGCTTTTTCAGCGGATTGACGCCGTTGATGAAGATCTCGCCTTCCTCATATTTCAGCAATCCCAGCACGCATTTCAGCGTCGTGGTTTTTCCGGCGCCGTTATGTCCGATAAATCCGTAGATTTCTCCGGGCTGAATATGCAGGCTCAGATCGTTGACCGCGGTCTTGTCTCCGAAGCGTTTGGTCAGGTGGTCGATTTTAAGCATCTTGTTTCTCGTACCTTTCCTTGATAATTTTCTTTCCTCCGTTTTCAGGATCAATGCCCGAAGCAGAAGCGAATTTTAACGTTTCACATTATAACTGATTTTGTTAAAAAATTAACACCCAAGTACGAAAAATAAACATAGCTATTTTTCTATACGATTTTATATGCTATAATCCGTTTGTCAGCAGGCTCTGTTACGTGATCCGGGTCAGCTTCATCAGATCCGTTCCGGATGTACGGAGCGCTCATGCTGCTGACGATTCAGGATACAGTCGATCCGTGGAGGTTATTCTCGCATGAAAATGACTATGTTGGCGCTCGGTTCCACCGGCGATGTGCGGCCTTTTGTTCTCCTGGGCCGTGAATTATCCGCACGCGGGCACCACATCACCATAGCAGCCTTTTCCCCGTTCCGGGAAATGATTGAAAATGCCGGCCTTTCGTTTTACCAGCTCAGCGGTGATGTCGAAACATTCATGAGCAACATCATGAAACCCGGTACTTCCGCTCTCACCTATCTTCCTCAGGTTGAAAAAAGTCTCCGTTCCGTTGCGCCGCAGCTGGTGGACGGTTTATCCGCCAGTTGTGCGGGCGCCGACGCGGCAATTTGTAGTTTTTTCGGTTCCGTCTACTATTCTATCGCTGAAAAATACAAAATCCCGTTGATCCAGATTCATCTGTTCATGATGGATCCCAACGGTGAGGCGCCGATCTCTTCCTTCCGTCCTCAGCGTATGGGGCGTGTGATGAATGAATTCACCTATAAAGTAGGCTACCTGTTGATCGGCACCGTAGAAAACCGTTACCTTTCTTCCTGGCGTAAAGAAAACGGCGTTTCGGGCCGGAAGCCGAAAACCGCGCCGGATTACAGGATCGGTGATCACCGGATTCCCGTTGTTTATGCGATGAGTCCCCTGGTTCTTCCCCGTCCCGCCGGATGGGATGAACATATCCGGATAGGCGGTTTCCTGTTCGATAATGCGCCTGTTTCCTGGAAACCGCCGGAAGATCTCATCCGCTTCATGGAAGACGGTCAGCCCCCGATCTACATCGGTTTCGGTTCCATGAACAGCGGCAACATGGAAAAGACCATGGCCATAGTTCTCCGTGCCGTTCATGCCGCGCGGCTCCGCGCGGTGGTCAATCTCGGATGGAGCGGCGAAAAGCTGAAATCCACGCGCAATGTTTATTTCGGGGAATATATCCCGCACGACTGGCTCTTTCCCCGGGTATCGGCGATCGTTCATCACGGCGGAGCCGGGACTACGGCTTCGGGACTGCGGTACGGCAAGCCGACGCTGATTATCCCGTTCGGTGGAGACCAGCCCTTCTGGGGGAATCGGATCCGTGAACTCGGATGCGGCCCCAAACCCATCCACCGTTCCGATCTGACAGTGCGGAAGCTGACTGTCGCCCTGCTGGATCTGGTCAGTCACAAGGCGTACCGTACCGCCGCGAGCGAACTCGGCAGGCAGCTTGCGCAGGAAAACGGCACGGTTCAGATTGCGGACATCATTGAAGAAGAGATCCGGAACTGGTAAATTCAAAGCAGCTCCCCCTGATTTATTGTTGGGGGAGCTGCTCTGTTATCCAAAGATTCCGCTGATCACCGTACATCCGAGCCGTCTGGCCTGTTCCTCATCATGGGTGACCAGGATCACAGTCCTTCCCTGTGCCGCTTCGTCGATCATTTCAAGCATTCTGTCCGCGGTTTCTTCATCCAGTTCCCGGACAGGTTCATCCAGGATCAGGATATCTCCGTCATCCATCAGCGCACGGATCAGGCTGACCCGCCTTTTCATTCCTCCGCTGAGTTCGTCCGGATAGAGATTTTCACAATGCTCCAGTCCTGCGTCAGCGAGGAAAGTCCGGATTCTCGCGGGGTCCTTTTCGATCAGCGCCAGATTTTTTCCCACTGTGTACCAGGGAAGTAGCCGGTTATCCTGGAAATGGACGGAAAAGCGGGTTCCGTGATCAGGACTGACGGTTCCCCGATCCGGCTTTTCCAGTCCCGTCAGCATCCGTAACAGAGTGGTCTTTCCGCATCCGCTCGGTCCGAAAAGGCAGTAGCGTCCGCCTGTTTGAAATGACAAAGTTACATTCCGGAGGATGGTCTTCTCCCCGTACGTTTTGGTAAGATCAGAGATTGTAATGCCCACGATTTATCCCCCGTTCCACTGCTTTTTTCAGTAGCTTCTCCAGAATCATGCTCAGCAGGATCACCAGCAGCGTCCAGGCCATCAGCCGGTCTGTTTCCAGATAGATTTTGGCGCTGTACAGATCGCTCCCGATCGCGTTCTTAGGTACGCCGATAACTTCCGCCGCGATCGTTGCTTTGATACAGAGCCCGATACAGGTCTCACAGGCGGTAATCAGTCCTGGCATAACGGACGGAAGGATCACATGACGCCATATCATAATCCTGCCGAAGCGAAAGCAGCATGCCATTTCCTTCAGCTTCGGGTCCACTCCGTTCAGCCGTTCTCTGACGCTTGAAAACACTACGGGCATAACCATCAGCGCCCCGACAAGAACCGGCACTTCGGAGCTTCCGAGCCAGACCAGCGCAAGAATAATGAAGCTGGCCACCGGCGTCGCCCGAATAAGGCTCAGCATGGGCCTGATCACGCTGTCCGCCCATGAACTCAAATGACAGACCGCAGCAGTCAGGCATCCGGCCATCACGCCGATCCCGTATGCCACGGCAGTCCGTAGCAAAGTCATTCCGACCGTTACCCAGAATCTTCCCTCCGTTACCATACACATACGTTTCAAAACAGGCAGCGGTCCCGGAAGGAGCAGTTCCTGATGAACCGCCATCACCGCGATCTGCCAGATCATCAGCCAGAACAGCGCGGGAACAATCCATTTTTGAAGCACTTTTTTCACAGGGGGATCCTCCGCTATTTTTTTATTCCCCGTCTGTATAATACAGGTCATCCTCCGGCAGCTTTCCGCCGACAGACTTCGGATCCGCACGGTACAGAACATCAAAGAACGGTCGGATCTGTTCCTTCATTTCATTTCCGGTAATACAGACGATATGGCAGTTCGGAATCGCTTTTTCCGCAGCCGCGGCAGCAGCCATGATCCCGAATTTTTCAACCAGAAGCGAAGCTGCGTGCGGATCACTGTTCACAAATTCCACGCTTTCCCGGTAATCATTCAGAAACTCCCTGACCGTTTCCGGATGCTCCTGAACAAAGTTTGCGGACGCGATCACACACCCCATGCTCAACACTCCGTTTTCATCCGGACTTTCCGCAGCACCGCGATACATTTCCGTCATGTCAAGTGCGACCCGGACATCCGGATTCTTAAGCAGAACGCTGGTCACGAAAGGTTCCGGCAGCATTGCGACTTCAACATTCCCGGACGCCATCCGGGTTGCAAGCTCCGCGTGCTCCGCCAGATACTCCACCCGAACGCTTTCCGTCAGTCCTTCCGCATTCAGTACATAATTCAGAACATATTCCGGCGTAGCGCTCTGTCCTGTGGCGTAAACGGTTTTCCCCGATAGATCGCTGATATCCTGAATCGCGTTTCCGTTTTCCAGAATATACAGTACACCCAACGTATTTAACGCCAGCATCCGGATATTCCCGTTCGTTTTGCTGTAAAGCGTCGCGGCCAGATTCGTCGGAACAGCCGCAATATCCGCGCTGCCGCTGAGGATCGCAGCCACTGCTTCATCCGGAGCGGCGGTCATTGTGATGTTATACAGATCGCTCCTGTTTTCCATCAGATTAACCATACCGATTCCTGTCGGTCCCTGAAGTGCGATGACACTGACAGCCTCTCCGGCTGATGCACAAACGCACAGCACCAGTGCCGCAAGGAAAGAAATGAATCTGATTATTTTTTTCATATTGATGATTCTCCGTTCATTTTTTTTTGCCGGTCATGGCACTTTTTACCTGGATTCCTTTCAGATTGCCCAGTTTCCCGGTCAATCCTCCGACCTGATCATTGGTGCCTTCAACGATCAGCCCAATCACGGACGCGTCGTTGTCCCGCCCCGGAACACCGATCCGACCCCGGATGATCTCGCCGTACGTGGAAAGGATCCTGTTCACTTCCCCCACAGATTCCCTGTTTTCCACCACAATTCCGATAAATCCGAGTCTGATCTCCATACGTCCGCCTCCTGTATCCTTCGTTCATTCCGTTAAAAAAAGCGCGGTCAAGCCATATCAGGCTATCCCGCGCTGAAAATCAGAGTCATCCTGTCCGCCTCCCTTCCCATCTCACGCTTCGGTCATCCTCCGCGTTCAATCGGTCCGCTTTCGGTCCGGGACCCTCTGCCTCACCTTCCGGCCTGGTTTCGGTTCCCTGTACCATTATATATT
>CALCUD010000038.1 GCA_937906775.1 uncultured Clostridia bacterium
GAAGAACGGCCTGCGCGGAAAGATTATCCGCGTCGGGAACCTGATGGGCCGGCACAGCGACGGCGAATTCCAGATCAACTTCTCTACCAACGCGTTCCTGAACGCGGTCCGCGGCTTCGCGACGATCGGAAAGTCCCCGGTCAGCCACGCGACCGACCCGATGAGCCTGTCGCCCGTCGATATGACCGCAAAGGCGCTGGTCCTGCTGGCCGGTACGAACGATATGTTCACCGCCTTCAACTGCGACAGTCGCTTCCTCATTGACGAGTGGCAGCTGATCGCCGCGGCCAACCGGGCAGGCGTGAAGATCACACCCGTTCCGGATGAGGAATACTACGCGGATTACCACCGGATGCTCGGAGACAGTTCGGTGAACGAAAACCTCCGGGGTCTGATCACAAACGACCGTCCGGATCTGCACGGCGTGGAAACCGACAACAAGTTCACGGCGAACGTGTTGTACCGGCTCGGCTTCGCGTGGCCGCTGCCCACGGACGAATATCTGGAACGCGTCATCCGGTGTCTGCTGGAGATGGATTATTTTGACACGGATGAATATTGACCCGCGATCTGTGATATACTGGTTCTCGCCCGATGAAACCGTACAAGGAGGACGCTCATATGGCTGAAAACGGAAAGGCCCCGACCCTGGCCGGATACTTGAAAAATGCGGATTCCCTGCCCCTCACGGAGCGCGCCGTTCTGTTCGCGACCGTCAAGCATGCCGGCATGGAAAGAAAAGGGATGACCGTTCCCTATATCACGCACGTCATGGAAGCGATGGAGATTGTCTCCCACATCACGGACGACGATGAGATCCGCGCAGCGGCCGTGCTGCATGATACGCTGGAGGATACGGATACGACGCCCGACGAGCTGGAAGAACTTTTCGGAAAGTGGGTCGCCTCGCTCGTTCTTTCCGCGAGCGAAAACAAACGGGCGGATCAGGATGCCGAAAACACCTGGAAGATCCGGAAGGTGGAAACGCTGAATCACCTGAAGCTGAGCGGGACCGCTGAAAAGACCGTCGCCCTGGGCGACAAGCTGGCCAACATCCGCGCGATCCGCCGGGATTATCAGGAATTCGGCGAAAAGCTCTGGGACCGATTCAATCAGAAGAACACCGACGAACAGAAATGGTATTATGCCGGCGTGGCCGACATCTTCAGAGCGGATCCGGAGCTCGGAAAAACACCGGCCTGCGCGGAATACTGCCGGCTCGTGGACGAAGTTTTCCCCGGATGACCGCCCGTGCAGAAGCACAGTCCGGGAATCCGCGGCCGTGAGGAAGATCTCTCCGCGGATCCCTGTATGTTGAACCGGAGCCGATCGATGAATCATCCGATAGAATTTGAAGTGATCCGGAGCAACCGCAGAACCATGGCCGCGGAGATCCGGAAAGGCCGGCTGACCGTCAGGGCGCCGGCAAATGCAGCTGACACGGAAATCCGGGCGTTTCTCGAAAAAAACCGGGAATGGATTGAAACGCGTCTGGCAAAGGCGCAGGCCCGGCAGCAGGTTCTGGCGGACATACCGCGCCTGACGGCGGAAGAACTCCGCCTTCTGACCCGCCGGGCCGGGGAATACCTTCCCGGTCGGGTCCGGTATTACGCGCCGCTGATCGGCGTGACCTGCGGCCGGATCACGGTCCGCCATCAGAAGACCCGATGGGGCAGCTGCAGCAGCAAGGGCAATCTGAATTTCAACTGCCTGCTGATGCTGGCCCCGCCGGAGGTCATCGACAGCGTGGTGGTCCACGAACTGTGCCACCTCAAATTCATGAACCATTCCGACAGATTCTACGCCGAGGTCCTGAAGGTTTTCCCGGAATATCGGAAATGCAGCCGCTGGCTGAAAGAAAACGGCGATCTGCTGCTGTGCCGGGCGGATCTGTGATATACTGACTCGGAAAATGTGACAGAAAGAGGATGCGATTGATGGAGTTTGATCTTCTGTATCTGATCCAGAATTATTTGCGCACCGACGCGATCGACCGGGCAATGACCTTTATTTTCAACGATCTGGTCGGCAGCAAGGGCGAGATCTGGCTGGTTCTGGGGATCGTGCTGCTGATCCTTCCGAAAACGAGGAAGGCCGGGCTTTGTCTCCTGTCCTCGTATATTATCGCCTACTTTATCGGCGACGGGATCCTGAAAAACCTGATCGCCCGTCCGCGGCCCTGCACGCTGGACCAGACGGTCCTCCTGACGGTCACCCGGCCGACCTCGTATTCCTGCCCGTCCGTGCACAGCATGCTCGCCTTCGCGTCCGCCGTATGCGTGTTCCGCTTCCACCGGAAAACAGGGATCGTCGCGCTCGTTTTCGCCGCGCTGATCGGGTTCAGCCGGATGTACTTTTTCGTTCATTTCCCGACGGATGTTCTTTTCGGCGCCGCGCTGGGTCTCGGGATCGGAACGGGTGTCTGTCTGCTGGCGAACAGCGTCTTCCGGAAGGATCCGGAACCCGCAGGCAAACAGATGTAAATCCGTATCTCCGGAATCAGCTTTCCCGATGCCGGAAGAATCGCCGGTCAACACCTGTTGCCATTTGCGGCGGGATATGTTACAATATGAAAAATGAATTGAATAAGGAGCGGTATCATGTTCTCCGGGATTGAAAAAAAGCTTCGGGTCCTGTATCTGTTGTTTTTCATATTGTTTGTGATAGCCACCGTTACCGCCAGCGTCATTCTGTTTATCGAAGGGCATCTGGCGATTGCTCTTGTGATCCTGTTCAGCGGCGCGCTGCTGACCTGGCTCAGTTCCTTCATCCTGTATTGCTTTGGCGAGCTGCTTCTCCGTGTCCGGAGCATCGACAGCAAGCTTGACGATATGGGGACCGAAGAAAGCGTTTCCGAGTAAAGTCCGGATAAAGTCCGGCCGCGGCCCGGCGGAGATCCTCCGCCCGCCGTTCCAAAGATCAAAAACTCCGGCTTCCCGATCCTGGCGGAGGGATCGGGAGCTTTTTTGAGGTATAAGCAAGGGAGACGGATAAGATGAAACCGGCTACGATGGATCTGACAAAGGGCCCTGTCGGCCGCGGGCTGATCCGGTTCGCGATGCCGCTGCTGCTCGGGCTGATCCTGCAGCAGCTGTACAACACCGCGGACGCGTGGGTCCTCGGCAATTTCGGCAGTGAAACCGCGCTGGCCGCCGTCACCTCCACCGGGAGCCTGACCTTTCTGATCGTCGGATTCTTCAACGGTACGGCGATCGGCGGAGGCGTGGTCATCTCCAAGTATGTCGGCATGCGGGACCGGGAGCAGGTCCGCGCGTCCGTACACAACAATATGCTTCTCGCGGTCCTTTTTTCCGTGATTGCCACAGCCGCCGGACTTTTGCTGACGCCAATGATCCTCCGGCTCATGAATACGCCCGAATCCGTCCTTCCGGACAGCCAGACCTATCTGTCGATTTATTTCGCGGGCATCGCCGGCGTGATCCTGTACAACACCTGCATGTCCGTCATGCGGTCGCTGGGCGACAGCACCCATCCGCTGTATTACCTGATCATCTCCAGTCTGACCAATATCGCGCTGGATCTGCTCTTCGTGGCGGTCTTCCGCATGGGCACGGCCGGCGCCGCCGTCGCGACGGTCATCTCCCAGGCGCTCAGCAGCGTACTTTGCCTCATCCGGATGATCCGCGCGCGGGATGACAGCCGCCTGCAGATGAAATATCTGAAGCCCGACCGGAAGATGATCCGCGAGATCCTCGTCCAGGGGATCCCGACGGGCATCCAGAATTCCGTGATCAGCATCGGCAATATGGTCGTCCAGGGCAACATCAATCTTTTCGATCAGATGTATGAAGCCGGCAGCGGGCTGGTCATCGCCGGTCAGGGCGCCTATTCCAAGGTGGAGGGTTTCGTGTTCCTGCCCGTCAACTGTATGAGCATGTCGCTGCCGACCTTTGTCAGTCAGAATCTGGGAGCAAAGGAATATGACCGGGCAAAGCGCAGCGCCGTATTCGGCTCTCTCTGCGGCATGATCTGCGCCGAGATCATCGGCATTCTCCTGAACATTTTCGCGCCGCAGGTGATCGGTCTGTTCACGGATAACGCGGTGGCGATCCGTTACGGCACGCTCCACGCCCGGACAACGACCCTGTTCTACTTTCTGCTCGCCTTCAGCCACTGCGCGGCCGGCGTACTCCGGGGCTGCGGCAAGGCGTTCATCCCGATGGCCACGATGCTCAGCTTCTGGTGTGTCTTCCGTACGGTTTATGTGACGCTTATCGTCCGCGTCTGGACCGAATATCAGGCGATCGCGCTCTGCTATCCGATCACATGGACGCTGAGCACGGTCCTTTTCCTGGCCGTTCTGCTGAAAAGCGACTGGCTCCACGGACTGGAGGGCAAAAAAAGGAAGACTGTTGAACCGGAACATCCGTCAACATAAAACGATCCCCCGGAGGTCCGCCGCTTTTCCGGCGTCGCTCTCCGGGGGATTTTCTGTTGCAGGTCCCGGTCAGGGCCGGTTCAGCCCGTCATAGATCAGGGTCTGCAGCGTGGGATGAATGATATCGTAACAGTATCCGAAGTTCA
>CALCUD010000039.1 GCA_937906775.1 uncultured Clostridia bacterium
ACTGACAGAAAGTATAAAAGTTCAGTTGTCTGAGTTAAGCCAACAGTTACGGATGCTGATTGACCCTGTAATTGTGAGAAGAAGTCGTTTGGATTTATTTGAAATAGATGAATACCGGCAAGATTTAGAATTGCAGAACATAAAATTCCCGGAAGTAATTGGTCCTGAGCTTTCAAAAATGTGCGATTTTATAGTGGTTTGGGAACTTTGTCGTGCGATTGTCGTGGATTTGTCGTGGAAATCGCAGTTCTCGAAAAGTACAAACTCAATAAAATCAAGGGTTTCAGCCCATAGAAATAGCCCATTTTTGATGAGGACGACATATATATCGACCTGTTCAAAAATGGGCTTCTAAAGCGTTATTCAGTTACAAGAGGGTCTCGTGGATACTTAGGCGGGCGGCCTCGGCGCTTTGGTACAGCTTTCTCTGGCGCCTTGAGCGGCTTGGGTTTTGCCTTGCGGCTATAGTACCTACCCGGTGCCTGTCCGAAATAAACAAATAATCCGAACCCGTCCCCGATGGGGAATAGGTTCGGATTATCTGCTTTGAGTGAGCCCGGCGGGATTCGAACCCACGACCTTTTGATTCGTAGTCAAACACTCTATCCAGCTGAGCTACGAGCCCACACACTGCCTCACGACAGCTTAAATATATTATCACATGTCGCCGGGCTTGTCAATCATTTTTCAGCGTGTTTTTTCTCTTTTTCATAAAAAGAGGCCCGGCTCGCAATGAACCGGACCCCCGTTATGAGATCTGTCAGGAATTACTGGTTATCCGCAGTGACAGCCTGCGCGGCGGTACGGCCGGAAACAAAGATCTCAACGATCGCGTTGCCGCCCAGACGGTTTCCGCCGTGGATTCCGCCGGTGACTTCGCCCGCGGCATAGAGGCCGGGGATGATCTGACCGTTGACGTCCAGCACGTGACGGTTCACGTCGACCACCAGACCGCCCATGGTGTGATGGGTGGAAGGAGCCATCAGACGAATCGTCAGAACCGTGTTTTCAAGATCGTAGGTTTCAGGCAGATACTTGCCGTTTTCGTCCTTCTGCACATTGCCGACGGTACGGGAAGCGATTCCCTTGCCGACGTCAGGATATTCGCCAAGACCCATCACAGCGTTGTCATAAGCCTTGATGGTTTCGATCACGACAGCGGGATCCGCGGTCACGCCGAGTTCCGCGAACAGTTCGGGCAGGTCGGCGATCGTCCGGCGGTAGTAGCGTCCGGCATAGTCGCCGTCAGCCAGCTGCACAGGAGCGGGCATCAGCTGTTCAACATTGTAGAACTCAAGGAATACGCCCTGGGTCCCGTTGACTTCCATGCCGTTGCGGAATTCAGCCAGGGAAAGCACATCGCGTTCCGCGCCTTCATCCACGAAGCGGTGACCGGTGGTCGGGTTGATCCAGCAGGCATAGTTACCGCCGCCGAAAGCCAGATTGCCGTTGTCGACCCAGGAAATAGGCATCAGCTGCGTGAATCCCATGCCGGTCACATCCGCGCCGACAGCCTGGGCCATCACGATACCGTCGCCGACCTGAGAGGAACGGTTGGTCGTCTTGGTCGCCTTGGTCAGATACTCGGAAGACCAGTACACGTTGTCTTCCAGAACCTTGTCGATGTTCGCGGCATAACCGCCGGTGGCGAGGATGACGCCCTTGGTGGCACGAGCGGTCACTTCGGTCCCGTCGTACTGAACCGCCTTGACACCGGTCACGCGGCCGTCTTCAACGATCAGATCCGTCGCAGTGGTGCGCTTCATGATCTGGTTGGCTTCATTCGCCAGCACGGTGGTCATCGGAGCGGCGAAGTAGGAGCCCCAGCGGCCCATTTCCATGTTGCCGTCGCCATCGAGGTCGATGGTGGAGCCGATGAATTCATTTTCGCGATACCACAGGGCGCCGATCAGCGTCGCCTGGGTGTCTTCCTTGAAGGTCGCGCCCTGGTCCTCAAGCCACTCCTTCAGGCCCTGGCCGCCTTCGATAAACTGCTTGGCCAGTTCCAGTCCGCTGTAAGCCCATTCGGTCTTGTCCGCGCTCTGGCGCAGGCCGCCGTAATAGGTCTGGAAGATATGCAGGTTGAGGGTGGAGAACAGCGTCAGCTGGCTCTCATCCACGCCCGCGTCAAGCTGGGGCTGCGCCCAGTCAAGATATGCCTTGATCTCGCTCTTCAGTTCCTGCAGAACCGGCAGATATTCGGCGTGAACACCGTGCTTGCTCAGTTCCATGGAATCGCCGGCCACGAATTCGTGGTCCATGTAATAAGCTTCGTCAAAGGGTTCTTCGCTCCAGTCCAGGATCATCTTCAGCTCGCTGATGCAGCCGTTGACGGATTTGACCTTCGCGTAGGATTCGCCCGTGCGGGCATAGACGCCTTCGGTCGCGTCAGGATCGGCCGGATCCCAGACCAGGTAAGGCATCACGCTCTGATACTGTCCGCCGGAAACCAGCGTGTTGCCGCCGACTTCCGCGTTCTTTTCAATGACCAGCACGGTGTTTCCGTCCTGTACGGCCTGCGCCGCGGCGGCAATACCGGCGCCGCCCGCGCCCACCACAACGACATCATAGGTAACATCGACGGGATCGCCGGCGGGATGCTCCACCTTGGCAGCCTTGAAGGCGTCCAGATTCGTGCAGCCGGCCTGCTCGGCGGCGTCGGTCACAGCCAGCTTCAGCGCGCGGCTGGAGAAGGTTGCGCCGGAAACGCTGTCAACACCGGAGCCATTGGCGGCGATCATATCGGGGATCATGATATCGAACGCCACCGTACCGACCTGTTCGGTTTCACCGGAGGTGACCTTGATATCTTCGATCTTCGCGTCGCTGAAGGTGACGGTCACGCTCACGGGACCGTTGTAGCCTTCGGTCACGGCGGTGTATTCACCGGCTGTGAAAGCGATCGCGGCGTCGTTGGCCGCTTCTCCGGCGGCAAGCGCCAGCGCCTTGGCCACGGCTTCGGCAATACCGTTGCGGGTCAGCGTCGCGCCGGCCACGGCGTCGATTTCGCCGTCGGCACGGCCGATCAGGGCCGCCTGATAGGTTTCCAGCGCGGCGCCGCCGATGGCGGGCGTTTCGCCTTCGCCGTTGATCTCGACAGCCGTGATGGCGTTTTCATCCACCGTCACCTTGACGGAGATGGCGCCAAAGCCCTGGCCTTCGCCTTCATAGGTGCCGGGAATGAACGCACCGGCCTGAGCCGCTGCGAAGCATCCGAACACCATGCACAGGACAAGAACCGTTGAAAGAATCCTTTTCATAATTTCCTTCCTTTCATAAAAATATAAGGATCTCCCATTTAGGATAATCCTATTTTACAACACTTTTTTACGATTTGAAGAATCACATTTTGCCTAAATATTGTTTATTTTTTGTCATTTCCCCATAAAAAGCAGTTACGGGGCTTCCAGCCACTCCTTCAGCGCGTCCGGGGAAAGCATCTGAACCTCTGTTGTATCCGCAGGATCCACAACCGCCGCCGGCGTCCGGTGTTTCAGGATCATCATGCACGCGAAGGCCGCCGCGGCAACGGTCAGGACCGCCGCGGCGATCCGCAGCCGGATATGTTTCCGTTCATCCCCGGAAAGCGCCGGCGGAGCCATTTTTTTCAGATGTTTCATCACCGCCGTCGCGATCATGCCTGTCATCATTCCGCAGCCCAGGCCTGTCGCCGCGAGCACGGCCAGATAATACAGGATCTGAACCGGCGTATGCAGGATCAGCGCCGCCACACCGACCTGCGCCGCGTTGTGAAAAAGGCCTCCGGCCATAGAGACCGCAACAGGCGGAAGCCTCCGGATCCGGCTCAGCAGGCACATGACCGTCAGGCTCGCGAGCCCGCCCGCGAAAGCGTAAACGATCGCGGTGACTCCGCCAAACATCAGCCCGAAAAGAACGACCTTCAGCGTCATCATGACATATGCCGTCGGCACGTCCAGCATATACACCGCGAAGATCAGCACGCTGTTGGAAAGCCCGGGCTTGATCCCGGGAATACCGACGGAAGGCAGCAGGCTTTCAAAATACCCGAGTACCAGCATGGCCGCTGTCAGAAGACCTGCCAGCGTCAGCCGGTTCACCTTCCGGCTGTCTGTGGCGCGGCTCATTTCACTTCTCCTTCTGGGGGTTCAGCGCCTGTCATCGTCAGGACCTCCTCCAGAGAGAACAGTTCCAGAGAAACCTGATTCGGAAGGCAGAGGATCGCGTTTCCGAGCACGCGTTCCGAACGGTTTTCCAGGGTGACGGTCCCCTCATGGACGCAGTTCTGGTTTGAACAGGTAGAAGTTTCCATATATACACCGTCCGGAAACAGGTGAATCAGATTCTCAGTCCGCGTCCCGTCGGGAAGGATCTGGATCAGCGGATAGGAATACGCTTCCTCCTCCGTCAGCGGCAGCGGCAGCCAGCCGGTTTCCGTCGCCGTTGTCACGCGAACAAAGCCGGCAGGCATCGCAGCGGTCTTTTCTTCCGCGAGGCCCTCCGCCGCGGGCAGAATCATCATAACCGCCAGCAAGATCAGGGCAAGCGTTCTTTTCATTCTTCTTCATCCTCCCTGCACTCCATCATACTCTTCCCGCGGCGAGTCCGTCAACCTCGCATAAAATACCCGAAATATACAATATTCTCTTGACTTTATTCGTTGTTTTTTGTATATTTATACAATACTTGATGCATGAAAATGCATTTACGGGAGGGACTGACGTGGTGAAGGTATTCATTGACGGAAGCGCCGGAACGACCGGTCTCCGGATCCGGGAACGGCTCGCGGACAGGCAGGATCTCGAATTGCTGACGCTGCCGGAAGAACAGCGCAAGGATCCGGCCGCCCGAAAAGAGATGATCAACGCCTCCGATATCGTCTTTCTGTGCCTGCCTGACGACGCCGCGCGCGAAGCGGTCGCCATGGTCGAAAACAGCGGTACCGCCGTGATCGATACCAGCACGGCGCACCGCACGCTGGACAGCTGGACCTACGGTTTTCCCGAAATCGGAGGGCTGCGGGACAGGATCCGCTCCTCGAAGCGGATCGCCAATCCGGGCTGCCACGCCTCCGGCTTCATATCGCTGGTCGCGCCGCTGGTCGAAAACGGACTGGTCTCCCCCGATACCGCGCTGACCTGCTTCAGCCTCACCGGTTATTCCGGCGGCGGCAAAAAGATGATCGCTCAGTACGAAGACGGGGACCGCTCTCCCCTGCTGAAGGCGCCGCGCCAGTACGGCCTTTCCCAGGCGCATAAGCATCTTCCCGAAATGGCCCGGTTCTGCGGGCTGACCGTCTCACCGGTCTTCTGCCCCGTGGTGGCGGATTTTTATGCCGGCATGGAGGTCACAGTGCCGCTCTTCGGAAAAGATCTGAAGGGTTCCGTCGCTGATATTGAAATGGTTTACGGCGATTATTACCGACGCGGTCTCGTCCGTTTTGTAAAGAGCGACAGCGAAGAAGGTTTCCTCTCTGCCGGAGCTTATGCCGGATGGGACCATATGACGGTCACCGTCCAGGGAAATGACGGCCGGATCCTGCTGATCTCCCGCTTCGACAATCTGGGCAAGGGGGCCAGCGGAGCGGCGATCCAGAATATGAATCTGCTGATGAACGCGGATGAAACCGCGGGACTGAATATACCGGAGGAATATTGATATGAACGGAATCAAACTGATCGACGGCGCGATCTGCGCCGCGAAAGGCTTCACGGCGGCGGGTGTCCACTGCGGCATCCGGGCAAATCACGGAAAGCGGGATCTCGCAATGATCTTCAGCGAAGTTCCGGCTTCCTGCGCCGCGGTGTATACGACAAATCTGGTCAAAGGTGCTCCGCTTCAGGTCACGAAAAGCCACATCGCGGACGGAGTCGCCCAGGCGGTCATCTGCAACAGCGGCAACGCCAATACCTGCAACGCCAACGGCGTTGAGATCGCCGAGGAGATGAGCGCGCTGTGCGCGAAAGCGCTGGGCATCCGCGCGGCGGATGTCGTTGTCGCGAGCACCGGCGTGATCGGCCAGCCCATGGTGATCGATCCGATCGCCGAAGGAATCCCGATGCTGAAAAGCGCGCTGAGCCCGGACGGATGGAAGAACGCCGCCGAAGGCATCATGACCACCGACACCGTGATGAAGAGCGTCGCGGTCGAATTCACCGCGGGCGGGAAGACCTGCCGGATCGGCGGCATCGCCAAGGGCAGCGGCATGATCCACCCGAATATGGCCACGATGCTTGTGTTTATCACCAGCGACTGCGCCGTCTCCCCCGCCATGCTGCAAAAGGCGCTTTCCGGCGACATCCGGAACACCTTCAACATGGTCAGCGTGGACGGCGACACCAGCACCAACGACATGGTTACCGTACTGGCCAACGGTCTCGCCGGCAACCCCGTGATTGACGCGGAAGGTCCGGATTTCGACGCCTTTATGAAAGCGCTGAACACCGTTACCGTTTCCCTGTGCCGGATGATCGCCGGGGACGGCGAAGGCGCAACCAAGCTGCTCGAATGCAAGGTGACCGGCGGGAAAGCCGAATCCGCCGCGAAAACCGTCGCAAAATCGGTCATCTGCTCCAGCCTGCTGAAGGCGGCGATGTTCGGAGCCGACGCGAACTGGGGCCGCGTTCTTTGCGCCATCGGATACAGCGGCGCCGATGTCGACGTGAATAAGATCGACGTATCCTTTGAAAGTCCGAAAGGCCGGATCGATGTCTGCAGGGACGGGAGCGGGATCCCCTTCAGTGAGGAGAAAGCCAAGGAGATCCTGTTGGAAAAGGAAATCGATATCCTGATCGACCTGAAGGACGGCTCCGCCGAAGCAACAGCATGGGGCTGCGACCTGACATATGACTATGTCAAGATCAACGGCGACTACAGGACCTGAGGAGGAACGGAAAATGGAAGCAGCTTTTTCCAATGCCGAACGCGCGGAAGTCCTGACGCAGGCGCTTCCCTATATCCGCCGTTACAGGGGCAAGGTTGTCGTCGTCAAATACGGCGGCAACGCCATGATCAACGAAAATCTGAAACAGCAGGTCATGGAGGATATCGTTCTCCTCTGGCTGATCGGGGTCAAGATCGTGCTGGTGCACGGCGGCGGTCCCGAGATCAGCGATCTGATGGCGAAACTGGGCAAGAAGCCCGAATTTGTCGACGGTCTCCGGGTCACCGATAAGGAAACGGTAGATATCGTTCAGATGGTGCTGGCCGGCAAGGTCAACAAAACGCTGGTCAACCTGCTGGAGATGAAGGGCGGAAAAGCCATCGGTCTCAGTGGAATGGACGGCCGGCTGATCGAAGCCGGCATGAAGGACGAACGTCTCGGCTATGTCGGCGAGATCAAAAAGATCCATATCCAGCCCGTGGTCGATCTGCTGGAAAACGGCTACATCCCCGTGGTCTCAACGGTCGGCTGCGACAAGCAGGGCAACGCCTACAATATCAACGGCGATACCGCCGCGGCCTTCATCGCGGGCGCGCTGGGCGCCGAGCGGCTGATCATGATGACAGATATCGCCGGGATCCTCCGCGATAAAGACGATCCTTCGACGCTGATCCCCGAGATCACCCTGTCCGACGCGAACCGGCTTTATAAGGAAGGCGTGATCTCCGGAGGAATGATCCCGAAGGTCGACTGCTGTATCGAAGCCATCCACGAAGGCGTCCGCAATGTGGTCATCATGGACGGACGCGTTCCGCACTCCATCCTGATGGAGCTTCTGACCAACGAGGGCGCGGGTACTTGGATCAAGGGGGATGAAGTCAAATGAACACCGTTGAAAAGGATCAGTGTTACGTCGCGAATACCTATAAACGGTTTCCGCTGGAAATCGTAAAGGGCAAAGGCAGCGTCGTCGAGGACGCGGACGGAAAGGAATATATCGATCTCGGCAGCGGGATCGCCGTCACCTCCTTCGGCATCGCGGACGACGCGTGGCAGCAGGCGGTCACGGATCAGATCTCAAAAGTGCAGCATATGAGCAACCTGTACTACACCGCTCCCTGCGCCGAACTGGCCCGGCTCCTCTGCGAAAAAACCGGGATGAAAAAAGTCTTCTTCGGCAACAGCGGCGCCGAAGCCAACGAATGCGCCATCAAGGTTGCGCGGAAATGGGCTGCGGATCACAAGGGGCCCGAATACCATACGATCGTAACGCTGAAGAACAGCTTCCACGGCCGGACGGTGACCACCCTCTCCGCCACGGGTCAGGATCATTATCATGAACTGTTTCAGCCGCTGACGCCCGGCTTTGTCCATGCCGCGGCCGGAGATATGGAAGAGCTCAAAGCCCTGAATGAGCAGTACAAGCTTGCCGCTGTGATGATCGAATGCGTCCAGGGCGAGGGCGGCGTGCTTCCGCTGGAAGAGGACTACGCGAAAGCTCTGCAGGCCTTCTGTACAGAAAACAATATTCTGCTGGTCGTTGACGAGGTGCAGACGGGAAACGGACGGAGCGGACAGATGTACGCCTATATGCACTACGGTCTCACGCCCGATATCGTTTCGACCGCCAAGGGGCTGGCCGGCGGTCTGCCGCTCGGCGCCTGCCTGATGAGTGAAAAAACCGCCTCCGTGCTGAGTTACGGGGATCACGGTTCCACCTTTGGCGGGAATCCCGTATGCTGCGCCGCGGCGGTCAGCGTCGTAAACCGGCTGACGGAAGAGCTGTTTGCCGAAGTCCGTGAAAAAAGCCGTTATCTGTTCAACCGGTTCACCGGCGCCGAAGGGATCGAATCCGTCAGCGGTCTCGGTCTGATGATCGGGCTGAAAACGGTCAGGCCCGCCGGCGAGGTCATCGCAAAATGCATGGAGAACGGCGTCCTCTGCCTGACAGCCAAGGACCGCGTCCGTCTTCTCCCGGCGCTGAACATTCCGATGGATCTTCTGGAAAAGGCCGCCGGCGTCATTCTGGAAGCCGTGAAATAAAATACAGCTTATCCATAAAAAATATGCGTCCCGGAAATCCGGATGACGCATATTTTTTATTCATTTCCCAGCACAACGCCGGAATACGGTCCCAGATCGAAGGTCAGATAGCCATCCTTCACCCTGCCCCAGCTCTCCCGGGACGCGATATGTCCGTTCGCGTCGGTCTGGATCAGGCACCGGAAATCCTCGCCTTCCTTCGCGCCGGAGTCCCGGGCGAAAAGGCGGAAGTTTGTCCATCCGCCGGTATTGTTGACGGCGATAATATTTCTTTCCGTGTCCGTAAAGCGCGTATAGGCGATCCGTCCGTAATCCGCGAGCAGCGGCTTCAGGGATCCGTCGTTCAGCGCGGTCCGTTCGCTCCGCAGCCGGATCAGCTCCCGGTGCATTTCGATCAGGGAGGCGTCCTCTTTCCCCCAGGGATACGTCCGCCGGTTGTCCGGGTCCGTCCAGCCGACCTGGCCCGCTTCGTCCGCGTAGTACACCGTCGGCGCGCCGGGCCATGTCATCTGGATCATAACGGCCTCCCGGAGCACACCCTTGTTGACGCCGTTTCCGGCGCTTTCCGGTCCGAGCGTGGTGGCGCGCCCGACCGTCCGGTTGGTCCGCGTCAGGAAGCGGGAATGGTCGTGATTGCTCAGCTCATTCATCGCGCACATCAGCGACGGATAGTTGAGCCTCGCCATCTTGTCCCGCATGATGTCAAAGAAGGCCGTCCCGTTCTGGTACAGATCGTCCCGGTAGGAATCCGAATGCTTTTCCATTCCGGTCAGGAACCAGGTCACCGGCTCCATAAAGGCGTCATAGTTCATCACGGTATCCCATTCGTCACCCTGAAGCCACTCCGTGGGATCACCGTAGTGTTCGGCGATGATGACCAGATTGGGATTGGCGGCTTTTACCCGTGCGCGGAACTGTTTCCAGAAGCGATGATTGAATTCGGAACTGTGACCCAGATCGGCAGCCACGTCCAAACGCCATCCGTCGATGGAGTAGGGGGGAGAGGCCCACTTCTCGGCGATTTTCATGATGGTCTCGCAAAGCTCCGGGGAATCCTCGTAATTCAGCTTGGGCAAAGTGGAATAACCCCACCAGCCTTCATAGGCGGGAGAACGGCCGTTGCCGGATTCGTGAAAACGGAAATAGGAGCGGGAGGGACTGTTGGGGGTCTGGAAAGCGCCGGGCATGAAGCCGGCTTTACCGATGTAGATCCCTTCATAATCCATCCATTTGTTGAAGGAACCGCAGTGGTTGAATACACCGTCCAGAATGATCTTCATACCCCGACGGTGCAGTTCGGTGCAAAGGG
>CALCUD010000040.1 GCA_937906775.1 uncultured Clostridia bacterium
CCGGACAGCGTTACCGGCATCGGGGATTAGGGCAATCAAGAACACCAAAGAAAAAACTATCCGGGCCTTCCTCCGGTACAGGGGGAGACAATGATGAAGAATGGCGGTACGCATTCCGGTATCCACATTCAGATATGGCCTGTCATGTTATGAATCAGCCGCCGCCGCTTCCCCGTTTCTCTTTCATGAATCGCGTGATCCCGATCACCAGCGGAATGACCATCAGCGCCCAGACGATCGGTTCGGACAAAATGATACCTGTATATCCGATCACGGGTACAAGGAACACCGCGATCAGCGCTTTGCCCGCCAGTTCGATAACGCTGGAGATCAGCGGAGTGCGCGTATCGCCGAATCCCTGCATGCTGTTCCGCAGAATGCAGATGACGGAAGGCAGGATGAAAAACGGCGCGTTGATACGCAGATATCGCACCGCCTGATCAATGACCTCCGTTTCGGCCGTGGCCGTCAGCAGGCGGATCATCCACGGCGCTCCCGCGAATATAGCCGCCACCACGAACAGATACCATACGGAAGACGCGCCCAGGGTGGAGCGGATACCGGTACGTATCCGGTCATACTCTTTGGCGCCATGGTTCTGACCGCAGAAGGTTGCCAGCGCCGTACCCAGCATAAAGAACGGCGTCAAAAACAGAACAACGACCTTGCGGGCCGCCATATGCGCCACAATAATAAAGCTGCTGAAGCGGTTGATCTGCGTCTGCAGCACAACGGAACCCATGGTCACAAAGGAGATCATGAAACCCATGGATAAGCCGGTCGGCAAAAGGGCGGCGCAGGTTTCGCGGTCGGGACGCAATTCGGAAAACCGTATCCGCAGATCCGGATACCGCCCGCGCATATACAGCCAGCAGATGACCGCCGCGATCCCCTGAGAAAGCACGGTCGCTGCCGCAGCGCCTTCCACGCCGAGCGTCAGGACCTTCACAAAGTACAGGTCCAGTAAAATGTTCAGCACATTGGATGCGATCAGGAAAACCAGCGGCGTCACCGAATCCCCGACAGCGCGCAGGACAGCCGCGCATACATTGTACATCGTCGTCGCCATCAGGCCAGCAATAATAATGCGTATATAAGACGTTGCCTGAGGAAGCAGTTCCGGCGGGACATTCAGCAATGTCAGAACAGGCTGTAAAAACAGAAGGAGCAGAAGGACCAGCCCTGCCGTAACGACCGCGGAAAGCGTCGCCGTTCCCGCGACAGACCGGCGCAGTTTTGTCCGGTCATGTGCCCCGAAGGCATTGGCGATGATGATGCCGAAGCCGCACACGATCCCGTTCAAAAACTCGATCAGCATATCGTTCAGCGACGCTGTCGCGCCGACAGCTGCCAGCGTGCTGTCCCCCAGCACGCTTCCGATGATCCTTGTGTCGATCAATCCGTACAGCGTCTGGAACTGCTGCCCGATATACAGAGGCAGCGCAAAACGCAAGATCGTCCGGATCGGACTTCCTTTGGTCATATCTTTCATACAGATCCCGGCTGCTCCTGTTGCATCATTTGCTTATGCGATCCGCGAGCGTGACTGTCGCGCAGATCGCGTTAGCATCATAACACAAAACAGAGGTCCGATGTCAAAAAAACTCAGAAACAAGGTTATCCCCTGTTTCTGAGACCGGTCGTTTCTGAATTCACTCTTGCATTTTCCCACAATTCGGATATAATGACTCTGTTCTCCAATCCGTGCGGGAATGGCGGAATTGGCAGACGCGCATGATTCAGGTTCATGTGTTCTTAAGGACATGCAGGTTCAAGTCCTGTTTCCCGCACCAGAAACGGTTCT
Organism: uncultured Clostridia bacterium; assembly: GCA_937906775.1. Taxonomy (GTDB): domain Bacteria; phylum Bacillota; class Clostridia; order Christensenellales; family Aristaeellaceae; genus Aristaeella. Next base: position 1,805 of record CALCUD010000040.1, read on the forward strand.
GATTTGCTAAAATCAGAACCGTTTTTTCTATGTTTTGGACTTCGCGCCGGATCCATACCCAAACGATACTCAAACCACTTTTTACTTTATTTCTTCGATAAAGTTCTGCATCCTGTCGGCACTCTCATGACGCATGCTGTCTGTTACATGGCAGTAACAACATTGCCGTTTTTCTTTCTTAACAAAGGACATATTTCTGCGAGACTTTGGGGTGCGTCCGAACGGATGTATGGTGAGGAAATCAAAGTTTTTTTCCATCGGCTTCCGGTTCCGCTCTGTAGACAGTATAGGGATATTTCAATCCGAAGGACGCGTAAACGTCCTCCAGCTCGCTGTCCTCCACCGTGCGCGCGGTTTTCTCAGGGCCGTTCGTTTCACAGTAAGTCCTGCCCCTCAGAATCCGGAACCCGTTTTCAGTGCGGATGTGGAACAGTTCTTCATGCGTGAAGGGAATCTTCGGATTCATGGCGATCAGCTTGAAGTATGTCAGCGTTTCCAACGATGCCTGCTCTTCCCGGAAGGCATAGTTGGCGACCCATTCGCCCTTTAGCTGCACAAAGAGCATCCAGCTTCCGTCCTCTCTTTTGCGGAGCAGATATGCCTCATTTCCGGGATACTGTACCACTCCGTCCAGAAGCCGTAGCGGCTTCAACGAAGAGGAGAAGGAATCTCCCACATCCGAAAGCCACATGTCGCCGGCGCTGTCCTTCACGATCAGTCCGGAATGGCGGTACTCCGTGTTTTCCATATGCGTACGGTAATGGTCCGCCATGACGGGATATGCTTCATATCCGAGACTGCGGAGCACATCTGCGAGAAGAGCGTTCAGGTCGTAGCATACGCCGCCACGGCCGTTTTCCACGATCTGACAGTAGAGTCTCTCCTGTGTGATCGGTTCTTTTCTCAGATTCAGATAATCGATGTTTTCATAAGGGATATGTGTGACCTGCGCACGGAAAACCTTCTCAAGGAGTTCACCGTCCGCGATGATATTCTCCGGCACTGTGAGTCCGATCCGATTAAAATACCGTTCCAGTTTTTTCTTTTCCATTGAAACCTCCGCCTGTGTGCCACGGTTGTCAATCCGTCTCGATACAGGGTTCCTCATACTGCAGGCCAAACTGCGCGTATGCCCATGGAAGCTGTTCCTGCGGGCACTCATAGCTATAGAACTTGTTTCCGTAGTATTCCCGGTAGGAGTTGCCGACCATCGTCCGGCGTCCTTCCGGAGTGCCAATGGATAATTCCCTTTTTATTTTTCCGGCAGGATCGTTTCCCGCGACTGTGAATTCCTTGATTTTTGTGCCGATTTCCGGCGTGATCCCGGGATATTCTATCCGGAAGGAAGCATTTTCGTTGGGACTGATCAGACACATTTTCCCGTTTCTTTCCTCGATCAGGAATTCCTCACCGTCCAGAACCTGCTTGAGTCCGGGGACAAAGCGAATCGGTTTCTTGTTATTGAAGAAGAAAGAATAGGCTGTCTCTGTCAGCCAACGCGTTCCCTCACAGTCCGTTACGATCAGTGTTTTATGAATGTGGGAACTTAGTTTTTCCCGAAGGGTTACAGTCCCCACGGGCTGGACCTCATAGCCGAGCTCCGTCAGAAACCATCCGAACAGACCCGCGATATCATGACAGATCCCGCCTTTTTTCTCCAGTACGATCCGCCTGAAAAGATCCTCCGTATTGCAGGGAATGGTTTTTTTTGTCAGGAACTGTGTGTTCTCATAGGGAATGCTGATGATGTTGTGGAATGTGAGTTTCTCCAGCAGCGCGGCATCGGGTACAATGCGTTCCGGCATTGTCAGCCCAATGCGTTCAAAATACTGACATACCCTTGCCTCATCCATTTATATTACCTCATTTCTGTTTTGCAATCCAAACTGAGCATATGCCCAGGGCATGAGTTCGTCGGGACATTCATACTGATAAAGATCGCTTCCGAACGATTCACGGTAGCACTTTCCGGTCAGTGTGCGGCGTCCCTGCGGAGTCACAATGGAGAAAACCTCCTTATGGCAAAGCGCGTTTTCCGGATATTTCGTCATCGCGGTGAACTTGGAGTCATTCCTGTCTTCCACGGTGATGTCCGCATCCTGTGTCTGCAGAAAATCCTTCCATATTCCGGATTTTCTTTCCTGCAGCAGAATTTTCCCGGACGGATTCCCATCGAACCGGAAGCTGCTTCCGGAGGCGGACTGTTCCACCCCATCCGCGAGAGGAAGCGGTTCGAAGAACCGGGTGAAGGGGTTGGCGATATCACACCACCAGGTTTGCCCTTCGCTATCCTCAACAAGCAGGATCGCGTGATAATTCAGTTCTTCCGCCGGTCTGCCGCAAATCTCCGTTGAAAAGCAGCGTACCCGGTAGCCTATAGCCGTCAGAAGTTCTCCAAAAAGAGGATTCATATCGATGCACATTCCGCCCCTTTTCCGGATGATCACCTCGCGGAACTGCGTTTCAAAATCGGTCGGTAAAATGCGCCCCGTCAGGTAATCCGTGTTCTCATAAGGAATCATCAGCACATGCTGCCGATGAAGCGTCAGAAGCGTTTCCGCATCCGGGACAAGCCTGTCCGGCATCTTCATCGCAAGGCGGTCAAAATACATCTGTATCATTTCATGTCGGTTCATAGCAGATAGTTTTCCTCAACGTCAAATTCCAGATCGTAAAGAAAATCAAGGTCGCATTCACAGCCACCGTCCGTCACCGCGGTACTGATGCGGTCGGCAAGCTTTGTCACGATCCTCGCGCCCGCTGCCTTCTCCAGACTGTCCCCGATGTGGGCAAAGGGAGGTTCCGGATCATCATCCCTGTATCCGAGACGGACGAATTCACGGAAGAGCCGGCATTCGATGCGCAGATTCCCGCTGCCGATATAGCCGGTCCCGGTCCGCTCAGCCAGTAATTCCTCCACGCATAGCTGGATCCTGCGGATCTTGGCGGCGCTGAAGCCCAGGTTGGAAAGGATGGCGGGTACAGTCTTCACTGCCTGATCGATGATGTTCCGCCGCCGCATGGTTTCGAAGGAAAACACTTTGATGCCGCTTACGATATCCTCGTTGATCTTTCTGGCGTCAAGCCGTCTTAACATCAATGCCAGCAGCGCACAGGCATCCAGTTTTCCGTTTGCCTTCAGCGGGAATGCGTCAAAAATAAAGAAGTTCACAGGCATCCGGAAACGCGGGATTTTTCCCGTCAGTGCCATACGGATGGAGCTCTCGTCAAGTTCCGCCCCCGGGGTAAGGGTGAGACAGGCGTGAATGTTTTCGCCGTAAAGCTCGTCCGGCGCACCGAAAACTTTCACTTCACGGACGCCGGAAACGGAATTGATCACAGCTTCGATCTCGCTGGGAACAATGTTTTCGCCGCCTTTGATGATGATATCCTTGATTCTTCCGGCAAGGTGAAGGAATCCGTCATCATCCAGGAAACCAATGTCCCCGGTGTGGAGAATTCCCGAGGCATCAATTGCCTGTACTTCGGCAGAGGCGCCATAGTATCCGAGCATGATGAATCCGTTATCCCGCAGTGTGACCTCTCCGATCTCTCCGCGGGGGCATTCATTCCCTTCAGGGTCCATGATCATGACTTCCCTGTGGGGGAAAGGTCTGCCAACGGTATGTACCCTGACGTCCATACTGTCCGACGGGCGGGTCATCGCGATGCAGGTATCCGATTCTGTCTGCCCGTAGCTGTTCAGGAGTACGGCGTTGCCGAACCCCTTTTCCACCCTCATCAGCTGGATCGGGAGTAACGGTGCACCGCCCGCATAGATTCTTTTGACGAACGGGTAACCCTGATCGGGGAAGTCTGCGTCCTCCATGGTACGCACGATCACCGTCATGACCGCGGTGAGCGCATCCGGTTCGAATTCCCGCAGGAAACGGTTGATCATGCCGGCGGAGAATTTCTCCGGAAGGATCAGCTTTCCGCCGTACAGGAGATGCGCCATGGCAATGCCAAGACCGAAGATGTGGAACAGCGGCACTGCCATACAGAGGCTTTCCTCCTTCATTTCAGGGATAGCCTCCATATAGGCGTCCGCACCCGTGATGTTGCTTCTCTGGGATAACAGTCCCCCTTTCGGGGATCCTGTGGAGCCGGAGGTGAACACCACGAAGGCCGGATCCGCATACATGGACTCGCAGGCGGAAACAGGGCTGATCGCCTCGTTTTCAACCGGGGAAAGCGTCCGGATGTCCGCCCGTTTCCCGGCGTCCGGCTGAATGCGTTCCACACAGGACGCATCCTTTTCCAGCGCGCCGAAATTTCCGTGGAGAAAAACTTCGGAGTCCATTTGCGTCATCAGGGTCCTGATCTCGTCTTCCGGCAGCGAGTAATTCATCAGGACCGCCACGGCGCCGTAACAGGTAATCCCGAAAAAGGCTCTGAGCCACGAGCAGGAGTTGTAGGAGCATAAGGTGACTTTGTCCCCGGGTTTTACGCCCATTCCGGCCAGAATGTCTCTGTAGCCGCGGACGGCAGAGAGCAGGTCGGAATAGCGTACCGTTTCCTCTCCGTCACAAGCCACTGTGATGTCGCCGTATTTTTCTTTTGCCTCTGTCAGACGGCCAAAGTATCCTTTCATACGCGTTCCTTCCCTGTAAGTTGATTCATAGCTTTCTTAAAGCATCCGTAGAATTCACGGATCCTGTTTTTTGAATACAATCCTTCCGGATACGTGCAGTAGAATCCCAGTTCATCGGTACCGTGACGTCCGACGATACCCGCGATCACAAGACAGTTGGACTGGTCTGCCGGTTTGGGGCAGAGGTAGACATCGCAGCAAAGCCCGGCAAAGCGGCCGATGTCCATTGTGCCGTTGCGATAGTTGAACATCACTGTGTTTGCCAGTACGTCGCTGTTTTCCAGTATGAACGGGAAGCTGCAGTGCGCCGCGCCGCAATCGAACTGCTCCCGGACATCATTCAGCATCTCTCCGGGACTTCTTCCGTCCCCGCGGTTGAGAATGATCGGGACGGGGGTGACGTAGCAGTTGACAGAGTCATTCTTCAGGAAAGTGTCTCTGCCGTGATAGTTGGAATAGACCATCGCCGCGTCTTCTCCGTTCATCTCCGCCACAGCCATGGCGCATGCCGTGAGGAACAGACGGGCGGAATACCCGTTCGATCTCTGAAACGCGTCAGGCACATAGAATACTCCCGTTCCTGTCTCCGGTCCGGGAAGGTCCTGCTTCAGGATACCCTTTCCGTTGAAGTTCTCTCTTTTTCTTACTTCCGCGAGACGTTCGCGGGTCTTTTGCTCTGTTTCTTCGTATCGGACTTTTTTTTCATCCCGGAGGATCAGATAGAGATGGTCCGGCGGCAGCTCCGCGTTGCTGTCGAGATAGCAGTCCGCCACCTCGCGTACAAAGACGGACAGCGACATCTCATCCGCGATCAGATGATGGAAATCGCAGAAAAAGTAGTTCCGTGTCGGCGTCGTAATGATGCTGCAGCGGTAAAGGCTTCCGGAGAGCGGATCCATCGGCGTGACGAGGGACGATCTTGACGCGGCGAACGCTTCATCCGTCATGGTGACGGTCCCGACCGGAGTGAACAGACTTTCATCGTAATACTGCACGACTTTGCCGCCGGCGTCTCTCCGGAACCCGGAAAGGAAAGCAGGATGATTTCTGAGCACTTTCTCCGCCGCCGCGCGGAGCCGCCCGGTCTCCACCTCGGGCCGCAATGTGAAGATCATTGCCACATGATAGGTGATGATTTGCGGACTTTTTTGATTTAACGCCATCTCCAGCTGGAACAGCTGACCCGCTGTGAGCTCAGCCGGCTCTTTCTCCGCGCACGCGTTTTCGAGGCGCAGTTCTTCCCGGGTTTTCGCTTTTTCATGCCCGAACCGTGCTGCAAGATTTTTGGCTGTGCGGCATTCATAGAGTCCGTTCACGGTGATGAAGCAGCCTGTTTCGGCACAGGCGGTGATCATGCGGATCGCGGTAAGCGAATCACCGCCGATCAGGAAGAAGTCTTCATCCGCACCGACTTTTTCAAGTCCGAGTACCTCCGCCATGGCACCGCAGAACATTTCTTCAGCTTCATTTTCCGGCTTCACGTAGGTATTGCGGAACTCCCGGATGTCCGGTGCAGGGAGCATTTTGCGGGAGAGCTTGCCGTTGGCGTTCTGCGGGAATGCTTTGAGCGGGATGTAATAGGTGGGGATCATGTAGGCAGGCAGGCACTTTGAAAGGAGACTCCTCACCTTCGCCGGGTCGTCCAGCACAGGCGTTTTTTCACTCTCCAGATAATAGAGAACCAAAAAGGTGCGGCCTTCCGCGGTAAAGCATTTCGCTACCGGATGTTCGATGCCCAGTGTTTTTCTGACCATCAGCTCGATCTCCAGCGGCTCGACCCGGTTCCCGTTGATCTTCACCATATCGTCCAGCCGGCCGCGGATCACAAGGTTTCCGTCCTGATCCAGATACCCCAGGTCTCTCGAATGGAAGATTCCGTATTCACGTACTGCCTCATTCAGCTCCGGAAGATCCAGATAGCCGCGGAAATAGGGATTATCAAAGCACACCTCTCCGGTTTCCCCCGCGGGAACACTGTTCCCGTTTTCATCCAGGATCCTCACCCGGAGACCGAAATTGTTTTTGCCGACAATCGCCCGGTCGCGGGCTTTGTCCAGAAGGAACGAAGAAACCATGAAGCAGGTTTCGCTCATGCCGTAGTAGGCGTGAATGTCAATTCCTTCTTTGTAGACTCCCGTGGCGGGTTCTCCGGCGGCGATGATCTTCCTGATGTTGTGATAATTCCCCTTGTATGTACGCAGGAAGGACGGGGAAAGATAGATCTCTTCAATGTTCTCCGTCTGAAGGAATTCCTCAAAACGCACAAGGTTCTTCACCGTATCGTAGGACATGATGAAGACCGGGTCTGCCGCATACAGCTTCGGCAGCGGCAGCACAAAGGCCGCGGCGAAGTTGAAGGGAAAAATCATCGCGAAGTTGCGCGGTCTTTCCTCATGCAGATCCGGAACATCCGCGTACCAGCTGTCCAGGCAGACATCCAGCTTGCCGTATTCATGGATCATGGTCTTCGGTTTGCCCGTGGTGCCGGAGGTGCTGAAAGAGAAACACGCGTCATGAGGATCGGTGCTTTCATATCCGGAAAGGGACGAAAACTCCATAGCCGCCTCATATGCGGGAAGGTCCAGTACGAGCCGGATATGCAGGTCTTCACGGATCGCGCGGACCCTGTCCTCCGGATAGGTATCCTCCATGAAAACGAAGGCGGCACCGGCGCGAAGCACGCCGAGCATGGCAATAAACATCCGGGGGCTTCTCGGAAGGAGCAGCATGATGAAATCTTCCCGGCCGAGCCCTTTCTCTTTGAGAAAAGCATAGACCCTTCCGGAACGGTCCCACAGTTCCGCGCAGGTGACAGGTTCCTCATGAAAGTCAAGCGCCAGCGCCAGCCGATCCGGGTATTTTTCGGCGTTCTGCCTCATTTTTTCCACAAAATATGTATTCATCCGTTTCCTCCGTGTTCTTTTTCACCTTTCCGGTCCGGCTCCGTAAGCAAAGTGACCGCTTTCATGAAATATTCGCCAAATCGCCGGATCGTATCCGGCAGATACATTCCCCGCGGGTAGTTGCAGTAGAAATCCAGCCGTTCCGCTTCCTCGCGGTCAAGTACGCCGATGTTGAAAAGACAGTTGGGGCTGTTTTTGTCGCGCTGCAGCATAAAAACAGATTCCGCAAGGTCCCTGAAATCGCCGAAATCCATCGTCCCGTACTGATAGTTGAAAACGACTGTCCGGTCAAGCGGAAGTCCGCTCTCCGTGATCGGAGAACCGGCGGCATGCAACATGCCGTGATCCAGCTGTCTCCGCACTTCCGTAAGAAGCTCCTCCGTCTTTTTTTCACGGATCTTTGTCACTGCGACAGGAAGCAGGACGGTAAAACAACCCGCGGTGTCCTTTTTGGCCTGCCTGTCTCTGCCGCTGTACGTCGCGTAGACAAGCGCGCTTTCACACCCGTTGATCTCCGCCATTGCCATGAGGCTCGCTGTGAGGAACACCCCGGCTGATGCTTTTTCAGATTTCGGGAGCACGCCCGGAAGGTAGTACATTTCACTTCCGGAATCGGGGCCCGGAAGATCCGGACGCAGGATCGCGGTGTTCTTTTCCGGAAGGATTTCCGCCGGATCCCGGACTGTTTTTTCACCGGCGTCCGCTTCGGTTGCCTCCTCTTCACACAGGGAATAATACAGGTCGGGCGGAAGCTCAGCTTCGGGATCCCGGTAACATGCGGCGATCTGGTGCAGCAGCATGCTGTTGGAAGTACCGTCTCCCATGATATGGTGAACGGAAAGCAGGAACATATTCTTTTCCGGTGTACGGATGATCCTGACGCTGTAAAGCCTGTCCTTCAGAAGGTCCACCGGCCTCAGAAAGTTACCGCGCTCGCGTGCCAGTTCCCCGGCGGACATTTCTTCAATGACCGCAGGCTGAAACACCGTTTCATCATAATATTGTACCACACTTCCGTCTTCTTCCCGACGGAAACCTGAAAGAAGTGCCGGATGGTGGCTGATCACCCTGTTTACCGCGTTTTTCAGGCGTTCCAGGTCGGTATCGCTTTTCAGGATGGCAATCACCGGTACACAGATGGACGGATGACCCGGATATTTTTCAAACAGCTTCCAGTAGATCCGTTGACCGGAAAGCAAACGCTGCGTTCTTTTTCTCGCCAGGTTTTCCCGCAGGGTACGTTTTTCCGGGGTCATCCTTTCTCTGGCGGCTACCTTCCGTGCGAGGGCGGCTGCTGTTCTTGCCTCCAGAAGGTCCTCCACCGTGATGTCGAAGCCCTGTCCGGAGCAGGCAGTGACCATCCGGATCGCTGAAATAGAATCGCCTCCGGCTTCGTAGAAATCATCGTCCGGCCCGATATCCGCTTCCTGCAGGACCGATCCCATCACGCGGCAAAGCAATTCCTCCACCCCGTCGGACGGCTTTCTCCGGGATTCCCCGGTTCCC
>CALCUD010000041.1 GCA_937906775.1 uncultured Clostridia bacterium
AGTGTCTGCTTTCGTCTCCGACGGCTCCGGCGTTACCTGCGTGCCGGTATTGTCAATGATCTGACCGGTTCTGCCGTCAATCACAACGTTACCGCCCGCCATTCCGGTGGATACCGGTACTTCTGTATTTACCGCAGCCGGCGGCATAGCCTGCGCCCTGTTTCCGTTTGAGTTACCTGCCACCAGCAAACTGACGCATGTCACCAGCACCAAAGCGCCGAAAACAATGCTGAAGCAAAGGCGTTTGTTCCCGTCGATCATGGGTTTCAACCAGAATAAAGCCACTGAAGCGATTGACAGAATCAGGAATGCTGCTTTCAGAAGCTTCAGGCCCGAAACAAGTCCTGCTACGGCAAGAATCAGCAGAACCGCGCTGAGCAAAACCAGCTTCACATCGTCAAAAATGAACGGACGCTTCTTCACCGGAATCTTTTCCGGAACATAGCCTCCTCCGTTCAGCGGAACCTGGCCTCTGGTTCCCTGCGACATACGATATCCCTGTGAAGCCTGAGCGCCGTTGACCGATCCGCCGCTCTGAGCATAACCGTTCATCTGCGGGTAAGCCTGGGGATAACCGTTTACCTGTTGTGCTGCATTATTATAAGGATAAGGCTGCCTTGAATATCCGTTTGATTGCATATATCCGCCGGCCGGCTGGGAATACCCTTGAGCAGGTTGGGAATATTCGACGTTCGTCTGTGGATAGCCGCCATTTGACAGCGGATAACCTCCCGTCGCGAAACCCGATTGTGAATCCGGCGTTTGCGGGATATATGCGGAATAAGGAGAATTTGAATATCCTCCCTGCGCATAGGCCGGATCCTGCCGCTGTTGGACGGCGCCGTTGACGGAAGCCGGATTGTTGTAGTATCCCTGGGCCTGATATCCCTGCCCGTCATATCCCATTCTCTGTGCATAAGCCCCGGAGACAGATTGCTGGCTCCCCGTCTGCGCAGAAACGCGTCCGCCCTGTTCAGGACCGGTACTGTTAGGATAATGATATGGAGACACGGGATAATTATTGTTTATCGGATAAGGACTGTACCCCGGCATGTAGCCTGATGTGGAAGGGTACGGGGACGGATTTTGTCCGCCTTTTGTCGGATCCGTGTACATCGGTCTTTTTCCTTTCCTGTGTGATAATGTATTCGGCATGATACAGGCTCCGGTGCCCGGATGATCATGCGTCGATTTCTGTTACCCGGACGATAAATCCACGGAATAAGCACAACTGCTCAATGTATGATTTTATCATTATTTCCTTTTATTGTAAATCCCTTTCGATCGTTTGACATGCCTGTAAACGCATGATAGAATAACTGAAAATGATTGGGAGGAGTGGGGACTTCTGGCAAATCCTGCACGCTCGTTTCATCAGACGAAGTCCGACATTATCATCGGAATAATGACCATTATTCTGTATGTTTTTCTCCTATTCTCCTTTTTCTTCTTCATGTCGCTGAACAATGTATTTCTTCGGTACATCAACCGTACCGTAGCCACAACTTTCCTGACATTCGTTGTCATGATTCTTGCGATGCACGCTGTATACGGCGGTTATGATGTCGGCCGAAAAAAATCAAAACCGGTTATTTCCGCCATGATATCCGGAACGGTAATTACCGATCTGGTCACCTACTTGCAGCTGGAAATCATGAACGTCAACGCCAACAAAAATGATCATTTTGTGTTCTTCGGCCCGGATCTGCTTTATCTTCTAATATGTGTAATATGCCAGATCCTCCTGATTATTCTGTTTGTCCGGATTGGAAATGATCTTTATTTCAAGATCAATCCTCCGCGCAAATGCCTGATCATCATGGGTTCACCAAAGGAAGAGAATGCGTTAAGAGCTAAAATCGGCCGTTACAAACTCCAATGGAAGGTAGACAGCGCCGTTCTTTACAACGTTGCCGATCTGGACAGACGGATTCATGACACAGATATTATTTTTTTGGGGGCGATCCCCGAATCAGCCAAATACCCGCTTCTGAAAATGTGCTATGACAATGGAAAAGATGTCATGTGCAAAGCCGAACTGCCCGAAATCATGCTTTGTAACGCCCGTTCAGCCATCGTTGATGACGCAGCTTTTCTGGAGATGGAATACAGCAAATCTTCTCTTTTCCAACGTCTGGGAAAACGAACGGCCGATATCCTGCTGAGCCTGATCGCATTGATCCTTTTGCTTCCTCTGATCGGAATAATCGCGTTGATTATCCGTCTGGAGGATCACGGTCCCGTCTTTTTTATTCAGGACCGGATCACCCTTGACGGACGCAAATTCCGTATACGGAAATTCCGTACCATGACCCCGAACGCTTCTGACAACGACGTTCAGATATCCGTATCTGAAGACGATCCCCGTATCACAAAGATCGGCGCGTTCCTGCGCCGTTGGCGTCTGGATGAACTTCCCCAGTTCTGGAATATTCTGATTGGCGATATGTCTCTGGTCGGTCCGCGTCCTGAAATGATTGCAAACGTTGTCCGGTATAAAAATGATTTCCCCGCTTTTGTGTACCGTGAAAAAATGAAAGCCGGTCTCACCGGCTATGCCCAGATTGAAGGCCGATATAATACGACTGCCGAAGACAAGCTCATGCTGGATCTGATGTATATTGAAAGTTTCTCGCTTTGGCTTGATCTGAAACTGATTCTGAGAACTTTCACCGTGTTTTTCCGTAAAGATTCCACTCAGGGTTTCAAAAAAGCCCCGATTGAAATTACAAAGAAGAAAAAAGGAGTATGATGCACATGAATACTACTTTGTTGATTATGGCTGCAGGACTTGGTTCACGCTACGGCGGAAACAAACAGATAGACCGGATCGGACCGAACGGCGAGATTCTGATGGAATATTCGATCTATGACGCCATTGAAGCCGGATTTGACAAGGTTGTCTTCGTCATCCGGAAAAGCATGGATGCCTTGTTCCGTGAAATGATCGGTAACAAAATCGCTGCCAGGGTTCACGTGGAATACGCTTATCAGGAATATGATTCCCTTCCCGACGGATTTACCCCGCCGGCTGACAGAACCAAGCCCTACGGGACCGTTCATGCCGTACTCTGTGCAAAAGACGTGATCCATGAGCCGTTCGCAGTGATCAACGCGGATGATTATTACGGAAAAGGCGCATTCTCCGCAATGGCCGGATCTCTCCGGAAACTGGCCGGAACAAAAGATCAAGCCTCCATGGTCGCCTACTATTTAAAAAACACAGTTTCCGAAAATGGTCATGTGACCCGCGGCGTATGTTCCACAGACGCGTCCGGTAATCTGGTCAAAGTGACCGAAACCTACAAGATCCTCCCTTTCCCGGACGGAACGATCCGCGATATCAACAACGATCCCAATGGTGAGATCCTGAATCCGGAAGCGCTTGTTTCCATGAATTTCTGGGGTTTCTCCGATAGTATCTTTGACATTGGATATCGCTATCTTTCCGATTTTCTCTCCGAAACCGACGGCGATCCGATGAAACGCGAATGTGTTCTTCCTGCCATGGTTGACTCCATGATGCATCATAACGGACTGAAGGTCGAAGTTCTCTCCACCGACGCAATATGGTTCGGCGTCACTTATAAAGAGGACAAAGCCTATGTAGCCGGCGAATTGAAAAAGCTTCATGATCGCGGAGACTATCCTGCCGCGCTTTGAGAACGGGAGGTAAACCGATGAAAATTCTGTTAACCGGCGGCGCCGGATATATTGCGACCCATACCTGTGTCGAACTGTGTTCGGCCGGTCACGAACCCATCCTTGTCGACAATTATCTCAACAGCTGTCCGGAAGCGATTGCCCGAACAGAAAAAATCGTCGGATACACCATTCCTCATTATGAAGCGGATGTATGTGACAAAACAGCGCTTGACCGGATCTTCACCGAAAACCGGATTGATGCTGTCATCCATTTCGCTGGGTTGAAAGCTGTCGGAGAAAGTGTTTCCATTCCGTTGAAATATTATCGTAACAACCTAGACTCCACGCTCACGTTGTGCGAAGTCATGCGGGAGCACAACGTACGCCGATTGGTTTTCTCCTCTTCCGCCACGGTCTACAGTACCGTGCCCGAGGTTCCGTACCGCGAAGATATGACCGGTATCGGGTGTACCAATCCCTACGGTTGGACAAAATTCATGATTGAAAAGATTCTGGAAGGTCTCTCTGTTTCCGATCCTGCCTGGAGTATTGTTCTGCTTCGCTATTTCAATCCTGTGGGTGCACATCCGTCCGGATTGATCGGAGAAGATCCTTCCGGGATTCCGAACAATCTGATGCCGTATATCGCAAAAGTGGCTGTCGGACAATTGGAAAAACTTCACGTATTCGGTAATGATTATCCAACGCCGGACGGAACCGGTGTCCGGGATTATCTTCATGTGACCGACCTCGCCCGCGGACATGTTCTGGCCTGCGATTATGCCGCCGCCAATACCGGATGTGAGATTTTCAATCTCGGAACCGGCGTCGGATACAGCGTATTGGATATGGTCAAAACTTTCTCCAAGGTCAACAGGGTGGAGATTCCTTATGTGATTGATCCCCGTCGTCCGGGCGATATAGCTGTCTGTTACGCGGATCCTTCCAAGGCTCGTGAGAAGCTTGACTGGTCAGCTGAAAAATCGTTGGAGGATATGTGCCGGGATACCTTCCGTTTCCAAAGGGCAAATCCGAATGGTTATCGCAAATAACAAAAAAGGAACAACCCAGAGTTGTTCTTTTTTTCATCCCGATTATTTATTCTTTCTGAACCATAAGATCCCGGTCAGTGCCAGCCCGATCAGAAAAACCGGTGATCCGATAACAGTCATCCAGACACCTGTGTTATTTTTCAGATTAAATCCGATCAGAGTCAGTGACAGTCCCGCAATCCATAGAATCAGCGCTGTAATCGCTAATATTTTCCGTTTCTCCACGTTTCGTCCCTCCTGAAATCACTATGAGGCATTATAGCCCGGAAAAGGGTTTTTATCAACAGAAATCGAATTGTATAAGGTCAAACTTTCACGAAAGAAGGGTCCCTGTTTGAAGGCGTGTTTCCTTCCGATCGGTTCTCTGGCGGCAGATCTGCTGCCTGTTGCATTTTCTTCATTTTCCGGAGGTATCACAGAATCGATCCGTTCCATATCCGTCTTCAGCGTATCTGAAACTGAGCTTCCGAAGTCGGTAACCGGTTTTCTCAATGATCTGAACGAGTGTGCTTCCGCCTTGTCTGATTGTTCCGATATATCCTGTCTTAAAACCAGTTACACCCTGAAGCATTGGCCTTTAAAGCTTCCGGATGCACGAAAACTGTGTCAGTCAGACGATTTGGTCCGACTCGTTACTGCAATCAAAGGAAGCAGAAATGTTCCCCATGTCCGGGAAGACGCAGATATGAGTGAATGGGCTCTCCGTACGCTTCTTGCTGCGGGAGATGACAGGTGTGCTCCCCTGTTTCAGTATACCGACGAGCTTCGGAATGAATCGGATCCCGATCTTCGTCTGATCCTTTTATGTGATCTTTGCGATTCTTATTCAGTCGGAATCTCTTTCGCCCTGCTTCAATGGTTCCGTTCCGTTTTGCCGGACGCATTTTCCGGATTAGTTGCTCTTTCACGGGCATCGGTCAACTCCCGTGAAATCGGTTTATCTTCTGCCAAAGCAGCCGTTTCCTCTCTTGCTGAACGCCTTCTTGTCCGGACTACGGATCATCGGGAAACCCGCGGCGCAGATGCTGCATGGATTCTGGGATTGCCTGCTTCCTTTGTAGTTTCAGACGATTCGTACCGGATCCTGTTTTACGCTGCGTCGCGAATTGCCGCCCGTTGCTTTTCTTCCTCATCATCCCCCTCACCCGGCCTTCATACCGTCTCAATTCCTTCTGTACTAACTCTCAGCGTTCTCGGTAAGGAAGCCCCTGTCGCAGCTTCATTTCTTCTTTCCTCTGTCTGGTTTTTTTCTGATTTGTTTCCGGCGCTGACAGAGTATCTGGAGCATCCTGCATTACTCCGTTCTCTTGCCCCCGCGACAAAAAACGGACTGTTCCGCCGCCTTTTCCGGGATCTGACGGACGGTGAACCCGTTCCCCCGCTGTACATTACACTGAACAGAGTTCTGAAAACGATCCTGTTGGAGGAACTGATCCTGATTCGGACTCTTCCGGATCCGCTTCGTCTTTCTTCACGTGAGGAAGAACTGTGGCAGAAGGCTCATGCACTGTGCGGCCACGCTGTTACTCTGGGTGCTGAATACGATATCTCCCGTCGCGAAGCTGAATTGTCCGGTATTGACAAGGTTCACCCGGTCCATCGGGTATCCCTTGCAGATACCGAAGAAGAACGTCTTCAGCATCTTCTGGACGATATGTCCAATCAATTAAGCACACTCCTGGACGAACGTAACGCCGCTCTCTCCGAACTCTGCGCTTTCCGGGCACGCCAGGTTCTGGAAGACTGTACATCCCTTTGCACAGAAGCCAAGGCAGCAGCCGAACTTAAAACCGGGGAATCGTCCGGATCCAATGCCGGAGTATTCGCAAGGGAGCGGCGTCTCAGCCAGCTTCAGGCCGCCGTGAACCGCTGTCAGTCCGATCTGAAAGCTATCAGTTCCTTTCCTGCGCTCACGGTTCCTGCCGCTTCAAGGATTTCCCTTCAGATTCCGTTCTCCGGCGAGATTCTTGATGCCAAAGCTGCCGAAGCCTGTTTCTCATTTTTATCGGATCCGGATAAATCCGGAGATACGGTCGCTTCAATCCGCGATCATATCAGCGAGCTTTTCTGTGGATACCGCACTCCGGACGTGAAAGTCCTTTTCAAATCCCTGACGTCTGTATTACGGAGTAATCCGACCGGAGATCCGGTTATCATTCTGTTTTCAGCAGTCCTTCAGACTTGTTCGGAAGCCGTTTCCCCGTGGCGCATTCTCAATGAGAATCGCCTGCCCGATGTTCCGTTGCTTCCTGACTGTTCCGGAAATGAAAAGATTTTAACTGTATCCGCGCTGTCTTCCCGTATGATTGCTGAGGGCAGACAGAACCGGGATACTTCCTGTCGGGGTATTTGGGCAATGTTGCTTCTTCGCCAGTACAGACGCCCGTTCCCGGATGACAGCACAGTTGTATATTCCGTGTTTCGCAAAGGTCCGGATCCGGCGTTGAACACATGGCTGGAGCTTCAGGGTTGTGATTCTGTCACATTGGTATCCTGCCAGAGAGGAGCGGTTGAACAGGCTGTTGCGGTCCTGATTCCGGGCAGATGTCCTGTGCCTGTCCTCGGCTCCAAACTCATGGCCGATCTGATTCCATCCTTTGCTGTCTGGTTCAATCATGGAATTTATGACTGGATGGATCCGTGTCCTTATCTGGGAGAAAGCGACAGGCTGATCCTGACAGAACAGATTACCCGATGCCGTTCTGTTCTCCATGATGAAAACACCCGTGAGCTCAGTGAATTTCTGCTTTCTTTTTATCAGGATATTGTTCGCTTTAAGGCACGCTCCGGAGACGATACGCTTCTTTCTTCCCGTCTGAAGGCAGCCTGCGGGCTGTCCGCATTAAAAACCTGGCAGGGTAAAGTGACACGGATTAACGCGTGCTATGATAAATTTATCGTATCGGACCGTTTCTGCGCTGAGATGACCGGTCTGGATATCTTTGAACCTGCTTCGACTAAAGTCGCGAATGAAACGGTTTATTCCTTTGAAGGAAAACCGTTCGCACGTGAAAGCACGGATGCTCTGCTGGAAAGCGCAGGTCATCCGGAGGAAGACCTGATCCTGAATACGCTGGATACTGAATGTCAATTACTATCCCGTTCCTCTGATGACTACCGCGATACGCTCGTGACGGGATTAATCGATTTGCTCGCCCGTTATCCGGAGGCTTCGGCCGAAGCCCGGGAAATTGCTGAAAACCTTCTGTATGAAGCAAAGCTCCCTCTTTCAGATTCTGTTACGGTTCTCACGTGGCCCTGGGATACAGAATCTCCTACCGTCCGCACAATCCTCACGGAATGTCTCGGTGAACGTCTCGCAAAAGCCGCGCTTTCTCCTTTCTCAGAATCTCTTGCAGTTTTCCCTGCCCGCGGCGGTGAAATACTGGGAGACAGCCTGCTGAACGGATTGTGTGTGATTGATAACAGTTCCCCCGATCCGGAAGAATCTGATCAGGAAACCGTTCCTGCAAAGGACGCGGTTCTTCCGCCGCTGAGTCCGGACTTTGCAGCAGCTCTTTGCCGTCTTCCGGAAGGAAGAACCTTATTACAATATGATTTTCTGAAATTTGAAAGAAAAAATAATGTGATCATCTGTACGCTCACTTTACAGGGTGCGTTTTCGCTTCATCTTTGTCGCCAGTGGACAGGATCGGACATCCTCAATCTGTATGCCCATGATTTGCCCACGCTGGCGCTGTGGCCGTCTGTTCCTTTCCCATTCGGTGATTGGAAAGCATATTTTTCATACGCACATTTCCGCGGTCCCTGGGAGATCAGTGCCATTACGGAAAACAGTACCGTTCCGATGACCGGTTCGGGTCATCGCTATGTCAGCCGCATGGAGCAGTTCCCGCTTTGTTTCCTTCTGTGGCGGGACGGAAGATCCGCGGGCGCAGTACCGAATCTGCTTCCTTCTCCGGAATCCGTTTCCATCGGTGAAACAACTGCCTGCGTAGATTTCGGCTCAGCCTTCTCGTCAGTACTTCTTCAATACCCGGAGGGTACCGAACTTTTCAGCGGTGCCTCTGCTGTTCGTCTTCTAATCAATAATCCGGCTGTCTCACGAAGCTATCTTTGCAGGGAATTCCTGTCGCCGGATTCCTTTGGATCTGTTATTCCAGCCAACGTCACCTTTCCGGAGGACAGTTTCGGATCAGGAACCGCTCCTTTCATCGACGGCGTCATCTGCAGCGAAACTGATCCGACAGAACTGATGAAAATCCCGGTCGGTCGGTTGTCACCGGCATTCAGTTTCCATGACGGCTGTTCGCGCGCAACGGAACTCTATCTGCATGAGCTGATGTTGTTGATTTCCTTCAGAGTAAGGGTTTACGGCTCTACGGGATTGTCATGGCGTTTTTCCATTCCTGATGACATTTCCCGGGAAGCACGGGAACAATTATTGAATCTGCTCCGTTCTCTCACGGAACAGGTCAGTCTGGAATCCGGTCTGTTTCCGAAAGGAACGAGTCCGTTGATGCTCGTTTGCTCTGAAAGTACCGCGGTCGGTGCATACTGTCGTGGGATCCGGCCTGCTGAAACATCTGACGGATTGCTGGCATTGGACATCGGTAACCGGTCTGTCCGCATGTCTCTCTATACCAGAAATATGGAAGAGGCTGTTCGGTCATCACGGATTTCAGACGGTCTTCCCTGGATTCTGCTCCCGTCTCTCCTTCGTGATCCTTCTTTGCTCGCGCGTGACTTTGGAGATTTCGCCATAGAACCGTTCCGTTCCGATCTCTCATCGCTGATCAGTCTGATAACCAAAGCACGAACAGACCGTCAGGCTCTTCAGCAAGCTCTCACGGTGATGGAAGCCATGCTCGTTCAATACGGTCAGGACCTTCATACTGTCTGCCTCAACAGAATGTCGGAAAGACGTCCGACATGGACAGGTTCACTGATCCTGTATTTCTTCTGCCGGATCATGATGTTCTCCGCGCTGGAACTGCTCCCTGCTCCGTCTGATTCAGGACAGCGCGTCCTTCTGCCTGAACGGATGCCTGTGTTCCTTACCGGAAGCGGTTCAATTCTGTTTGAGTCTATGTCCGGGTATTCGCAATCAGCGATTCGAAGTTTCCTCGGAATGTTCAGAAACCCAAGAATTCAGGATATTATGCTGTTTCCTTCCCGAAACAAAAAGCTGGAAGTAGTATCCGGCATTCCCCGCGTTACAAACATGACTTCCCTTTCACCGGATCCCGCACCTGTATCCGCGTGTATTCCGATTCGTCCCGAGAATATTCTTCCGGAGTTTCTGCTTCGCTTTCTATCCGCCTTCCCGGCTGAAGCCGCTCTGCTGTTCCCGAATTTTTATACAGCCGATCCTTACACACCCTTTACCCCCGCAGGGCAGCAGCTGCTCTCCGAAGTCATCTCCGGGCTTCAGTCGGACCGTTCTTCGGAATCTCCTTATATTATCCTTTCCTCCTGGTTGTCCGGGCTTCCGGAACTGATTCGTGAACGATCATAGAATGGAAGTGAATGAATGGAACATATTACTGCTCTGAAAAATCCGCACGTTATTGCATGGCGTTCGCTCAAGGACCGGAAAGCCCGCAGGGATTCAGGAACTTTTCTGGTTGAAGGTTTCAAAATGGTCAACGAGGCTCTTCTGTCCGGTTTTCCGGTTGAGGCTCTCCTGCTCCGGGAAGATATGAAAATACCGGATGCGGTCCCGGATGATGTTCCGGTCTATTCACTGCCGGATCACGTACTCGCGTCCGTCTGTGATACGCGAACACCGCAGGGAATCGCCGCTGTTGTCCGCCAATCTCCGCGTCCGGCTTCCGGTCCCCGTCTGATCGCTCTGGACGGGGTTCAGGATCCGGGAAATGTCGGCACGATTATCCGTACCGCAGACGCAGCCGGTTTTTCAGGGGTGCTGCTTGGTCCGGAATGCGCAGATGTCTTCAGTCCGAAGGTACTCCGTGCGACGATGGGAAGCATTTTCCGGGTAGGTCTTTCTTTCGTTCCGGATCTTCCTTCAGCTTTGTCGGACCTTCGGGAACAGGATTATTCCGTGATTTCATCACAGTTGGACGGAGACCCTTTTTATGAACGTCAGAACATCTCGGACAATTTTATCCTGATCGTTGGTAATGAAGGAAACGGCATTTCTGATCCTGTCAAAGCCGAAGCCACCCACCGTTTACGGCTTCCCATGCGCGGAGGAGCAGAAAGCTTGAATGCGGCTGTTGCCGCAGCTGTCATGATGTATGATCTTACCCGACTCGCCGGAGGTGAATGATTTTTGGAATACCGTCCCTATCTGAAAACCCGTAAGGAAGGTCTGAAAACATATAATGCTGCAGTTCAGGCCAATCGGGAACCGCATCTTCCCGTTCTGGAAGAGGAGGTTCATAATCTGAATCAACTGACCCGGATCCCTCTTGGAACACATTCCATCCCGTTGGAGGATGTGCTCGGTTCGGTTTCGTCCGGCCGTTCATATGCCTTTGCATGCAATTTTATGCCGATTCTGGAATCCGATACAGAATTCGCCGGAAAATGGAGTGTTCTGTATGAAAGCGTAATGGAGGAAGGACTCCGGGATCCGATCAAGGTTCTTGAATATCTCGGTAAGTACTGGCTGATTGAAGGAAACAAACGTGTCAGTGTGATGAAAAGCATCGGCGGAGAATATATAGAGGCTGATGTAACCCGTGTACTCCCCGCGAAAACAGAAGAACCGGAAATCATTGCATATTATGAATACTGTGCTTTTTCCAAAAAAACAGGCATCTATGATCTTCTTTTCACGATGCCCGGTATGTATCACCGTCTTTCCAGACTTCCGGGCATGCATGCTGAAAATCAGTGGACCGAGGATGAGATTCTGTCCCTGCGCAAGGTTTTTCACTATTTCCGGAGCGCTTACCGGACGATTCTCGGTGAAAAAAAGAGTATGCCGGTCGGAAATGCTTTTCTGATGTGGCTTACTGCTTTCGGATATGAAGATGTCAAGGACGAAACCCTGGATCTTGTGACCGAGCGGGTCCGTCTAATGTCTGCAGAGTTTGAAACGCATTCCGAGTCCGTAAATCTGGTTATGGACAGTGAGCAAAGCGCTCCCCAGCCTTCGTTGATTGGAAGTCTGTTCCGTCCGGCGCGGATCAAGGCCGCCTTCCTTTATACACGTCCGGTTCAGGAATCCGCCTGGTGCTACTGGCACGAAATGGGACGTCTGGAAGCACAGGCAAAAATGGGAGATCGGCTGGAGACCGTCAGTAAAATTGTGCCTTCCCGTACAGATGCCGAGCAGGTATTGACGGAACTGATTCACGACGGCTATACCGCTATCTTCGCTACCAGTCCGGTGATGCTGAACAGCTTTATCGAACCTTCTCTGAATCATCCGGATACCAAACTCCTGGTCTGCAGCCAGCTGGCAGGCTACAATCATGTTCGTACCTACTATCTTCGTTTCTGGGAAGGCAAATTCCTTTTGGGTATGGCTGCCGGTATTCTGAGCCGAAATGGAAAAATCGGCTATATAGCGGATTATCCGATATTCGGCGCGCCTTCCATGATCAATGCTTTTGCCGCCGGCGCACGGATGGTCAATCCCGATGCAAAAATTTACCTGAACTGGACGTCGCTCGATTCTTTTGATGCGCAGGAACCGTTCCACGATCCGGAAATCCGGGTGATCTGCAACAGGGATCTGACCGCTCCGAATCAGGACTCCCGTGAAGCCGGGCTCTATTTCCGCGAATCGGGTGGAAGTCATTCCGTCGCCGCGTTGATTCCACGTTGGGGTGTTTTCTATCGTCAGGTTATTGAACAGATCCGGGACGGAAGCTTTGACGCGGTCGATACACGTAAATCCGCTTTGAATTACTGGTGGGGACTTTCTTCCGATATGTTGGATATTGCTTTTTCCAAGCGGTTTGATCCGTATGCTGTACGCTTGATCAACGCGATGAAAGAGCAATTGCGTGAGGGTGCCTTTACACCTTTCGAAGGTGAGCAGAGAGATCAGAACGGCGTGCTTCACTGTACGGCGGACCGCCGCCTGTCCCCGGCCGATGTCCTGTGTATGGATTATCTGGCAGAGAATGTCATCGGAACACTGCCTGATGTGAATGAACTGACTGCTTCTGCCCGTCCTCTGATCAAGCTGCAGGGGATACACAGTGCAACACGACCTGACGCGTCCACGATCAACTGGACAAGAAAGTGACGGCAAGCATGAAAATTCTTGTATTGGCCGATGAACCGGTAGAACGCCTGTGGACCGAAAAAGCACGGGATCTGTTGGACGGAATTGATCTGATTCTATCCTGCGGCGATCTGAAAGCTTCCTATCTGTCCTTTCTGACTTGTTTCACTCAGGCGCCGGTGGTTTATGTTCGCGGGAATCATGACAAAGCCTATCATACCAATCCGCCGGAGGGTTGCATCTGCGCGGAGGACCGGATCGTTTATGCCGCAGGGCTCAGAATCCTCGGACTTGGCGGTTCCATGCGCTACCGCCCTGACTCTTCGGATATGTATACCGAAAATGAAATGAAAAGCAGGGTCCGTGCTCTCCACCACAAATTGCATTCTTGCGGAGGATTTGATATTCTGCTGACTCACGCTCCGGTTGAAGGGCTCGGAGATCAGGAGGATCTGGCTCACCGCGGATTCGGATGTTTCGCTTCTCTTCTGATGAAATACCGTCCGGCGGTCATGTTTCACGGACATATTCACCAATCCTATACAGGTTCCGGATTTCAACGCATCAGGGAATTGAACGGAATCCCTGTGATAAACGCCTGCGGAAGTACGGTCTTTGAATGGCCCGAGAACTATACTCCCCTCAAGCTGCCCCGGTCAGGCGCTTTAAAAACCATGAAAAAATGCAGTACTCCGGATATCTTCAAGTAAGGAGATTCATCCATATGATTTCAACTGATACCATGCTGATCTTCGATCTGGACGGAACGTTGTGGGATTCCGCTACGAGTGTTGCAGACTCCTGGAATCTGCTGATTCGGCAGGAAGACGCTTCTTTGCCGCTTCTTTCCGTGGAGGATATCCATGGGATTATGGGCCTGACGATGACTGAGATTTCCCATGTGCTTCTTCCCGGTCTGTCCAATTCCCGACGGGAATCCTTCTTTCAGGAATGCAGCAGATTTGAAGTCGGTTATCTCCGGGATCACGGCGGTGAGGTATACCCCGATTTAGTTCCTGTTCTGACCTTTCTGAGATCGTCAGGATATTCCCTCTCAATCGTCAGTAATTGTCAGAGCGGATATATCAATGCGTTTCTTGTTTCCTCCGGTGTAGCCTCTCTTTTTTCAGACTGGGAGGAATGGGAGCGGACAATGAAAACCAAAGCGGAAAACATCCGTCTGATCATGGAGCGAAATCATTTTGATAAAGCCGTATATATCGGAGATACCGAAAAAGATCAGGAAGCGGCGCGTCTGGCTGGGATTCCTTTCATTCACGCAGCCTATGGTTTCGGTATCGTAAAAGGAGCGGACGCTGTAATCCGCTCCCTGGGAGATCTTCCGTCTGTTATCGAAACTCTATCCGTCTGATTGTCCGGCGTTCTGCTGTCCTTTCAGCATAATCGTCAGATTATTCAAATTCATGGAATATGTATAGCGAATCTCATCCGCCATTTTAAGAATCATCCGAATGCCTGTGCATTCGGCTTTTTCTTCGGTTGGAACATAATGAACCGGATCAAAAGCACGGCAGTCATCGCGGAAACGAAGCACCCAGTTCCCATTTTTATTCTGGACCCGAATATTAAGATGATGATCTTTCGTGTCCTTGGAAAAGCCGTGTGAAACCGTATTCCCGCCCATTTCTTCGATACATAAGGCGATCCGGTTGCTGATCAGCGCATTTTGTCCGTGTTTCCGGCAGAAATCTGAAGCAGCTTTCGAAGCAGTCTCAACATCACGGATGGAGATAATATCAGCTTCCATAAGGTCTTCTCCGGGTACTCCGAACCCGGCAGGCAGACAGAGTATTGACTCCGCTGGCGAAGTTCCCGCCTTACGTCCTCGCACCAAAACAGTCAGAATAATCGCAATCAGGGTCAGAAGTTCTCCTCCCATAAAATAAAACCATACGCCCCTGATCCCGATGCATGCGCTGCATACCAGAGCAACAAGGATCGGAAGCACGGCTCCTTCTGCCAGGGAGATAATTTCGGTGACCAAAGGACGCCCTATTCCCTGATACATATTTTTCAGCATGTTGTTCAGGCAGCAGGGTATCATTCCAGCCGAAAGCAAGCGAATACCGAAAACAGCCAGACTCTTTGACATTCCGTATTCCGATATGAACAAAGAAACGAACGTCGGAGCGAAAACCAGCATGAGCGCGCTGACAACAGCGCCGAGAACTGCAGAGAAGAAAGTCATGACGCGCAGAAGTTCACGGAGACCGGTCCGGTCTTCTTCGTTATACAGGATCCCTGCCATAGTGAGCGATACTCCGCCGATTCCTGTCCCGATACAGCAACAAGCATTCAGGATCGTTGTTGTCACCGAACAGGCGGCTACCGCAACGCTGCCCTGATCTGCTCCGATCCCGAGCAAAAGCTTGTTCAGTACAAAAGTCAGGATGACAGTTGAGGCCATGGTAAAAATCGTTGGTACCCCGCCGGCAAAAAGCTCCCGGATCGTTTGCCGATCAACCTTGTTCAAAGAAAAACTGAAGACGCATTTTTTCGACAGGAAATAGCCTCCACCGATCAGCATCGCGACATAATAACTCAACGATGAAGCAAGGCCCATGCCAAACATGCCGCCGTTAAAAACAAGCACATTAAGGAGATCAAATACGATATCCGCCACCGTCATTCCCGCTACCGCAACGATCAGCAGGGTACTCTTTCCCGCCATTTGCAGGAATGGAACAAGAATCAAAGCGCCCATGGACCCGGGTGCGCCGATCACGAATCCGGCCATATAGTCGCTTGTTTCTGTGAAAAGAGTTCCTTCGTTTCCCGCGCCGAGCAATGTTGCGAAAGGCTTCCGGAAGAGAAGAACCAGCAGCATGAAAACAATTGATATAGTCGTGGCTACGGCAATGGCGGAGGAATAACCCCGGTTAGTTTCTTCCTGAGATCCCTTTCCCAGAGATCGGCTGCAAACAACCTGAATTCCGGCGCTCAGCATACTTCCGATAGCGCCGATGATCAGCAGAACCGGGTTGGCAAGTCCGTAAGCAGCAATCGCGTTCACGCCGAGAAAGC
Source organism: uncultured Clostridia bacterium (assembly GCA_937906775.1). Lineage (GTDB taxonomy): Bacteria > Bacillota > Clostridia > Christensenellales > Aristaeellaceae > Aristaeella. The sequence continues at coordinate 15,913 of CALCUD010000041.1, forward strand.
GGCCGATCATAATATTGTCAATAAGCAGGCAAAGGGAGACAGTCAACGCGGAAAGGACCTGTGCGGCCAGCATCTGTCTGACAAGTTTCCTGATCATAAAGCATTACCTACTCCTCTCGTTCATTGTTTACTTCTCCGCGCGAAAACTACATCCCTTCCCCGGAGCAGAAAATGAGCGGATCCGGAATCGGATCCGCAATAAATGAGAAAAGTATTCACTGGGCAAACAGAATGCACCTCGGATGACAGTCCAGATCCTCCACAGTGACCCGGAGAACTTCCGCCCCACTGCGAACCTCCTCCGGAGCAAAAAGGGATATAAACGCTTCCGGTCCCGAAATGGGCCACCCCTCATTGAAAGGGGTTTTATAATGCATCGGTAATACAATTTTCGCATTCAACTGTTTCACAGTCTTCATCGCCTGCGCGGCGTCGATGGTAAAAAAACCGCCGATAGGAACCATCAGCACATCAATTTCACCCAATGCTGCAAGCTGCTCCGTGTTCAGTGCGCAACCCAGATCCCCGAGATGCGCAATACGAAGTCCTTCCGCCTCAATCAGGAACAGCAGCGTAGAACCTCTTTTTCTTCCTTCCGCATCATCGTGCCAGGCCGGAATCGCTGTGATCCGTACTCCCTGTTCCGGCGTACAGTTCCCGTTCGTGTCAATCATTCTCGGTGTTCCGGTAAGGTTTTCCACCGCATCATGGTCGTGATGGTGATGGGATATCAGCGCAATATCCGCCCCGACAGCCCTGACAGGATATCCGCAGCTCGCGTCATAAGGATCCGTAACAATCCGGATCCCACTTTCAGTTTCGATCAGGAATTCCGCGTGGCCGATATGTTGAAACAGCATCCGTTTTTCCCCCCGTCACTTCAGATCCGTCAGGAATCGGTCGCCCATTCCATATTTATCAATGACGAAGTCCATATCCTTGTCGCCGCGCCCGGAGAGGTTCACAAGAATGCTTCCGTTCCGATGTTCTTTCGCGTAGCGGATTCCATAGGCCACGGCATGGCTGCTCTCGACCGCAGGAATGATTCCTTCGAGCCTGCTCAGCTTATAGAATGCTTCCATGGCTTCCTCGTCATCCACAGAAACATACTTGATTCTGCCGACATCATGAAGGAATGCATGTTCAGGTCCGACGGAGGGATAGTCCAATCCGCTGGCAATCGAGTAAACCGGCGCTGCCTCTCCCTGATCGTCTTTCAGCATATAACTCTTGAATCCGTGCATAACGCCGGGATCGCCCTTCTGGATGGAGCAGGCATGGTCACCGTATCCGCTTCCGCGTCCCAGCGGCTCAACACCGTAAATGTCCACAGGATCGCTCAGGAAAGGAACGAACATACCGGCTGCATTGGAACCTCCGCCAACACAGGCGGTAATGGCGTCCGGAAGATTACCGGTCATGGAGGTAAACTGTTCCCTCGCCTCAATTCCGATGATGCTCTGGAAATCGCGGACCATCTTCGGGAAGGGATGCGGGCCGACTACAGTTCCGATGCAGTAAATCGCAGTTTTATATTCGTTCATATATGCGTCAAAGGCAGCGTCCACAGCTTCTTTCAGCGTTTTCAATCCTTTTGTGACAGGAATGACGCGCGCGCCCAGTAACTTCATCCGGGTAACGTTCGGCGCCTGTTTTGCGATATCGACTTCGCCCATATAAACATCGCATTCCATCCCGAAATACGCAGCAGCAGTAGCGATGGCAACACCGTGCTGCCCGGCGCCGGTCTCTGCGATCAGTTTCTTTTTACCCATATATTTGGCCAGAAGTCCCTCACCCATGCAGTGGTTCAACTTGTGAGCGCCTGTATGGTTCAGATCCTCACGTTTCAGATAGATCTGGCAACGGCCAAAGTGATTGCTCAACCGTTCGCAATGATAGACCGGAGTAGGCCGTCCCTGAAAATCGCGACGGATCTCACGCAGCTCATTGATAAATTTGGTGGAATGAGCAATCGTTTCGTAGGCATCATCAATTTCCCGGAAAGCAGGAACAAGTTCATCCGGAATAAAGGACCCGCCGTAAGGACCAAAGTATCCGTCTTCAGAAGGGTAGTTTCTCAGATAGGTATCAAAATCGCGATAATTCATTTCAGTCATTGGGGTCATCCTCCCTTTACGCTCATAATAGAAAACGCCTCAGCCATTCCGGACTGAGGCGGTAATCCCGCGGTGCCACTCAGCTTCGCCTTTATGATAAGGCGCGCTCAATTCACATACCGATGATATGTGTCACTATGATAACGGTGCGATGCCGTCCCGGCCTACTCTCATTTCAGCCGGACCCTCGGAAGGCCATTCATGCCGGCTATCCGTACCGCGGTTTCACTGATCGCGGCTCCCTTTGACGGTTCATCCGGAATTACTATTCTCCCTCAACGGTTTCTATGAAATTGTGATAATCATACTCAACCGGGTTCCCATTGTCAAGAGTTTTTTCGAACCAATCCGTTGGAACAGCGGGCAAGGGTTCTCCCTTCCTGAGGCGGGCCGCCCATTCTTCATGCAGCTCGCGGCAGATCTGTTCATAAGCTTCTGCACCTTCTTCTCCCGCTTTTACCAATCTCCTTTTCACGTCATTGCCGTTTCCGGTCCCGCACTGCCTTCTCAGCAGGGACGCACAGCACCCTGCTTCATTTCCGAAAGGGCCGCGGAATTTCCCGGGCAGCGCGTCCGGAATATCGTGATCCAGCAAAAGCCAATCCCGATCCTGTTCTGAGCGCCAGCCATTCCCGCTTGCCATCCGGATCCACTCAGTCAGCTCACAGTCCGTCAGAAGGCACGGGAGATCGGTCGCATACAGCATGTGATCTTTCAAACTGCGCCGCACCGTCGCGGGACGGAATGTCATACATGCCTTTGTCAAAGCTTCCAGTTCCATCCGAAGCGCGTTTTTTTCCTTCATTCCGTCGGACTCCTTTCATCTTGAATCGAAATAGAGCTTATGCTATCATTCTTGCGGTTGTTCATCACCATATAACAGGACCGGAGGCATCCATCCATGGATACAAGAACACTGATCGCGCAGGTTGTCGGTTTCATCGGTATTATTGTCGCATTCATTTCGTTTCAATGCAAGGATAATAAGCGTCTTTTCTTTTATCAGTTGCTTTCAAGCGTGATCTGGGTCATTCATTTTTTGATCCTTCAAGCCTATTCCGGTGTACTGTTGAATGCCGCCGGAGCGATTCGCGGTTTTTTCCTGTACAATACTGATAAAAAATGGGGTTCTTCCAAAGTCACCATGATCGCTGTCACCCTTTTGATGATCGCATGCGGCATTGTCACGTGGACAGGCCCGATCTGCCTGTTTCCTGCCATAGGTATGGCATTGGGAACTCTGGCCATGTGGTCCCGAAACGGCAGGCTCCTCCGTTGGGTTCAGTTGCTCTGTGTCTCCCCGTTCTGGATCATATACAATATTCCCAACAAGTCCATTGCCGGAATCGTTTGTGAAACCATGAACATGATCTCCGTCATCATCGCCTTGTATCGTTTCCGAAAGCAAAAGATCTGACGCTTCGGATTATATCTCGTTTTCGTCTGTCTTTTCAATCATCACGCTCTCCGAAAAACGCATATAAGAAGAAAGGAAGGCCTGCCGATATGAGCAAAAAAAAACAGACATCATTCCGGGAAGGAACGCTGCCTTTCGGGGAAGAGCGCTGTTCCTGTATTCATTACCGTTATTTTGATCCCATAGAACACGGATATCAGGAGAGAAAACCATACCCTCTCCTGATCTTCGCACAAGGTGATTCAGAAGATATTGCCCGGGCCTATTCTTCTCCCGTCTTTCAGACGGATTTTCTTGGCGCGTATATTCTTCTGCCAGCAGTTGACGAACGTCTCCGGCAGGATGTCAGCGCGTTCTTTCGTCAAATTCAGGAGCTGATCCGCGATTTTTCATCTTCGCGGACGGGTTGCATCGGAAAGACATTTCTCTTTCTTCCTTCTGCAGTCATTTCCGCGATACGGGGATCGGAAGACCTCTTTTCCGGTTATTTCGACGCTTTGATCCCGGTCGGCGCAGCTGTATCCAGTGATACATTGCAGATCCTCAGCGACCAGAATATACGTGTATTTCGTACTGTGGATCCCGCTGCCGCTCTGGCCAATCTGATGTCGGAGGATCGCGTCCCGATGGATCAGCGCTTTCCTCGCGGACTGACAGGATGGATTGACGAAGTAAACAGGGACGGATGCGCACAGGAACGGGAATATCTGTCCCGCAGCGGTATGATCCGTTCCGGCAGTGTCCCGGTAGAGGAACATATTTCGCTGTATTATGAAGAATACGGTTCAGGAGACCGTATCATTTTGTCCGCGCAATGCGGATTTTATCACAGGGGCATGCATCAGCGGATGGCAGATCTCGGATATCATGTTTATTGCATAACGCTCCGGGGTTTTCATCCCTCCTCGCTGGTCCGTGAGGATTACGGAGACCGCTGGTACGATGTATTTGCTTCCGATGTCATTGCTTTTGCCGACCGAATGGGGATCAACCGGTTCAGCTATATGGGCGCTTCTCACGGTGCCGGGGTCGGCTGGCATCTGATGCTCCTGGCGCAGGAACGGATCGACGCATTTGTCGCAATGGTTCCGGGCCCTCACAGTCTCGCGGAGGGGACCATGTCCTACCGTCAGATGCTGGAGCAAGGCATTATCCAATCTCCTCCGCCGTTTGATCCTCCTGTTGACAGCGACCCCGCGCGTCAACAGCGCCGCGAATACCGGGAGAAATGGATTTCCGGAGGCCCTCGTGCCTTTGAACAAGAAAGAAAACTGGATTACGGCCGGCCCATGATGCGCTTTGGCAGCGAAGAAAAGCTCTGTGAAGCGCTCCGGAGTATCACAGTACCTGTTCTGATGATCGGTGGATATGACGATCCAATCAGTACTCCTGCCCTGATGATGAGAACAGCCGGATGTCTCCCCCACTGTAAGTGGATCGTTTATACCAATTGCGGTCATAATATAGATACCGACCTTATCGAAGAAGTATCGGACGAAGCGGATCGGTTTATCAGCAATGTGCTCATAACAGGAAAAGCATATCTGCCGCCGGAAGCATAAAGGCGGAAAAGGTCGGAATGCCCGGCATTACATCTGCTCCGTCCTGAACCGGATAATCAGATTATTTGTTTCAAAAGTATTCAAATACGTAATATCGGAAGCTATTTTGCTCACAATGCGGATGCCTATGTGATGCATGGGATCATCTGATTCATTGGCCGCGCTGATCTGTTCTGTCACATCATATCGGGGACAGTTATCGCGCAAACGGATAATCAGGGTATTCTCGGAAGCCACTACACGCAGATCAATCATAGGCGTTCTGATAACGCAGCCCGGAAAAACATTCAAAACAATATTGGAAGCAAGTTCCTCAAACGCAAGGGATGCATAATAGGCCGTCCTTCGGTCAAAACTGTGGCCGTTGCAAAAAAGCATGATCTGTTCGGATGCCAGAGAAACATCCTCAAGATTACGTATATCCAGTGAAATGAAGCTGCCCGGATGGAGATGAAAGGAATCCGGAAGATTCAGGAAATCCTGCCTTGTCAAACAGATTTTGCGGTATTTTACCGCGTAATATATATAAATGGCCGCCAGTGTCATGACATCGCCTGCCGCGAAGCTTGCGATAATACCGTAACTTCCAAACAGATTCCCGAGCAGAAATGCCGAGATAATAACAAAAACGAATCGCGCGGCCAGCGTCAGGACATTCATGTTGCTTTTTCTCTGTATGGCCTGAAGATATTTGATCCGGCTTTCGATCAGAGCCAGAAGAGGCATCTGTACAGCAAGAATCCGGATGGCAAAAACAACCATATCATACAGCGGACCCTTTTCAGCAATATAAAGGCCTGCGATCGGTCCGGCAAAGATCAGCGCCGCTGTACTGATCAAAAACGGAAATATCAGGATCATCCGGTGTTCATATTTGTTGACTTCCTCAATTCCTTCCTCGTTCATTTCACCGTAAAACACACCGGTCAGAAGCGAAACCGCGGAAGCGATTCCGGCGCCAAAGATCTCAATGAAATTGGAAAAATTATTGCGAACAGAAAGAGCAGACATCGCAATCGTTCCGCCATACGAAATAATCACTGCATTCAGGATAACCGGCCGAAGGATATTCGAAAGCCTTCTGACAGCTTTTTCGCTGCCGTTTGCCAGCATATTGCCGAATTCTTTCAGGGAAACATGGGGTTTGACGAAATGCAGGATCCGGTTCTTTTTTAAGAAGAAGGTGCATTGAATCAACAGGTTCAGATAACTCGCGCAGGCGGAAGCCAGTCCGATTCCGAAAAGTCCCATATCCAACTTTATCGCAACAATATCCAGAATGATATCGGATACAGCTTCAACGATTGCTCCGATACCGATGATCCTGCGCCCTGTGTCCAGCTGGAACGCAGGCGCGAGAATAGCTGTCAGGATCAGCGACGGTGTTCCGATGCTTAATCCGGTCAGATATTCCGAAGCTAGGCCGGCAAGTCCGGCCGCATTACCGGAGGCTCCCAGCAATATGGCAAACGGTTTTGCGAAAATCTGCAACAGTGCAGTTAATATCAGGGAAATGAACACACCGGTACAAACCGCAACACTGACAAATCTTGAATACTCCCGCCGGTCGCCCCGGCCGATCGCTTGCGCGCACCGCGTCTGCATCCCTACGGCGAGCAAACCGCTGATCACACCGAAAATGCTGAAGATCGGATGAACGATTCCTTCCGCCGCCATTTCCTCCGAACCAAGAAAATGACTGATAATAAGTCCGTCAATGAGTCCGGAACCGACCCATGAAAATTCAATAACTGTCCCTGTCAGGAACAGTGAAAAAAACATTTTATGAATGACTGACCATCTTTGGGAAACGTTTTTACGCATACCGTATACTCCTTGATTCATCTGTCAGCAGAATCGTCACAATATTCAAATCCGGAATCTTCCGGACAATTATACCGGATTGCCAGATCCGCGTCAATGGCGCTGAGTATATCCGTTGCGGGTTGATCAACGCGGTTTGCATATTGAAATACTCCGTTTATTCATGTAAAATATATATATAAAATACACATCAATAACAGACTGAAAGGAAGAAAAACATCCGTGAAACTTGTGTTCCAAGTCATGAAAAAGTACAGAAAAAAGCAAGTACTCCTGATTCTGACCGTTCTCGGTACGACCGTATGCACCATGGGCTGGCCCCGTTTGCTGGCTGTGCTAGTCGACAATGCCATTCCGCTCGGCGACAAGGCTCAGGTTTTTTCAATCTGCGGTCTGATGCTGTTGCTGGTTGGAGCCGGGATCTTCTTCGGCGTAATGACCAGTCATTTCAGTTCCGATATATCAAACAGTGTCGGCCGGGATCTCAGGTCGGAAGTGTTTACCCGGGTGATACGGTTCAGCCAAACGCAGATGGATCGGTTCTCCACTTCATCCCTGATCACAAGAACCAACAGCGATGTTTCTCAGCTTCAGCTTTTTCTGAATCAATGTCTGTCCGTTGCGGTCAGTGCGCCGTTGATGTGTCTTGTGGGGATCATCCTCAGTTTTTCGCAGAGTCCTTCCCTTTCCCGTATTCTGATCGTCAGCATTCCGGTGATGGCTGTCGTGCTGATCCTGATCGGCCGTTTTTCTCTGCCGCTCAACATTAGCATGCAGGAAACAATGGACAGGATCAATATGATGACCCGTGAGAAGCTGACCGGAGCCCGGGTAATCCGTGCCTTCGGTACGACAGCTTTTGAAGAAAAGCGTTTTGACAAAGTCAGCTCCGACTATACAAAAATGAGTAAAAAAAGCCAGCGACTTTTGCAACTGGTTATACCGATTTTGACCGTGATCCTTTCCCTGACTGCCGGCGCCATTCTGTTAATGGCGGTGGAAGAAAGCGCCTACGAAGGCATCGACTACACCACCGGTGAGGTCATGAGCATTGTAAGTTATGTGATGGAGATCATGGTCGCAGCTATCATGCTGACCTATGTGTTCATCATGCTGCCAAGAGCTTCCACTTCTGCGCGAAGAGTAAAGGAGGTTCTGGATTCCGTCAACCCGATCCGTGATCCGGAAAACGGCGTCAGTGAATCCGCTCTGAAGGGAACGCTGGAATTTGATCATGTGTCTTTCACTTATGCCGGCAGCAGTGTCCCGGCAGTCAACGGGCTGAGCTTCAAAGCCGGTCCCGGAGAGATCACTGCCGTGATCGGCGGCACCGGAATGGGCAAGAGCAGTATTGTGAACCTGATTCCGCGTCTGTATGACGTTACGGAAGGTCGGGTTCTTGTGGATGGTGTGGACGTACGTTTGTGGCCGCTTGATCTGCTACGTGAAAAAATCGGATTCGTCCCTCAGAAAGCCAATCTTTTCTCCGGTACGATTGACAGCAATATCGCCTTCGGCCGGGAAGGCGCTGATGAATATGACATCGAGAAGGCTGTCAAAACAGCCCAAAGTTATGATTTCATTATGCAGAAGGAAGATCAGTTCGCTTCCCCGGTGGCACAGGGAGGATCCAACTTCTCAGGAGGACAGCGTCAGCGTCTGGCCATCGCCCGGGCTCTTGTCAGAGAACCGGAGATCTATGTGTTTGACGACAGCTTCTCAGCGCTGGATTTCCGGACGGACAAAGCGTTGAGGGCTGCCCTGAAAAAACAGACAGCCGGCCGGATGTGTACCACCGTAATTGTTGCTCAAAGGATCTCCACTGTCATGGACGCCGATCGAATCATCGTGATTGATTCCGGGAATATCATGGGGATCGGCCGGCATGAAGAACTGATGGCTTCCTGCCCCGTATACCGTGAAATCGCAGAAAGCCAGCTTGGAAAGGAGGCTGGGAAACATGAGTGAAATCAAAGAAATTCAGGAAACTTCAGATAGCCGTTCAATTTCCAGGCTGCTTCAGCTCATGCGCCCCTGGCGCGGCCGTGTGATCCTCTCCGTGATCCTTTCCTTCCTGCAGGTCGCATGTTTCTCTCTGGCTCCGTTGTATATGGGCTGGTCCATAGATGCCATGGGGAAGATCCTCGGTCACGAAGTAACGGGAGATCATGCGATCAATTTCTTAACAGGCCTTATCCTGATGTGCGCCGCATATCTGTTAAGTTCCGTTTTTTCCTATCTTGCTTCCCTGCTGATGACGTCAGCCGGAGAAAATGCCATTCGGAATTTGCGCAGCGATGTGAGCCGAAAGTTGAGCCGGCTTCCGCTCAACTATTATGACACCCATTCCTACGGGGATATTCTTTCCCGCGTAACCAATGATATCAATACCGTATCCGCTTCTCTGCAACAGTTGCTGAATCAGGTGATCAACGCGATCTTCACTGTCATCATCCTGCTGTATACCATGCTTTCCATCAACGGGATCCTGACTGCTGTCGGTCTGGCAGTTATCCCCGTGGCATTGTTTCTGGCGTCCAGGATCGCCCGAAAAAGTCAGAAGGAAATCGACCGTCAGCAACAGCTTACAGGTGAGATCAACGGTTATGTGGAGGAATACTATGCCGGTCATAATGTTGTGACCGTATGCGGACGTGAAGGAACCGTATCCGACCGTTTCGGAAAGATAAACGGTGAACTGTATGACGCCGGAAGAAAAGGAATGTTCCTGGCAGACATTCTCTCTCCTGTGATCCAGAACACTACCAATCTGGGTTATACGCTGGTTTGTCTGTGCGGTTCTCTGATGGCGATCGCCGGCGGGTTATCCATCGGTATGATTCAGGCGTTTACCCAGTATCTCACACAATTCTCCTCGTCTGTGACCCAGGCGTTGTCCGTAACCGGTATCATTCAGACTGTCCGTGCCGCATCAGCCCGTGTTTTTGAATTTCTGGATGAAGAAGAGGAAACGAAGGATCCGGAACCCGGCGCATTCCCCGCAGAATTGAAGGGAAGTATGGAATTTGATCATGTGCGTTTCGGCTATCTGCCGCATCAGACATTGATCCACGATCTGAGCGTCAAAATCAATCCCGGTGAAAAAAACGCGATCGTCGGGCCGACGGGCTGCGGTAAAACAACATTGATCAACCTGATCATGCGCTTTTACGATGTAAAAGGCGGTGCGATCCGGATCGACGGGGTAAACACCCGCGATATGAAACGAGAGCGTCTCCGGGAGATCTTCAGTATGGTTCTGCAGGATACCTGGCTGTACAACGGTACCATCATGGAGAATATTCGTTACGGAAGACTGGACGCAACCGATGAGGAAGTGATCCAGGCCGCAAAACAGGCTCATGCAGACGCTTTCATCAAAACGCTTCCGGGCGGATATCAGTTTGTTCTTCAGGAAGGTGCTGGAAATATCGCGCAGGGTCAGCGCCAATTGCTGACCATTGCCCGGGCTATGCTGAGCAAAGCGCCCGTCATGATTCTGGACGAAGCTACTTCCTCAGTCGATACACGAACCGAAGCCCTGATCCAACAGGCTATGACCGACATGATGAAAGGCCGCACTTCCTTCGTTATCGCCCACAGGCTGTCAACCATCCGTGACGCGGACCGAATCATGTATATGCAGGACGGCGACATCATGGAAATGGGTACGCATGATGAACTGATGGAAAAAGACGGGCTTTATGCATCCCTCTACAGAAGTCAGTTCGCTGATACCGCATCTGCGGAAACATAATTTCACGTGAATGTCAGCGGATCAGTAAACCTGCTGCGAACCGCCGTTCATAATCTTTGTTCCGGTCAATTTCCCCAAATTCAGAACAGATCTCATTCTGCACCGTATCAGGCTTTGTCAGCAGGCTGATATGGTGCAGTTTGTTTCAGGAGAAGTATGAATACTATATGAAATACTCATCGGACCATATCTGAACTTCAACATACTGTTTTCCGATTCTTTTCAAAAAATCCTGATAATCTCCACTTTGATCCTGCAGAATCCGGCTGAACTTCTTCATTGTCATCAGTTCGACCGTACCGTTTCTGCCGAATTCTGCTCCGCTGTCTCCAAGGGTAAAACTGATATGTTCATCTGCGATTCTTTTCACGGGTATTCTGGTTTCAATACCGTTTCCAAACCAATCTGCCAGATATGTGCTTTCTTCGAGAACAAATGACAAAGGATGTTTTTCCTTCGGTCTGCCGCCCAGCGTTATAAATGAGTCGTATAGATACTCATCCTGCTTTTCTCTTAATTGATAATAGTTTTCAAAATCTGCAAAACGGTAAAAAGCCGTTGTATCCGGATGCCTTTCAGCAAACTGTTTTGCCATTTGAAATGCCTGTTCCTCAGGCAGGCGCATGATATTCATTAACGGAATACAATCCGGATGGCAATAGTTGACAAGCGTCATTTCAGATAAATCAATCATAATATCCTCTCGAGATGAAAAATTGTTCCGGTCTCTGTACGTATTGATGATCCGGCGTCCTCTAAAGTCGGGAAAGAAGCACAACCGTCCCCGCGATATCTTTTTTGCTTGTCTCCGTAGATCCGGTCATCCATCCATTCTCTGGACTGAACCATTTTCTTCTCCACAACGTCGGTCCGGTCAAACAGTACTTTGAATACGGGCTTGCGGGCTACGGCATGCTCATATCCCCCGTATCCGATATCAATCTCCAGCATATTGGAGAGCAGGTAACACTGCAGATGCCGGGATGACTCCTGCGTAAAAAATACGGTCTCATATTTTCCCGAAATCTTCCGATGCATGTATTCCATGACTTCAAGCATGGAATCTCCCGCATCCGGTGCGATCACATAATCCAAATCGGAACGCGCGTCATGATAACCGATCGCGCCGGAACCGACCTGGACGAGAGAAATAATCTTTTCACATTCCTGCGCGACATTACGGATGTACTCCCGCACTTCCTGACGGTCCTGCTCAAATATACTCTGTTCATGGCTTTTCCCCTATTCCCGATCACAGCTTCAGTTATTTGCTTCAGAGTCTGTAAAACATAAAATTCGGGTTGTGCTGAAAACCGTATGTCGTATACAGCGCGACACCCATATCGGAGCCGGTGATCCAGACGGCGCCGCATCCGGCTTCCCGTGCCTCACTTACGACCCTGTCCAGCAGCGCGGTCGCAATCCCCCGGCGTCTGAAGGCCGGATCGGTGTACATACCGGACAGCAGTCCGATCCTTCCGGTTGGGCAACTGAAGTATGGTGGTTTTTCCACAAAGGACATTCCGCTTGTGCCGATGATCCTGCCGTCCTCCAGAGCAAGCCAGGATACAAAGGTCCCGTCAGATAAATGCCTCAGAAAGTAATCCTTCAGATCCTGAACTAAATCAATGTCTTCCGTGGCACCTTCTTCACGCAGCTGCCTGATCCGGATGGCGATAAAGGCATCCAGGTCATTGACCGTGAGTTTCCTGTAACTGACCGCCATACTCACTCCTTCTTTCATCGGTGGTTTTTCCGATACTTCTTCCGCTTATCTGACCAGCACACCGTTGAAAAACTGCTCCTGGAAAGCGATCCGAGCGCAGATCTCATCATCGGACGGAACTCGGATGCCGTCTGCGAGATTTCCTTCAGTGTCACAGGGAAGAACGATCCATTTTGTCTCGTTGTCGTCGTATCTGTGATAAACAGCGATAACTTTACCGCTGTATTCCGTGACAGGAGTATCCGCTCCCAGAAGATAGACATCTTGCTCCGCACCGTCTCCGCCGGTCACGCCTTCCACATATCCGTAATTCAACGGATAATACAGATCCCTGTGACGCGGATGATAACTGCCCAGCGGACGGTCGATCTTTCCACTGACAACCTGTCCGATAATATCCCGGTACTGGTCCTTTGGAACAGGATTGAGCACATATCCGAAAAGATTTTTGATATACCGGCAGCATTCACCGCGATGGTACATTTCTTTGATTTCTTCAAGTGTCAGCCATTCTGACCGGAGAACTTCCGGCGTCGTAGCTTTTTTCAGATCCGGTCCTTCAGTCGTTTCAAAGTAGAAAGAATCCAGGATCCAGTTGTGACGCTGTCCGTTGTAAGTGCCGGCTACTTTGGTCGCAAGGATCCTCGCATTTTCAGGCTGGAGTGTGATCCCGACTTCCTCAGATACTTCACGTATTGCCGCATCGAGGCTTGATTCGCCGAGGATCGCATGCCCTGCTACGGTTTCCCATTTCAAAGGATCAATCTCCTTGTCGGCAGAACGCAGGGAAATCAGATACTTACCGGTCTCCGGGTTCCTGATCCAGACTTGAACCCAAAGATGAAATTCATCATCGGACAGGTTTCGCTGTTCTCCGCGGATACAGGTTTTCCCGGTTCTCTTTCTGTCTATGGTGTAAACATCCCATACTTCGCTCATGATCGGTTTCCTCTGTCCGGTCGGTTCTTTATTCATATGAACAATATACAATCAATAGTCATGATTGAAAAGAAAAAAGTTGCTGAGGTATCATAAAGCAACCGCAGTACAATGACTGCGGTTGTCTTTGAAATGGTGACTGGGACATTTACCCATACATCCTTCCGTTGCTGAAAGGCTTTCCGTAGTTTTCATAATAGAACGGATAGTCATTTGCATCTTCCAGGATCACAAACGCGGGGGTCGAAAACTGCTTCTGCCCGGTGAGCTTTTTCAGTGCATCCTCGCTGCCACGGAATGTGAACTTGTGATGGGCATAGCGGATGATGTACGGTTCATCGTCTCCGGTTTCATACGGCGGGACTTCTGCTTCATCGATCAGACGGAGCGGAAAACGGAGCAGACCGTCCACCTTCCAGTTTTTCTGATAAGCGTCTTCCTTCTTTGTCTTTCTCAACAGGTATGTACAAACCCATTCCTCTGCCAGACCGTTTGCCGAGTACTTCGCAGCGGTCTTCAGAGAGTAATCAAAGGGGATCTGGTTTTTCTTCTTTCCGTATATCATTTTTTTCACCGTATGCAGGGACAGGTAATATTGATCCGCCAGCTCGGAAATACTTTTCCCTGACAGATATTCGTTATAGATCCGCTGGTTTCTGACCATGAGGCTTTGCTTGAATTCAGTCAGAGGTCGCTTCATCTGCGTATCCAGATGTTCAGCCTCATCCGACGGAATATATAGAAGCGAACCGGCAGCGTATTTCCTGACTTCTCTTAACAGCTCCCTGGGCAAAACGTCCTTCGCATTCTTATATTTCATAAGCACTCATCCTTATTTAAGATTCAGGATCCGCTCCTCCAGCGTCGAGAGATGAGCCATAATGCTCCTGCATGAGTCTTCATCATCTATGGAAGCGTGCCATCTCAGAGAGTCGATCCCACGGAAGAAAGCGATGCACAGGAACCGCTCCTTAAAATCCGGGACATCGATTTCTTTTTCCTTCAACCAGGTATACAGCTTTTCCGGAATATTGAGATAGGGTTTATTACTGTCAAAAGTCACGAAATCGATCATCCAGTCATATATCCCGGCTCTGTCCCATGCCATGAATCCGACCGTTTCGGGTGTGATCGTCATATATTCGAAGTACACATGCCCGTTTGTCAGATAGCGTTTTCCTTCACAGTAATCACTGTAGTAAAGCATTTTTTTATAGTATGTATTGAAAAAATCCCTGTCAAGCAGCGGTCCGTCAAACAGGACCTTCCAGTTCTTCCAGTAGCCTTCCCGTGTCTCGTTGAAAGTTTCCGTAATGAATTCACGGAAGGAATGATACGGGATTGTTCCGTCCGGTGCGAATTCACCGTATCCGTCGGTATCAGACACATCGGCTTCATGGATCTTCATGATACTGTCAAATATGCGTTTATAGACCGCTTCAAATTCATCAATATCAAGCTCATTCACGATCTGACCGATTGCCGGATATTTCAGTTCTGACGGCAGGTGCGCGTTCAGGTATTCTTCTCTGTTCATAGTATCGGATTCTCCTTGTCTTTATCAATATCGTCCGCGCGGAGGACACTTGTATTATAGGTTACCCGCCGGTCTCCGGATAGGGATAAAAGGAATATAGCAAAAGAATACTTATCGGTCGGCACCGCTGATGAATGCTTCCAGAGTCCGACGCCGTACCGGAAAAATACTTTGTCAGAAGAGACTGTGGAGGCGCTTTTTCAAACCGAGACTGATCGGTATTCCGAGCAGCAGCATCACAAAAGAATCCAGCGCGCACGCGACCAATGCGGTAGGGATCTTCGCGGCCGGCATCAACCCGTACATGAGGCAGTCGATCACCGTCTTGACCGCGACACCGGCCAGCATTGACAGAATGACGACCGCGACGGCTTTCGGCCAGAACTGTTTCGACGGAACGTTCACCGCCTTATGCAGGACAAGACCGCAGGCAAAACCGACGATCGCGTTCATCAGGATCCAGCCGGGAGAAACTCCGCGCTGGCTCATCAGCAGGCTTTCGATCAACACACCGCCTGCGCCGATGAACGTGGCCGGTACCGCACCCAGATATACCGCGCCCACTGCCAGTGCAATATATCCGAGATCCAGCTTGATATTCCCGGCAACGGGGATCTTCAGCAACGCCGAAAGAACAAAATAGAGTGCGGTCAGCATTCCTGTAGTGGCCATCAACTTTGTTTTTTTCATATTCTTAACTCCTGTGGCGCATCGTGTAGAACCGATATAATTCTTCTTTTTCGTCATCTGAATCTTTGTACATTTTCTTTTCTGCCAGTTTGAAACCTGACTTCTCTGCCACTTTCCATGACGAAGTGTTTGTATCCAGGATGACTGCCATTATTTCGGACTCTCTGTAGTGGTCAAAGAAAAACGGAAGATATGCTTCCAAGGCTTCTGTGCTATATCCGTTCTTTCTGAAAGCAGCGCCCGGAAAGTAGCAGATTCCAATTTTATCGGTATCATAATAATATGTGGTGCCGATAGAACCAATGACTTCCCCTGTTGCCTTCAGCTCCAGTACGCACGGTATATAGCTTTTTCTCGGGTCATCCTTCTCATTTAATTCCTCGGCTTCTTCGATCCAGTCATTGATCCATCCGGAACAGTTTTCATCAAATCCCAGCTGCATCAGACTGCTGTCCCTAGCTATTTCGGCAAAGACCAATTCATCTCCGTGATGGATTGGCCTGATCACCAGTCTGTCGGTTTCAAATCGCATGATTATTCTCCTTTTTTATCAGGCAGGATCCTTTTCAGAAACGAATCAGCCTCCGCCAGTATGCACCTGAAATTTTCAAGCTGATTCTTTTCCATTGCCGAATCATAATCCGCCAGTTCGATTTCTGTGATTTCCGACTCCTGAGGATGATAGTCCTGGCGTTCGTATTTCGCCAGGAAATAGACAGTATGTAGTTCTTATTCCATGGATAGATTGCTTTTTCCGGAGTGCAGCAACTTCCATATGATCAAGAGGGAATTCTATCCGGATTCATTTTGAGCCGATTTCACCCTTGGAAAGAAGAACTACCGTCTCGACGATATGTCCGTTGATTAACCAAATTCTTCTTTAGTAATGGCCATTTCAATAATATTGTCTCTCTCATATGGAACAATCTCTTTGTCAACAAAGCCAACTTTTTTATAACAGCTATGAGCTATATCATTATGTTCAAATACACCAATTGTTACAGTATGGACTCCCAGGATGTTAAAAGCGTAATCCAATCCTGTTCGCAACATACTTGTTCCATAACCTTTTCCTCTTAATGTAGAATCAATAGCTAAATGAAGACCATATACTAATTTATCTCCAAGTAGTATTGAAATAAAACCAATAAGAGAATTATCTTCACAGATAGCAAATATTTTAGCTAAACCTTCTTTTGCAAGTAATAAAACTATATCAAGAGGCACTATTTCATCTTTAGGAAATGCTTCCTCATATATTCGTTTAATATCTTCTAACCCTAAAAAATTTTCATTTATTAATTTTAATTTAATATTAACCATATTATCCCTCAAATAATTATAAAATAAAAAATTCAAACAATATTCATTAGGTATGAAACAAAGGTTAGGGATTGCAGCAGCTATTGTTCATAATCCTGATTTGTTAATTTTAGATGAACCTACATCTCATTTGGATTTTGGTAATCAGTTCAGACTCCTTGAAATAATCAGCGAACTTTCAAAAAAAGGTTCTGTTTTATATGTTTCCGGAGATTCATATTTTTCTTTTGATAAAATCTTTGGAACAAGTTTTTCATTCTTTTTCCAGAT
>CALCUD010000042.1 GCA_937906775.1 uncultured Clostridia bacterium
CGCTGTCGGTTCCGGAGTGGGTTCCGCTGTCGGTTCCGGGGTAGGTTCCGGAGTAGGTTCCGGAGTGGGTTCCGGAGTGGGTTCCGGGGTAGGTTCCGGAGTGGGTTCCTCTGTGGGCTCTTCCGTCGGTTCTTCGGTCATAGGATAATCAGCAACGGTGGAAATAAACAACGTGAACAGATCCGTCACATCTTCCTCCGTGGCGGTAATCGCGATATACGCGGACGAGTCCATGCTTTCTCCCGCGTCTCCCACGCCTTCAAGAACAGATCCGGACGCGGGGATATAGTCATAATTGTGATTCGGGTGATTGAGTGTGAGCGTCAGAGGATACAGTAAAGCCTCTTCGCTGATCCTGACCCAGAAACATCCTTCACTTTCGTAAACAGGGGTCGCATATATGGCTCCGGTTTCACCTTCGCCGTTATCCCAGGACAACGTTAATTCAAGTTGATCCCAGTCAGATGACGCGAATGCGCCCGGAATAATCGCAATCAGGATCATCAGGCCGATGACCGCCGCGATGATTTTCCGTGAAAGTTGTTGCTTTTTCATAGTATTTCCCCCTCCTGATATTCAGGATCCCATATCCTAAATATTTTACTTTTTTAGGATACCGTTGTCAATCTCGCCAATACGGCAGGAATCCTTCGGTTTCCTGTCGAAATGGCACAGGCGTGTTCAGATAATTAAACGCAGGGAATAAAAAAATCCTTCCCGGGAGATCTATGATATGATGAAAAAGATCATTTCCGATCTGTCTTTACATGAACTGCGCTCCGGAAACCGGAGTCCTGAAGACTGGTTCTCATCTCTCCCCGTTCTTGAAACGGAGCGTCTGACGCTACGCAAACTTTATCTGCGGGATGCCCGGGATGTCTATCTTTGGAGTTCCGATGAGCGGGTAGCCCGTTATGTCCTGTGGGATGCACACCGGTCCGTTTCGGAATCCCGTAACTATATCCGCTATATACGCAGGCTTTACCGGGCTGGACATCCTTCCTCCTGGGGAATCGTTCTGAAGGAAACAGACAGGGTCATCGGCACAATCGGGCTGATGTGGTACTCCTCTGCTAACAGCAGTGCAGAAGTCGGATACAGTCTTTCCGCCGATCACTGGAATCGCGGGCTGGCAACGGAAGCGCTCCGCGCTGTTCTCGATTTTTGTTTTGACCGGTTGACGCTCAACCGTGTTGAAGCGCAGTATGATGTCCGGAACCCCGCCAGCGGCCGTGTTATGGAAAAATGCGGTCTCCGTCAGGAGGGAATCCTGCGGAACCGCATTTATTACAAATCCGAATATGTAGATGTCGCGCTCTGCGCCGTACTGCGTTCAGACCGGAACCCGGTGCCGGAGCCGGATCATCGGTAGGCGCTCATCCTTTTTTCATATACTTCAGGCCGGGACACCGACCATCCGAAAAAGCCCATCACCTCTCCAAGCTTCTGATATAAGCCGTGGCTGAAAGCTACAAGCCCTGCCTTTTCAAGGTGAAGGCTTCCGTTTTCGTCCATCAGATCACTCCGGACAGATACTCCAACGATCTCTCCGATAAACAAATCGTGACTGCCGAGTTCAAGTACATTTCTCACCCTGCAGCTGAGAGCAACAGGCGTGCCGTCCACAGCCGGTGCAATCTCGAGACCTTCCGCTTTTCGGTAAGCTAAACCGGTCTCTTTTGCTTTGTCAGTATCCCTTCCGCTTTTCACGCCGCAGAAATCCACAGCCCTGCACATCGCGCCATCCACCAGATTGACAACAAATTCGCCTGATTCCCGGACCATATGATGGGAATAACGGTCTTTCCGGATGCTGACGGAAAGCATCGGCGGATCGGAATTAACAGTCCCTGCCCAAGCCAAGGTAACCATATCTCTATTTTCAGGATGATCCTTTTCCGCACAGGACAGCAGGATCACCGGCGTCGGGTTCAGCATTGTAGACGGGGAAAGATTTACATATTCAATCACGTTTATTCACACTCCTTTTCAGACGCAGACAATTCTTGAACTGGAAGCAAATTCAGTGTATAATATTTTTGTTTTGTAGTCAATTACCCGGGCAGCAGAAAGGAGGGGTCCCCATGAACGGATACACCGGAAAACATACATCTTCCGTTCCGTGGCAGATCTCAGCATCCTCCTCCGGTCATTCTCCCCGCCACAGGCTCAAAAACCGCCGACGCCGCGTATGGCTGATCCTGTCTTTGATCCTGCTGGCTGCTCTGGTAGCCTGGCCTTTTCTGGAAGCACGCCTCATCAGGGTTGAACGGACCTCCGTTTCCTCTGAGGATCTTCCCGCCGATATCGGTCATCTTCATGTTGTCTATGTAACCGACATCCACTACGGTCACTTCTTTTCTGACGCCGCTCTGACGCGTCTTGTTTCTAAAATCAACGCGCTCCGGCCTGATATCGTTCTCTTCGGCGGGGATTACGCCACAGACAGCGCTTCCGCCGTCTCCTTTTTCAAAAGACTTCCTTCCATTCATTCCCGGTATGCGATACTTGGAGTCATCGGTGAATGTGACCGTGGTGAATCTGATCTGGATCTTACGCTGCTGGAAGACGCGATGCGTGAAAAAAACGTAATCCCGCTGATTAATTCTGTGTCCCGGATCCCTCTCGGAAACAGTTACATATATGTCGCAGGCGTCGATGACTACCAGTCCGGCCGCCCGGATCCCGACGAATTGGGAAAGAATGTCTCTGCCGATGATTTTGTGATTCTGCTCTCCCACAATCCTTCCGTCATCCCATCATTACATGAATCACCCGATAAAAACGGTAAACTCGGCTGGTTCGATCTGGCCCTGTTCGGCCATACGCACGGCGGACAAATGCTGCCATTCGCTTCCCTGCTGGATGTCGGCAGCGATGTGGATGACCGCTACCGCTCCGGCTGGATAACCGAGAACCGTGCGGATATTCTGATCTCAAACGGCATCGGAACATCCGGCGTTCCCATGCGGATGTTCTGCCCGCCGCAGATCCATTACATTGATATTTCCACAAAGTGACACAGGAGGAACCCGATTCCATGAAGGAAGATACCCGCATCCTGATCGAGGATGTCACATACACTTATGAAGAAGCCGCTGATCCTGCTCTGGCGCACATTTCTGCGGTCATCGAACCCGGAGAATTTGTTGCCGTGCTCGGTCACAACGGCTCCGGTAAATCCACGCTCGCCAAGCTGATCAATGCCCTGTATGTACCGACAGAAGGAACTGTTCTGGTCTGCGGCTACGATACAAAAGCCGATGAACTCGTCTGGGAAGTTCGCCGGCGGGCCGGAATGATTTTCCAGAATCCGGATAATCAGATCGTTGCCACCGTTGTCCGGGAGGATGTGGCCTTCGGTATGGAAAACCTCGGCGTTCCGACCGAAGAAATGATTCCCCGGATTGATGTAGCCCTGTCCGCCGTCCGGATGAGCAAATATGCTGACACAGCGCCTCACATGCTCTCCGGAGGACAGAAGCAGCGTGTCGCCATTGCCGGCATTCTGGCAATGGAACCCAATGTCATCATCGCTGATGAAGCTACAGCCATGCTCGATCCTTCCGGCCGGAAAGAAGTACTGGAAACGATCCGTTCACTGAACAGAACAAAGGGAATCACTGTGATCTGGATCACACATTTCATGGAAGAAGCCGCCCAGGCCGATCGCATTCTGGTTGTCAATGAAGGCGAAGTCGTTCTGAGCGGGACTCCCGTTGAAATTTTCTCCAATGTTGATAAAATGCGGGAGCTTCATCTGGACGTGCCCCCGATGGCCGCGCTGGCCGCGGATCTGCGGGAGGCCGGAATGCCCTTGGATGATGGAATTCTGACCGTCGACGATATGCTGCGGGAGGTGGAAAAGGTATTATGTCCATCGAAGTCCGCCACCTGAGTCATTGCTATTCTGAAGGCAGTGCGCTGCGCACTGTTGCATTGGACGATGTTTCCTTTTCCGTTGAGGAAGGCGAATTCATCGGAATAATCGGCCACACGGGTTCCGGCAAATCCACGCTGGTCCAGCATCTGAACGGCCTCCTGAAGCCCTCATCCGGTCAGGTTTTGATCGACGGAGAGGACCTGAACGGCGATAATGTCGACCGCCGCAGGCTGCGTCAGCGGATCGGCCTGGTTTTTCAATATCCTGAATATCAGCTTTTTGAGGAAACCGTCGCAAAGGATATCGCTTTTGGGCCGGCCAATCAGGGGCTCACGCCCGAGGAAATTGACCTCCGGGTCCATCACGCGATGGAAAGGGTCAAACTGGATTATGATACCTATGCTGGAAAAAGTCCTTTTGAACTTTCCGGAGGTCAGATGCGCCGCGTAGCGATAGCCGGCGTATTGGCTATGGAACCGTCTGTTCTGATTCTGGACGAGCCCACTGCAGGACTCGACCCGAAAGGCCGTGACAGGATCCTGACTATGCTGGAGGAACTTCACAGCAGCGAGCACGTAACTGTGCTGATGGTTTCCCACAGTATGGACGATATGGCCAGACTGGCGAAACGTCTGCTCGTCTTTTCCGGCGGAAAGCTGGTAGCAGACGGTACTCCCCGCGAGATTTTCGCAAATGAAGAAATGATGTCTTCCATCGGATTGGACGTTCCCGCTGCCGTGAAACTCTGCTCCGGTCTTCGCGCCCGCGGAATTCCTGTACCGGACGGGCTTTACCGTTCCGATGAGGTTCGCGACGCTCTGCTGCGCCTGTGGAAGGAGGCAGAATCATGCTGACCAATATCACGATGGGACAGTACTATCCTGTCGACAGCAGGATTCACCGTCTCGATCCCCGTTTCAAACTTCTGCTGACCATAGCGTTCATCGTGGCAGTTTTTATGGTGCATTCCCTATTGGGCTATGCCGTGATCCTCGCCTTTGTATTTTTGGTTTCCCGCCTCGCGAACGTTCCGTTCAGGATGCTGCTGCGCGGTCTGAAGCCGCTGCGCTGGATCCTGATCCTTACTTTTCTGCTGAACCTTTTTTTCACGAACGGTGAAACTGTAGTGCTTCAGTTCTGGATCATCCGGATCACCAGAGAAGCGCTGTCCCAGGCGATTCATTATTCTCTCAGATTGGTTTTTCTGGTCATCGGGACCTCTCTTCTGACGCTGACAACCTCCCCCGTTGCTCTGTCTGACGCGATCGAACTTCTGCTCGCGCCGCTGAAAAAGCTGCATTTCCCGGTACACGAGCTGGCGATGATGATGACGATCGCACTGCGTTTTATTCCGACGCTGCTGGAGGAAACCGATAAAATTATGAAGGCCCAGATGGCCCGCGGAGCGGATTTCGAAAGTGGCAATCTGTTTTCCCGTGCAAAGGCCATGGTACCGCTGCTCGTTCCGCTGTTCGTCAGCGCATTCCGCCGCGCCGGAGATCTGGCAATGGCTATGGAAAGCCGCTGCTATCACGGCGGCAACGGCCGGACACGCCTGCGGGTGTTGAAAATCACAAAAAACGACTGGATCGCCTGTATCGCAGTCGCGTTGCTGATCGGTTTGATCGTTCTGGAAGGGTTCCTGCCAAAGGGGGTTCTGCTTTGAAAAGGATCCTGCTGTCCATCGAATATGACGGCTCATCCTATGCCGGATGGCAGCGTCAGCTGAATGCTTTGGCGGTTCAGCAGGTTCTGGAGGAAAAGCTTGCAGAAGCCTGCGGTCATCCTGTCACGGTCACCGGCGCGTCCCGTACAGACGCAGGCGTTCACGCGCTGGCACAGGCTGTTCATTTTGATACAGATTGTTCCATTCCCCCTGAAAAATTCCCCTTTGTGCTGAACACCATGCTGCCTCCGGATATCCGGGTCCATTCCGGTCGGGAAGTTCCGCCCGGTTTTCATGCCCGTTTTTTGAGTTCCGGAAAAACGTATACCTACCGGATCATCAATTCGCGACACGGTTCCGCGCTTATGCGGAACCTTTGCTGGCATGTTCCGGTCCCCTTCGATCTTCCGTCAATGGAAAAAGCGATCACTACGCTGCCCGGAACACACGATTTTTCTGCATTTCAGGCTTCCGGCGGCACGGCAAGGACGACTGTCCGTACGGTTCACAGCGCGTCTCTTTCAATGGAGAACGGTCTGTTGATCTTCCGGATCAGCGGAAACGCCTTCCTCTACAATATGGTACGGATCATTGTCGGTACATTGGTGGAGATCGGTCTTGGCAAACTCCAGCCGGACGCGTTTGAAAGAGCCTTTGTCTCCCTGAACAGACTTGATCTGGGCCAGACCGCGCCTCCTCAGGGTCTGGAACTGACCGAAGTCCGTTATATCCCGGATGCTTTCACCGTTCCGGATTCAATCCGATGGCACGAGGAGGATCGATAGTTATGCTGCGTCTGCCGAATCTTCGGTTTCCTTTGGACGGTAACGAAAAGACACTCCGGTCTGTTCTTTGTAAAAAGGCCCATATCAGCAACGCAGAACTGCTCTCCTGCCGGATCGTGAAACGCAGTATAGATGCCCGTGACAAGCGGGATGTCCATTTTGTCATCACCGCGGAGTTTTCTGTCCGGGATGAAGGCAGTCTGTTGGGGAAGATTCCCGGTCTCTCCGAGATCGCCGAGAAGGCCCCCGTGCCGCTTCCGTCCGGTTCCTTCGCAAATCCGCCTCTGGTCGTCGGCGCCGGTCCGGCCGGTCTGTTCGCTGCCCTTACGCTTGCCCGTGCAGGAGCCTGTCCCGTCCTGATCGAAAGAGGTAAAAATGTACAGGACCGGACAGAGGATGTCCGCAGGATGGAAGAAAGCGGTATTCTTCTGCCTGATTCAAATGTCCAGTTTGGCGAAGGCGGTGCCGGCGCGTTTTCAGACGGAAAACTGACCTGCGGCATCAAGTCCCCCTGGATGAAAGATGTCTTGGAAACCCTTGTCCGTCACGGCGCGCCGGATAATATTCTGATTGACCATATGCCGCATATCGGTACAGACCGCTTAAAAGACGTTGTTGCTTCCATCCGGAAGGAAATACTCGCTCTGGGAGGAACGGTCCATTTTGAAACCCGTCTTGCGAAAATCATCGAAAAGAACGGAAAGATTTGCGGCGCCGTGCTGGAATCCTGCGGAAATCAGGAAGAGTTCCTTACTGATCGGATCCTTCTCTGTATCGGACATTCCGCCCGGGATACTGTCCGGAATCTTTTTTCATCCGGTGTCGCCATGGAGCAGAAACCATTCGCCATGGGGGTCAGGATCGAACATCCCCGGGAAATGATCGACCGGAGCCAATACGGTTCCTTTGCCGGTCATCCCGCGCTTGGAGCGGCTTCATACAAACTCTGTTGCCACACACCGGACGGCCGCGGAGTCTATACCTTCTGTATGTGTCCCGGCGGACATGTGATCGCCGCCGCCTCCGAACCCGACAGTATCGTTACAAACGGCATGAGTTTCCATGCCCGGAACGCGGTCAACAGTAACGCCGCACTGCTGGTCGGTATCCGTACAGAGGACTTTGGAAGCAAGGATCCGCTCGCCGGTATAGCTT
This sequence comes from uncultured Clostridia bacterium, assembly GCA_937906775.1. Lineage (GTDB taxonomy): Bacteria > Bacillota > Clostridia > Christensenellales > Aristaeellaceae > Aristaeella. Next base: position 7,490 of record CALCUD010000042.1, read on the forward strand.
TCCAGCGTTCCCTGGAACGGAAAGCTTTTTTTCCCGGCAGTGAATATCGCGCTCCTGCCCAGCGTGTGGAGGATTTTCTGCAGTCCCGGGATACCAAAGCCTTTGGCGAAGTTCAGCCTTCCTACCGGCCCGGCGTAATCCCCGCTGATTTCCGTGCCCTTTTTCCGGGCTTCATGATCGACGATCTGAAACTCGGTATCCGTGCCATGGACAGTCAACTTCACGGTTTCGCCATGCCGGACGCTGTTCTGACCGGACCTGAGACGAGATCATCTTCCCCTGTCCGGATTCTGCGAAAGGACAACGGGGAATCTGAAACCGTTTCAGGACTTTTCCCGGCGGGTGAAGGCGCCGGTTATGCCGGCGGTATCGTGTCTGCGGCGATCGACGGTATCGTCGCTGCCCGGAAAGTTCTTGAATCATTGCCGGATGTTTATACAACAAACACGCGTTCCTGATATACGAACATAAGCAGTATCAGAATAAACAGAATATATACCGGTTCGGTCCAGAAACGGATCCGGCCGGATTTGTCTGACAGCACAAACCTAAAAGAAGGAGACCGTCTTCCGGCGGTCTCCTTTGTATTGTGGAATCATTATTCTTCTTCGTCGTCTTCGATCTTCGCGTTGGCAATGATCTTCTGAGCCTCGACGGCGGGCACTTCTTCATAGCGTTCGAACTTCATGGAGAAGGAACCTCTCGCCTGTGTCATGGAACGCAGATCGGTAGCATACTTGAACATTTCAGCCAGAGGCGCCTCAGCTTCAAGCTTCTGCATGCCTTCAACCTGATTCATACCCATGATACGGCCACGGCGTTTGTTCATGTCGCCCATGATATCGCCCATATATTCGTTGGGAACGAGCACGTCTACATGCATAATGGGCTCCAGCAGAACAGGGCTCGCGTCCATACAGCCCTTCTTGTAGGCGATACGTGCAGCCGTCTTGAAGGCCATTTCAGAGGAGTCTACAGGATGGTAGGATCCGTCGTAGAGCTTCGCGCGGAGATGAACCATGGGATATCCGGCCAGAACGCCTTTTACCAGATTCTCGCGCAGTCCTTTTTCAACGCTGGGGATAAAGTTGCGGGGAACAACGCCGCCAACGACCGCGTCTACGAACTCGAAGTCCTGCTCGCCGTCGGTAATCGGGCTGAACTCGATCCAGACATCACCGAACTGACCGTGACCGCCGGTCTGTTTCTTGTGGCGGCCCTGAACCTTGACCGTCTTCCGGATGGTTTCACGGTAAGGAATCTTGGGATCCTGCAGCACAGCGTTGGCGCCGAACTTGGAAGCCAGTTTGTTCTTGATAACGTCGAGATGCATTTCGCCGGCGCCGGACAGCTCGGTCTCGGTGGTTTCGGCATTCTTCTCGATCCGGATGGAAGGATCCTCTTCAGCCAGACGGTTCAGGCCGCTGAAGACCTTATCTTCTTCACCTTGCTTCGCAGCGAACACAGCCTTGGAGAAGCAAGGAGCCGGGAACTCGATGACGGGATAAACGATAGGATTGGCAGGATCGCAAAGCGTATCGCCGGTGGAGGTAAATTGAAGCTTAGCGATAGCACCCAGATCGCCGGCATGGAACTTGTCGGCATTGGTCTGCTTATTGCCGCGGAGTGTGAAAATTCCGCCGGCTTTTTCCGTCTTTTCCTTGTTGGCGTTGTACAGCGTGGTGGCGCCGGTCAGCATGCCGGAGAAGATCCGGAACAGACTCAGCTTGCCGACGAACGGGTCAGCGATGGTCTTGAATACCAATGCGGAGAAGGGTTCGTCATCTTTACAGACGCGGGTAACCTCTTCGCCGGTCTTGGGGTTGGTTCCGGTCTGGGAAAGGCCCTCATGCGCGGGAGAAGGAAGATACTTGGCCATAAGATCCATCATGCGGGCAATGCCGACACCGGTCAGCGCGGAGCAGGCCACAACGGGAACGATGGTGCCGTCCTTCATGCCCTTGCTGAAGCCGGCCATGATTTCTTCGTAGGTCAGTTCTTCACCTTCGAGGTACTTCATCATCAGATCGTCATCCGCAGCGGCGGCCTGTTCAGTCAGATATTCGAAAGCGTCGTTGACTTCGGCTTCGATTTCGGCAGGCATGGGGACTTCAACGCTCTTTTTATAGGCACCTTCATAGGCTTTCTTTTCAAGAACGTTAACTACGCCGCGGAAGGAAGCGCCTTCGCCCAGAGGAAGAAGGATCGGAACAACGCTGGAGCCGTATTTTTCCCGGAGCTGCGCGGTCACTTTTTCGAAGTTGGCATGCTCGCGGTCCATCTGATTGACAACGAACATACGGCCGACATTGTGCTTTCCGGCATAATCCCACGCCTTTTCGGCGCCGACGCTCAGGCCGTTGACACCACTGATGACGATCACAGCCGTCTCAATAACGCGGAGAGGGCCCATGAGTTCGCCGATGAAATCAAAGTAACCGGGAACGTCGATCGTATTGATCACTTTGCCGGCCCACTGGATGGGCGCATAGCAGGCACTGATGGAAAAACCGCGCTTTTTCTCTTCGGGATCGAAGTCGGAAACGGTAGTGCCGTCTTCAACTTTACCCTGGCGGTCAATCATTCCGGCAGCGAAGAGCATCGCCTCTGTCAGCGTGGTTTTGCCCTCGCTGCCATGCCCCATGAGGGCAATGTTGCGAATGTTGGTGGATGTGAATTCAGCCATGGTTCATTCCTCCTGTTTCGGTTTCATATTAATATGCCTTGATCGGTACAAGATAAACAAGCTCAGAAATCCCATACCATATTACAATGAAGTATAACACAACAGAAAAGAAAATGAAAGAAAAATTTGTTTTCTTCGGAATTATTCAGACCAAAAGTGCCTTCTGAAACAACCGTTTCATAATATCAACAGTCGTATCTGAACCGTCGCTGCTGAGGAATTCCACGCTTCCCCTGCCGGTTTCCCGAAGCAGTTCTGCGGATTCCAGAACACGCCGCAGCTGCCGCGCAGCACCCTCGTTTCCGTCTGTGATCGCGATATGTCCGGGCAGAATTCCACGGATCATCTCTTTCAAAAAGACGTAATGGGTGCATCCAAGGACCACCGCGTCGGTATGACGGAGATCGAATCCGGAAAAAAGCCTGCGCAGATAGGCTTCAGCACCCTCTTCGTCCTCTTTTTCGACCAGTTCCATCAATCCGTCGCACGGGACCGGGATCGCACCCTCCCCGTACCGTTCCATAAGATGGATAAATTTCTCCTGACGGAGGGCCAGCGGCGTCGCCATCACCAGGATATTACCGTTTTTCCGGACAAGAGAAGCCGGTTTGAGCGCCGGCTCCATGCCGATCACAGGAATCGTCAGCTCACCGCGAAGCGAAGCCGCTGCAGCGCCGGTCGCAGTATTGCATGCTATAACGAGCGCTTTGACGTTCCGGGTCAGCAGTTGATCCGTCACACCGCGGACACAGGCGAGAACTTCCTCTGTTGTCTTGGTTCCGTAGGGAGCATGAAGTGTGTCTCCGTAATAGATAAAACGCTCATGAGGCAGAATTTTTGTCAGCATGCCGAGCGTACTGATTCCGCCCACACCGCTGTCAAATACCCCGACAGGATCCTCACGCGTATTCATACCGACGCCTCCATCATATTCCGGGTTATACTTTGGTTATTTTATCAAATCCGTCCGTTTCTGTAAAGAACATCGCCAGGCACAGACAAACCGGAACCGGCTCCGGCTTCCCTTGTAAATGTCAGGATATAAAGTTATAATAATCCATATTATTGGTCTGATGAAAGGAAATGACAAGTGATGCCGGATGAAATCAACCTGGGTGATGTGATCCGTACCCGCAAACCTCATCCCTGCGGCGGAGATGAATGGACAGTGACCCGTACAGGCGCAGATATCAAAATTCGTTGCAATACCTGCGGCCATATCGTCATGCTTGACCGGGATACTTTTCTGCGACGGCGCAAAGCGGTCCTTTCAAGGAACGAAACTTGCCAATAATGCGTTTATTATGGTATATTAATGGTTAAGATCATTGCTTCGGCGGTCTGATGACCGAATACAGAGTAAAGGCCGGTGAAAGTTTTGCGTAAATCCGCGTTCGTGCTGATTGCCGTCATCCTGCTTCTGGTTTGCTGTTCCGCCTATGCGGCGGATCCGATGACGGAGATCTCCTTCGATAATGTGTATATGAAGCTTTCCGTCCCGGAAACATTAATTCAGCTCCGGGAAGACAATCTCTCCTCCCATCCGGAACTTCTTTCGAATATCGGAGCCTCTGCCGAAGAGCTGCTGGCCGATTGGAAGGAACGGGGCGTTCTCATGCAATGCTGGAACGCCGATTGTGATATCTGTCTTGAGCTGACTGCCGTACAGGACGAAGCCGCGAAGCAATATTTCGATATTGACAGACAGTCCAATCAGTCCCGTGCTGCCTGGCGCACGTCCCACCTTAAGGGTACCGAATGGTCCAACACCGGCTACAGTATCAAATCTGCCGAATGGAAAAAGCAAACCAAGGGCGGCCGTTTTCTGGCCGTCAAATCCAAACGGACCGCGAACGGATAAACCTGGTGGGGATATGCCCGCCGTACCATCCGTAACGGCTGGACATACATGCTGGACTGGCAGGTTTTCAACCGGAATCTGAAAACAGCCGACAGTACGACTCTGAACAGAATCGCGAATTCTGTCGAGTTCACCGCATCGCTTCCGATTCCAGCCTCCGCAGGCGGATCCATCACCTATAAATCCAAACCCCCGGTCGAAACCAATTCCTCCACCTTCACCGTCGAAGGAAAATGCACCCCGAAAGCCCATCTGATCGGCGTCCTGATGAGAATGTCCACAGGCGAGAAAAAGCTTATCGAAGTCGACGCCAATAAAGCCGGTTCTTTCAAAATGAAAGCGGAGATGCCGTCCGAGGGTGTCTGGCAGCTGACGCTCACCATCGAATCGGAAGGTCATGAGATTGCCGAAGAGGTTTTCGAGCCAACAACCTATCAGGCTTCCCTGCTTCCTCTCTCGCTTGACTCTCCCGTTCCGGACGAATTCCCGGGAGACGAATACACGCTTGCCGGGACTACCTCAAAGAATGTCAAGGTACAGTGCATTGCGATCGCCGGCGGAAAAACGGTCTTTGAAAAGATGATCCGCACCAACGCGACAGGCCGCTTTACGTTCAAGATCCCGACATCCGTCCAATCTTCCTACGAGGTCACGCTGGTCTTGGAAAAGAAAGGTTTCTCGACCCGTCGGAAAGTATATACTTCAAACCGCAACCTGACCGAAGAGGATATCCGCGCGAAACAGCGTTCCGAAGCGGTAAAGCCCGCTTATTCCACACTGACAAAGAAACTGGACGCCTATGTCGGAAAGACCGTTGGCTATAAGGTCTATATCTCGGAGATCACTCCGGTGGGTGATGAATTCATCATCACTGCCGCGATGACAAAGACCGAGAAAGGCGTTTTGAAAAACATGATCGTGATTATTTCCCCGGAGGATCCGGGGTTTGAAACCGGCTCCGCTCACAAGATGTACGGAACCTGCGCCGGTTCCTACAAGACTGAAAGCGAAGAAGGCACCGCGTCTTCCCTGCCCAGTTTCGATCTGCTGTTCTTCGATGACTGATATGTCGTAATAATCAGAAAAATGAGGACCGTAAGCGGTCCTCATTTTTTGTACGTTTTCTGATATTCGGAGCAGAGCTCCTTCAGCGTGCATTCCCCGCACAGCGGGTGCTGTGCCTTACAGACGCGTCGCCCGTGCCAGATCAGCATGTGATGCGTTCTTCCCCATTTATCCTTCGAGATGATCCGGGTCATCTGCCTCTCGGTTTCCTCAACCGTGTCAGCCCTGCACAGCCCGAGCCTGTTGGACACCCGGAACACATGGGTATCCACCGCGAAAGCGGGAATCCCAAAGGCGTTGAAAAGAACCACATTGGCTGTCTTTCTCCCGACGCCGGGCAGTGCAGTCAGCGCTTCCATCGTGTCCGGAACCTGTCCGCCGTAATCGCGGGCAATGATCCCGCAGGCCGCGATGATGTTCTTCGCCTTGTTCCGAAAGCCGCAGCTTTTCACCATCGGGTACAGGTCTTCCTCCTTCGCCCCAGCCATTGCATTTGCATCAGGATACCGTTCAAAAACAGCCGGCGTCACCTTGTTGACCTGCTTATCCGTACATTGTGCGGACAAAACCGTTGCCACCAGTAACTCATACGGATTGGAAAATACCAGTTCCGCTTTTGCTTCCGGGTAAGTTTCTTCCAGTCTTTCCAGAATAGCCTGTTTTCTTTCTTTTTGTGTCATGATCCGTTACCTTACAGCATTTCGTATTGCGATCACGGTCGGGGGGAGGATAACGCCCATCACGACCGCGGTTGCGATCCCGGTAAAGAACCGGATCATAAAATCGCCGAATACATAGGCAAAGGTATAGTAATGGAAAATGATGCTGTCCAGCCATGTGATCCCGGTATTGAAAACGGTTGTGACCGCGGCTGCGAGGATCAGCAAAGCGAAAAACCATACCGGTTTCTTCCATGGATCCTGTCCCCCGGTCTTTTTCCGGATCAGAATACATCCGAAGGCCACGATCAATCCGCGGATCACCGGAGGCAGAATCCAGAGCGGAGTTGTCACAGTCAATCCGTAGGTCAGGACCTGATGCAGCAGTTCACCGAGCGCTGCTGCAACAGCACTTTCGACCGGTCCGTACAGAACCGCAAGGAGCAGGACCGGCAGGCTGGCCAGTGTGATGGTGATATTTCCGATCCTGATCGTCAGATACATTGTAAGTACAAAGTAGAGCGCGGCAAAAACTGCAACCAGGCACATCCGGAGCGTCGTATTTTTTTTCATGAAAAAAGGCCTCCTTTTCCTCATCAGTCGTGACAGATGATTCGCAGAGGCCTTCCTGCCGGAAAAAGCAGCGGGATGCGCATCATTTACCGCGCGGGTTTCCCCGCTTCGTTTCATGGCAACTCCCCGTCCATGAACACTTGACGCAAAAGATGCTACTCTGCCTTTACGAATCGGATGGATGGATTAACCGCGAGCCTGAATATACCCCTTGCGGCACAGCAGTTCAGCGGTCAGGATCCCGCCGCCGGCGGCGCCGCGAATCGTGTTGTGACTCAAACACACGAAACGCCAATCAAAGACCCGGTCTTCACGAAGGCGTCCGATGCTGATGCCAAAGCCGTTCTGAAAGTCGCGATCCAGCTTCGTCTGGGGACGGGCCGGATCTTCAAAGTATTGCAGGAAGGGCTTGGGCGCGTTCGGAAGTTCGAGACGCTGCGCTTCGGTTTCATAGTTATTCCAACGTTCCAGGATCTGTTCCCTGGTCACCTTCTTGCCAAAGCTGACAGATACCGCAGCCATATGTCCGTCGCTGCATGCGACACGCAGGCACTGCGCGCTGATAATGGGTTTTTCGGCGTTGACGATCACCTTGCCGGCACCCTTATCTTCAAGATGACCCCACAGCTTCAGGGGTTCCTGCTCGCTCTTTTCGTCTTCCCCACCGATATACGGGATCACATTGTCGACCATCTCCGGCCAGCTTTTGAACGTCTTTCCGGCGCCGCTGATCGCCTGATAAGTACATACGCTGATCTTTTCGGGTTCGAAGTCCAGCAGAGGTGTCAGAGCGGGAACATAGCTCTGAATGGAGCAATTGGGCTTAACGGCGATAAATCCGTATTTGGAGCCGAGGCGCTTCCGCTGGGTCTCGATTACTTCAAGATGAGCCGCGTTGATTTCCGGCACCACCATAGGAACGTCCTCGATCCCGCGGCAGGCGCTGTTGTTGCTGACGACGGGAATCTCGTGTTTCGCATAGGCTTCTTCCATCGCGCGGATCTCTTCTTTTTTCATAACAACGGCACAGAAAACAAAATCTACTTTTTCGCCGATCGCGTCGATATCCGCTGCGTCCATAACCGTCATTCCGGCAACATTTTCAGGAATAGGCCAGTCAAAAGCCCAACGTTCACCCACTGCTTCACGGTAGGTTTTGCCGGCGCTGCGTGCAGAAGCGGCCACACAGGTCACATTGAACCATGGGTGATCCTTAAGCAGGGATACAAAGCGCTGACCAACCAGACCGGTCGCGCCGATGATTCCAACGCGGTATTGTTGCATAGGTTCATTCCTCCTTCAGGGGACGTTCCGGTCCCCGAGAGCTCCGGTCTCCCGAAGTTTCAAGAATTATACAATATTCTGTTCATAACGGTCAACCGATGAACAACTGAAATACAGTGCAGGAAAACCTCGCCTTTGTATGGAAATTATCTTTGTATCCTTTAACTGACTTTTCCGTCGGACAATTTTACGTTCCGGCGGTTGAAAGATTCCAAAACGGAGGTGTTTTCATGAAAAAGAACCGTGAAGCCAGAAACCGGCATCGGTCCGAATATCTGTCATCCATTTTACTCCCTGCCATTTTCTGTCTGATCAGCGGTCTGCTGCTGATCCTGACGCCAGACAAGGCCATTCAGGTAACGACCTACGTTATCGGTCTGCTGCTATGCATCCTCGGCGCGTGGTACGCCGTCAGTTTCCTGCGGACGCCTGTCATGGACCGTCTCGGATCAAACCGTTTCGCCGTTGGTCTGATTGTATTCTTTGCCGGTGCAATGCTTTTTATCTTCCCGGGCGAGCTGAAGCTTCTTCTGCCGCGGATCTGGGGGCTGGCTCTCCTCTGCGGCGCCTTTCTTAAAGTTCAATACGCATTGGATCAGAAGGCTGTCCACCGTGAAAAATGGTGGATCATGCTGATCTTTGCCGCCGTTTCCCTGATCATTGGCGTTCTGGTGCTGTTGGTTTTTCAGGGTGCGGCGAACTATCTGCTGATCGGTATTTTCCTTCTGTTCGAATCCGCGTTTGACCTTTTCGTCTGGTTCACGCTCCGGAAAGCGTTGAAGGAATATCTGCGCAGCCTGAATGAGCTTTCCTCTGCCGTGCATGCTGCGGTCCAGGTACCTGATGTGCCTAACTCCCCCGTCTCCGGAAACGACAGCGAAGTCAACGATGCCGGTAACATTTCCGATTGATCTGACATTCGTATAAACAAAAACCGGCCGGTTCTTTCTCTGTCCGAGAAAGCCGGCCGGTTTTTGTTCCGTGCGTCATCCCTGTCTGCCCGCATCGGTATACCGGAACGAAAAATCGCGCGGCATTTCCGGCGGATGCCGAAGCTGCAGGCAGATCCCTTCAGGAGAAACGTAATTCTACATTCTCCCAGCCGAAATATGAAAAGAAACGGTTCGTTTTTGAAAGCCCTTCATAGGCTTTGACTTCCACTTTGTTGTTCAGTACGCTCATCCATCCGCTGACAAGTACGCACAGGAAGCAAACCGCTAGCAGCAGCGGAGCGTGCAGGGCGATCACAGTCAACTGTCTGAGTACAGCCATCACACACTCGCCGCCAATCAGCAAAGCGGCGTACAGAATCAGCCTGTGTATATCGCGTGTACCGGCCAGTTCATCCATAATGATTGGAGTCAGATGTACACTCAGAAACGGCATCAGTGTATCCAGCAGGGTTTTTGCCGCATCCAGCGGATAGAAAAAGGGAAACCTTTGGCTGCTATAGGAAAAAGTACGCGGATCACTTCAAGGATCTTCCTGAAAGAAGTCACCTCCCCGGAGGCTTTCTGTTCCGATCTCTTACACGTTTTCAGCCTCCTTCTCCGTATCTTCCTGATAATACCGGGCCTGAACGCTAAACAATCTGGCGTAAGTCCCTTCCCGGGCCATCAGCTCCTTATGTGTCCCCAGTTCTGTAAGACGTCCGTTTTCAAACAATGCGATCCTGTCGCAGAACTTTGTGGATGCCAGCCGGTGTGAAATATACACAGCACTGCTGCTGCCCATCAAGCGGTCAAAGCGTTCATACAGTTGTTTTTCCGCCAACGCATCCAGTGCCGCAGTCGGTTCGTCCAGTACGATCACCGGAGCATGTCTGTAGAGCGCCTGGCCAGTGCCAGCTTTTGTTTTTCACCGCCGGAGAGATCAATGCCATCCTCGCTGACCACTTTAAGTAATTCGGTGTCCAGTCCGTTTGGCATCGCATCCAGTTTCTCGTCGAGTCCGGCCTCCCGAAGGCATTCCTCAGCCAAAGCCCGGTCGATCCGGTCCGCTGGCAGCATGGTGGGGTTTTCACCAAGCGGCATGGCAAACAGCTGCACATCCTGAAAAACGGGTGATAACAGCCGGTAATATTCTTCTTTATCAAACGAGCGAATATCTGTGCCGTTCATAAGAATCTGCCCCTCTGTCGGTTCATACAGCCGGAGCAGCAGCTTGATCAATGTGGTATTTCCTGCGCCGTTTAATCCGACTACCGCAAGTCTTTTTCCTCCGTTCAAGGTCAGATTCAGATCTGTCAGCGCGTCTTTTTCAGCGCCGGCATATCGGAAGCGCACATTCCGGAACTCAAAAGTGTATTTTCCGTTCGCCGGAGTTGTTCCGAAAAACCTCTTTTCATTTTTGGATCAAAAAAAAGATGATCACCAGAAAAACCAGCAGGCCTGTACCGATACTGCCCAGGCAGGAGTCTGTGGATCGGAGATCCGCGTTTTTCTCTTCTTCAAGCTCTGCCCCACACCAGTCGCAGGTCTCCTGATGATCTTCCAGAATCACTCCTCCGCAGTACGGACAGATCAACGGATTCTTCTTCGCCATATGTATTTATCCTCCAATAAAGCAGCGTGATGAAAAAGGACCATATCACCGTTTCTTCAGCACGTCAGGGTTTCTCTCCGGTTCGCGGCGCTGCGAAAATCCCTGACAGAGTCGGAGAGCGTTTTCATATCAATATCCTGCTGAATCTGAGTATATCATTCACGGATTTCACTGTCAAAATGAACTCGGCATTTCGCCGTGTCATCCCTGAAGAGGATGGAGACCGGACCCATTTTTATCTTTATCGGAACGATGATATGATCACGCTCCGGTGAAAGCTTCATGCGGAGTCCGGCGCTTCTGCCGTTATTTTGTTCAGTACATCAGCGATAACTGCATCATTTTCCCGGCCGTCCCGGAGATGTCTTCACGATCGGCGATCCCGTACCGTCCGGGCTTTCCGTCCGGCAGAAACTTATCATATGAAAAAACCCGCAGCCTGACAGACTGCGGGGATGAGTTCCTGTATGGAGTTTATCTTCAGCTGTTTTTGATATGTACATCCAGCTGATCAAAGGGAACCACAATACCGGCGGTGTCAAAAGCCTTCTGCGCATCGTCCAGCAGAGCAAAATAAGTATCCCAGTAATCGCTGCTCTTGCACCAGGCGCGAAGCGTGACCTTCACACCGTGTCCGGCGCCGTAATCAGTCATCCGGGCAAACGGTTCCGGATCTTTGACAACCAGCTGCTCCTGAGCGCAAACATCAAGCAGCGTTTTGCGGACCGTGTCGGGATCGTTCCCGCCCACGGAGAAATCCAGATCCACACGGCGGAGATCCTTTTCGGAATAGTTGATGATCGTTCCTGAAGAAAGGGCGCTGTTAGGCAGGTATACGACCTTGTTGTCCACCGTAATCACCTTGGTATTGCAGATGCGGATATCTTCGACCGTACCTTCATTACCCTGCGCAGAAATATAATCTCCGATCTTAAAGGGACGTGTGATCAGCAGCAATGCGCCGCCGGCAAAATTAGCCAGTGTGCCGTTGACTGCCAGGCCGACGCCGACGCCCAAAGAAGCGATCAGTGCGGAGATACCGCTGGTTTCAATACCAAGATAGCCGATCAGGCAAACAACTACCAGGACTTTTAATCCGACAACCACGATATAACTCAGGGTCTTGCTCAGCGTTTTGTCCGTCTTGCCGTTCTTTTCGACCCGGGCTGTAAGCTTTTTACCCAGGGAGTTGATGATCTTGAAGGTAACCAGCAGGATCACCAACGCGATGATAATCTTGATCCCTGTCGTAGTAACAAAATTGGCAACAGTATTTCCGATATTCGTGAATACCGCGCCTGTTTCAGCAAGCTGTTCCGCGGCTCCTTCAGCCACCGGCGCTGCAGTAGGTACAGCAGTTGCGACGGCTTCAGCGGCTTCTTCAGCAAATGCAACTCCAAGAATTCCCAAAATATCCCCTCCATATTGTATTATCTTTTAGTTATTATACAACATACAGTTAATACTTGCAATCATTTTCTTCGAATGAATATGATTTTTAAATGTTAATATTTTGTTTCATTTACATTTCATTTTAATGATGTTATAATTCATCAAAAGAGTTGAAGGAGGCGTGGCCTGTGCCTGATCTGTCCAAAGTAACGGCTCTTCTTCCCAATCTGGCCGATTATCTTGTTTATGCCGCCATCGGGATCGTGACCCTGATCGGTTTTTTTAAGTGTCTTCTCCCTCTCTGGAATACAACCTCCGCACTACACCGCGCCATCCGGCGCCTGCAGGATGACGCAGGGAATACCGGCAAGCCTATTTGGCAGGAATCCCGCTTTATGGGTAAACGGCTGAAGGGCAGCTGGCTCCGCTTCCTGCAGAATGCCGAACAGCTCGACCGCCGCGGTCTGCCGACGAATGTGGAAGACTATATCAATGACGACACGGTCACTCACGGTCCCGGCAACGCGACGCTAGCGGAGCTGATCCCGAATCTGCTGACTTCACTGGGCATTCTGGGAACATTTATGGGGCTGTCCCGGGGTCTCTCCTCCCTTAACTTTGCCGATGCATCCCAGTTGATCGAAGGTATTCCGGATCTGCTCAGCGGTATGAAGTTCGCCTTCGGTACCTCTGTCGCGGGAATCAGCTGCTCCCTTGTGTTCAATATGCTGAACAGGATCTCACAAGGCTCCAGCTACCGGGCGATCGACGATTTTGTTTCCAGTTTCACACAGCTCGCCATGAGCCGGCCTCTGGACAATGATGTTCAGCTGATCTGTCAGAATCAGGACAGAAATCATATGCTTCAGGGCATCAACGAAACGCTGGCGGACAAGCTGGCTGAGAATGTCGGTACCGCTGTGACGCGTTCTCTCAGTCCTGTTGCCGGAACAGTGGACCGCTTCATTGTTGCCTCCACACGAAATCAGATCGAAGGTGTCAATCTGATCGTCGAACGGTTTATGGAGCAGATGAATCTGACTCTCGGAGACCGTTTCACCTCTTTCGGTAACGTAATGGACGCGGTCACCGCGAATCAGATTCATGCCACCCGTCAGGCAGAAGACACGCTCCGCAGCGCCGGCGGCATCATAGATAACGCCCATACGCTTCAGGTTCTGACCGACAATCTGCTTACGCGCTTTGACGCCTATGTGGCTGAATTGCAGAAAAACCGCGTTCGGGATGAAAATTTTGACCGTGAAGCAGCCCGGTTGATGAACCGGATGGAAACACAGAATCAGGAGCTCGGCCGGTTGATGGAGCAGCTTACTGTCCGGATCAACGCACTTTCCTCTGCAAAGGAAGCAAATGGCGGACAAAAGGCGCTGGACGACATCTGCCGGATCACTGCCGAGTTGAATGACGGCGTTCGGGCGATTTCCGATACGCTGAACAGTCTTTCCGAGGAGGACTGACCATGGCGCGGCAACATATACATAACCGGCGCGCCGCCAGAGGAACCACCGGCGGAGGCGCCAGCTGGATCAGCTATTCCGACATGATGGCAGCGTTACTGCTGATCTTCGTTCTGATTCTGTGTTACAGCCTGTATCAGTATTTTACCATGCTGGAACAGAAAACTGCAGAACTGGAACAGCAGCAGGTCATTCTGACCGGTCAGCAGCAGGAGCTGGATGAAAAAGAACAGATTCTGATCGTCATCCAGGCGGATCTGGACGAACTGCAGGACACACTGAAGGTCAAAGAAACTGAACTTGAGAAAGCCAACACTGTTCTGCTCACCCGGGAGCAGGAACTGGCCGCACTGCAATTGGTCCTCAACAATAAACAGGCCGAACTGGACAGTGCTACAGTTCGCCTTTCCGAACAGCAGCAGGCTTTGGAAGCTCAGGCTGAACGGATCGACGATCTGGTCGGAGTCAGGGGGGAAATCATCCGTGCTCTTTCCTCTGCCCTGACAAAATCCGAGCTGAAGTCTTTTGTAGACCCCAATACCGGCGATATCATACTGGACAGTTCCATTTTCTTTGAAACCGCAAGATTTGAGATCAAACAGGAAGGCAAGGATCTGCTGAGCCGTTTTGTACCCGTCTATCTGGATGTACTGCTTCAGGAAAATTACGCCGATTATCTGGGTGAAATCATTATTGAAGGGCATACGGATTCCAGCGGCACATATTACGACAATCTGGTCCTGAGCCAGAAACGCGCGCTGGCAGTAGCCAATTTCTGTCTCAATTTGGACGGGTTGTCCTCTGCCCAGCGCAAGAAATTTCAGGAGATGCTGACCGTTACAGGCCGCAGTTTTTCCGATCTGAAATACGACGCGAACGGGCTTGAGGATGCAAATGCTTCCCGTCGGGTTGAGTTTAAATTCCGTCTGAAGGATGCCGAAATGATCAATGAAATGGACCGTATCCTTCACACGGGGAACGGAGAGTAACCGATGAAAGCATTGGCAGTTATTCTGATTTTTCTCTGTATTGCCGCGCTTGTCGGCGTCGGTTTCCTTTGCCTGACGGCGGGCGTTACCGTGGACGCGATCGGATGTGTCGCTTCCGACGCGCAGACGGTCCCCGACTACTACACAAATCTGAAAGAACAGGCGGATTCCGATACGTTTGTCGGTACCCGATTCGCAGACGGAGTACTTCCGAATGCCGAAGCATGCCAGTTCCTGACCTATACTGTCCGGCTGAAAAACACAGGTTTCCTGACAGCCGAGGCCGTTGAGCTTCAGGTAACCCCCATGCAGGGCGATATTCTTCAGATCGGGGACAGCGAATCCCATACATTGCGGGGACAAAGCAACGGGGATCTCCAGGCAGTCATCCTGACCGGAAAAGAGAATCATAATATCCGTCAGCTGACTGTTTCCTATTATGTCTGGGGTATTCCCTTTACCGTGACAGCAGCATACAGTCATTGATCCAATGCTTCCCTTCCCTTACACACACAGATGACTGGACAGTATGATCTGTTCAGAGAACCATCCGCAGGGCGCCCGGTCCCCGCTCAACATTCCCGTATGTGAAAGCGATCTGATTTTTCAAACTGTTCCGGTTGATCAGACTTTACCTGAAACTGCCTGATTTCAGTACTGTATCAATTTCCGGAAGATCAGTACGCAAAACAGTTCCGTTAAGGAAGGTCTGAGATGAAGCAATATTCGCAACAGCAGTATTTGCGTTCCCCGGAAAAACCGCGCTTTCCTCCGCAAGAAAAAACAATGATAGCCTGAAAGTTTCCCTTCAGGCTATCATTGTTTGAGAGAGCTGCATTCCGGCAGCTTATACAGAGGCGGATGCCCTTCCGTTTCGGGAGAATCACCGCCTGTTTTTTTGTGGGAACCCAGGGAGCCGATGCCCTTCTTTTTTTCACCCGCTCTGTTAAGCAGGCTGGTGCCCTGCCGACTGACTCTGTCTTCCTCTGGCATCCCGAAGGACGGAGGCCTGACATATCAACCTTTGGACCCGGGCTCCATTTTTTGAAATGTGGGGAAAACAGAAGAGCTGTCGCGAACCCCAGGAACTGATTTCAGTATATCCTGTCTCTTCGGAAACGTCAAGTATCGGATCCCTTTTCAGCAGATTTAAGAATCGCATTGTTCAGATCATCCACAGACATCGGCTTTGTCAGAAAAGCGTTCATCCCTGCGTCATAACACTTGCGGGCAGTATTTTCATCCGCCTGAGCCGTCAGCGCAATGATTGGAACAGTAAGCGCGTCCGGCGTGCCGGACTCTCTGATGAGTCTTGTTGTGTCAAACCCGTCCATATCAGGCATGATAATATCCATCATGATGACATTAAATGTTCCCGCGGGGAATTCCCGGAAAATGCGGACCGCTTCCTGTCCGGATGAAGCAGAAACGATTTCGGCGCCTTCGCTGCGGAGCAGTTCCATGCCGATCTCCAGATTGATTTCATTGTCATCCACGAAGAGAAATCGCATTCCGCTGAAAAGGCCGACATCGTTGCTGATCAGCATGCGTGAGGAATATATCTTTTTGTTGGACGTAACATGCTGGAAAAAGAGTTCGCGACATCTGCGGAAGCTGGCCAGAAGTTTCTCCGAAAATACGCCGCATTCCCCTTCCATGATCATCCTGAAAGCCGTTTCCGTATCGAACGCGCCCTTGTATACGCGTTCTGTTGTCAGGGCGTCAAAGCAGTCGGCGACAGCGACGATCTGCGCGGCTATTGGTATATCCTCGCCTTTGAGATGATCGGGGTAGCCTTCGCCGTCATACCG
>CALCUD010000043.1 GCA_937906775.1 uncultured Clostridia bacterium
TGATGAACGGATCGCTGACGGCTATTATTACTCCAAAACAGTCCGTCTGCTCCGGACGCTTCTGGAAAATCCCGCACTTCTTGAACTGCCGCTGAATGAGGAGGTTGACTATTGATGAGTATCACAGAAGTTAAAACCCCGTGGGCAAAAGCTATGGGAAGCATTCCGATGCATCTGGAATATCCCGAAGGCTCTATGTACGATGCCGTTGAGGCTGTCGCCTCCCAATATCCCAATCAGGTGGCCTTTGATTTTATGGGGCGCTCCACTACCTATAAACAGATGATGGTCAATATCAAAAACTGCGCCATGGCGCTCCGTACGATCGGCGTCCGGGAAAACGACAAAGTAACGATTGCTCTGCCAAACTGTCCACAGGCGATTTATATGCTTTATGCCGTCAACATGGTCGGCGCTATTGCGAATATGATTCACCCCCTTTCCGCCGAGAAAGAGATCGAATTCTATCTGAATGAATCCGAAAGCGTTACAGCCATCACGTTGGACCAGTTCTATCACAAGTTTGAATCCATCCGTCAGAATACCAAGGTCGTCAATATGATCATTGCGAGCGTCAAGGACGAACTGTCCAAGCCGATCCGCTACGGATATATGATGACTGAAGGCCGGAAAATACAAAAAATTCCCGATGATGCTCCTGTGATCCGGTGGAACGATTTCCTTCGAATGAGCCGTCATTGCTTTTATGATTACCGTGTCAAACGCGCTTCCGACGACCCGGCGGTCATTCTTTACTCCGGCGGCACCACCGGAACAACCAAAGGTATCGTTCTTACCAACTATAATTTCAATGCATTGGGAGAACAGGTAAAGGCTGCGAATCCCATGTTCCGTCCCGGTGATCGCATGCTGGCCGCTATGCCGTTGTTCCACGGCTTCGGTCTCGGTGTTTGCGTCCATACTATGCTCTCGCAGGGGGGACGCTGTATCCTGATCCCGCGTTTCACACCCAAGAGTTACGCAAAACAAATGGTCAAGTACAAATGTAATTTCATTGCCGGCGTACCCACCCTGTATGAGGCGCTTCTCCGTCTGCCGACAATGGATGGAGCGGATCTCAGTTCTCTGAAGGGTGTTTTCTCCGGCGGTGACTCTTTGTCCATCGAACTGAAAAAGAAACTGGACAAATTCCTTTATGATCATAAAGCCGTCATCCAGATCCGTGAAGGTTACGGCACGACAGAAACCGTCACCGCGTGCTGTCTGACGCCGCCGACCATGTTCAAAGAAGGAAGCATCGGTATTCCCTTCCCGGATACCTATATTAAGATCGTCAAACCCGGCACTGCCGAAGAGCTGCCCTACGGCGAGGAAGGCGAGATCCTGCTGGCCGGCCCGACCGTGATGAAGGAATACATGAAACATCCGGACGAAACGGCGCAAACCCTCCGTCTCCACGATGACGGCATGACCTGGGTCTACACGGGTGATCTCGGAATCATGGACAACGAAGGTTTCATTTACTTCCGCGGCCGTGCCAAACGGATGATCATCTCCTCCGGCTATAATATCTATCCCAGCCAGCTTGAAAATATCCTGGACGCGCATGAAAAGGTTCAGATGAGCTGTTTCATCGGAGTTCCGGATCCTTATCGCATCCAGAAGGTCAAAGCTTTTGTCAAGCTTGCCGCCGGTGTTCCCGCGAATGAGGAAACCAAAGAAGAACTGATGAACTACTGCCGTAAGCATATTGCAAAATATTCCATGCCGTATGACATCGAATTCCGGGAGGAACTCCCCAAGACGCTGGTCGGCAAGGTTGCCTACCGGATTCTGGAAGAGGAAGAAGAAAGCAAACTTGAGAAGAACGCGTAACCCGGGATCATTCATGCCGCCGGTCATCTGCCGGCGGTATCTTTATATCCTGCCGTTCATTCATCTATACCCGAATAAAAGTACTCAAAAAACATAGTTTTTCCAGCCTGTATTGGCATCCTTTGCAAAAAACTCACTTCCTGTTAAAGGAAAGTTTCTTTTTTCATGGCAAACAGCTGAAAATAAAAAATGACCTCCCCGCTTAAGAGCGAGGAGACCAAGATTTCCGTTAAGGAAATCATGTGGAGATGAGGGGAGTCGAACCCCTGTCCGAAGATCCGTCCGCATAACTTTCTCCGAGCGCATTCCGTGATTTGATTTCCCTCCGTGAACCGTCCGCGAAAAAACTGTCCGGGAGGTAGCTTCATGATTACGGACTTCGCCGCAAAGCTTAGGCGGAGCTCGTTCCCTGCGTTAATGACGCCGGTATCCTGATCCGCAGGCGGTCAGGGCCGACGCGCGGCATTACGCCGCGAAAGCGAAATCGCTATTGTCAGTTATTGTTTTTTCCCGTTTTTACGCGGTACAGGATCCGCGGCTCGCTTATTATGCCTCCGATATCCCCGTCGAAACCGGATCATCCCCATATCGGCATTCGTCTGACAACAGATTACGCAGTTCATTTTTGCTTCTGGCGCAGCGCGCGCTGGATCTCCCGGTCGGAATCGCGCTTGGCGATGGAGTCGCGCTTGTCGTGCAGCTGTTTGCCCTTGCAAAGCCCGAGTTGCAACTTAACGCGCCCCTCTTTCAGGTAGATCTCGAGCGGAATCAGGGTAAAGCCCTGTTTAGCAACTTCCCCGTCCAGCTTGCGGATCTCATTCCGGTGCATCAGCAGCTTTTTGGGCCGGAGCGGATCGCGGTTAAAGATATTCCCCTGCTCATAGGGGCTGATGTGCATTCCTTCAACCCAAAGCTCCCCGTTGCGGACCTGAACCCAGCTTTCCTTCAGATTGACCTTGCCGAGCCGGATACTCTTGACTTCAGTTCCGGAAAGCACGAGACCGCATTCAAACCGGTCCTCCACGAAATAATCGTGCCAGGCCTTTTTGTTTTGCGCAATAACCTTGATTCCAGTCTGATGCGGCATCCCATTCCTCCTTTGCGGAACCGATATATAGTATATCATAGTCAGTTTCCCTTTTCAATCCATTCTCCATCTGATATAATAAAGGTTCTGAAAGGAGTGTTTCCCATGGATCTTCACGAAATTTCCCTTCGTGCACGTAAGGCATTTTATGAAATCAGCGGTGCGTCCGCTTCGCTCCGGAATCAGGTCATGCATGCCCTCGCCCGCGCGCTGGAGAGCCGCAAAGAATCAATTTTCGAAGCCAATAAGCTGGATTTTTCTGAAGCCGAAGCCTCCGGCCTTGCCATGCCGCTGCTGCAGCGACTCCGGTTTGACGAGGGAAAACTTTCTTCTGTCATAGCCGGTCTCAACGAGCTCGCCGGGTTGGAAGATCCCATCGGAAAGACGACCTACGCCAACGAACTGACGGAAGGTCTGAAGCTTTATCGAGTCACCTGTCCCATCGGCGTCATCGGGGTGATCTTTGAAAGCCGTCCTGACGCACTGATCCAGATTGCTTCTCTCGCGATCAAAAGCGGAAATGCCGTTCTTCTCAAAGGAGGCCGGGAGGCGTTAAGAACCAACCAGATCCTTTGTTCCTGCGTCCGGGACGCGCTTCGCAACTGCGGTTTGAATCCTGACGCGGCCCAATTGCTGGAAACGCGTGAGGATGTTGCCGCAATGTTGAAAGAGGATACGCTGATCGATCTGATCATTCCGCGCGGAAGCAACGCTTTTGTCCGGTATATCATAGATAACAGCCGAATCCCCGTTTTGGGCCATGCCGACGGCATCTGCCACGTCTATATCGACTCCCCCTGCGATCCCGAAATCGCCATACGCGTTGCGGTTGACAGCAAAACGCAGAATGTCTCCGTCTGCAATGCGATGGAAACGCTGCTGGTGAACCGTGAAGTCGCGGAATCGATCCTTCCTCCTCTGGCCATCCGTCTCCGTTCGGTGAATGTCCGTCTTCTCGGCGACGACCGTGTTCAGTCCCTCATTTCCTGCGAGGCCGCCACGAACAGGGACTGGGCGACAGAGTATCTCGACTGGACGCTATCCATTAAGATTGTCGACTCGCTTGACGAGGCCATAGACCATATCAATACCTTCGGTTCGCACCATACCGACTGTATTGTTTCCGAAAGCGATGAGCACGCTTCCCGCTTCATGACACTGGTCGACAGCGCCGGTGTCTATCGTAATGTGTCGACCCGCTTCGCGGACGGTTTTGTCTACGGATTCGGTGCCGAAGTCGGAATCGCAACAGGTAAGCTTCACGCCCGCGGACCGATGGGGCTGGAGGGGCTGACCACCTATAAGTACAAGCTTCTCGGCTCCGGTCAGACGATGGCTGAAGTGAAGTCCGGCATTGTTCCCTTTGTCCACAGGCGGCTGGACGAATCCTGTCCCCTGTAACTGTTCCCCAAATTCGCTTCCGGAGGATGATCATTCCATGATGAGACTGCAGAAATATCTGGCTGTTTGCGGCGTCGCGTCCCGTCGAACCGCCGAAAAAATGATTGCCGACGGCAAAGTTATGGTAAACGGGATCACCGTTCGTGAAATGGGCGTACAGATCGATGAGGAGAAGGATACCGTCTTTGTCGAAGGAAACAAAATCCATCCGGAAACCGAAAAGCACTATATCGTCTACAACAAGCCCATCGGGGAAGTGACAACCGTCACCGATCCCGAAGGCCGCGCCACGGTGATGGATAAATTTCACGACTACCCTGTACGCCTGTTTCCGGTCGGGCGGCTTGACTATGACAGCGAGGGACTCCTGCTTTTGACCAATGACGGCGATCTGATGAACCGTCTGCTCCATCCGAGTCACGAGGTCGACAAGACCTATCTGACCAAGGTTTCCGATCATGTGACGCCGGATGAGATCGTCCGTCTGAAAAACGGCGTTATGATTGACGGCCGGCTCACCTCACCCGCCAGAATCCGTCTGATCCGGACCGAAACATTCTGCACCGTTCTGTTGGTAACGATTCATGAGGGACGTAACCGTCAGGTGCGCAAAATGGTTGAAGCGATCGGTCATCAGGTGATCCATCTGAAGCGCGTCGGATTCGGTCCGGTGATCCTCGGTGATTTGCCTGTCGGCCGGTGGCGTCCGCTGACCGAAGAAGAGCTCCGGAAGCTTACGGCGGTTTAGCTGTGAAGTTCCAACGCCGCCAGCCTCCGCGCAGCAGAATATTCTCACATTTTTCCTTGACAAAAGCTTTTTTTCTGATATAATCATTTAAGTGAGCGCAAGCTGACTTGGAGAGTTGGCTGAGTGGTCTAAGGCGCACGACTGGAAATCGTGTGTGGGGTGATACCTCACCTAGGGTTCGAATCCCTAACTCTCCGCATAAAGGACGCGAATAGCGTCCTTTTTGTTATGTCTCCCCATTCTGTTGTATAGGATATATAAAACACTTCCCATATATAGGTAAAAGTGATAAAATAATTTGTGTTTTGCCCTTCGGGTATAAACGATCATTGCCATGAGGAGGCGGTCGCCTTGCGGATTATTGTGATTGGTGCCGGAAAGGTCGGCTATGTGCTTGCTGAGCATTTGATAGCCGAAGAGCACGATGTCATCATTGTCGATACCGATGATGAAGTACTCGAACGTTGTCAGGATTCGCTGGACGCGCTCTGTATACGCGGGAACGGTGCGAACGCTAAATCTCTCCTTGAAGCCGGGGTCGACAGAGCGGACATCGTCATCGCGGCTACCGCGGGCGACGAGGTCAACATGCTCGCCTGCCTGATCTCGAAGCGGCTCGGCGCCAAGTATACCATCGCAAGAATTCGCGATCCCGAATACAATGAAAGTCAGATGCTCCTTCAGAACGAAATGGGCATTGACGTTGCGATCAATCCCGAACGTGCGACGGCGCTGGAAATCAGCCGTCTGCTTCGTTACCCGTTTGCCGGCAGCATCGAATCCTTTGCCAAGGGTCAGGTCGAAATGATCGAATTCCGCGCGCAGAGCGATGATGTGATCACCGGTATCCCGATGAAAGATCTTTCCTCTCGCGTGTCGGGACTTCCCCGCGTCCTGTACGCTATGGCTGAACGCAACGGCGAACTGATCATTCCGACAGGCGATTTTGTCATCACGCCAGGCGACCGGATTTTTGTATCAGGCGATATGGTCTCCATCACGAACTTCTTCCGCTTTCTGCGTCGCGACAGTTTAAAGGTCCGCAGCGTTATGGTGCTCGGCGGCGGGCGTATCTCCTATTATCTCGCACGAATGATTCTCCCTGTCGGCATTCATGTGACGATGTTCGAAATCAATGAGGACAAAGCCCGCATGATGAGTGAACAGTTCCCCAAAGCAAATATCATTGTCGGCGACGGGACGGATCAGGATATGCTTGAGGAGCAGGGATTATCCCAGATGGATGCATTTATCTCTCTCTCCAACCGAGACGAGGAAAATCTGATGACCGGGATGTACGCTTCCCGCCACGGCGTCCCGAAAGTGATCGCCAAAAACAGCCGGATGGCCTATTCCGATATTCTCAAGGATTTGGGTCTGGATTCCGTCATCAGTCCTCAGGTCATCACCTGTTCCACCATCCTCCGCTACGTTCGCTCCCGTGAAAACAGCGACGGCACAAAGGTCGAACGTCTGTACCGTCTGCTGGACGGCAAGGCTGAAGCGATCGAATTCATCGGCCGTGAAAAGGATCCCTACATCGGCATTCCGCTCAAAGAACTGCAT
Source organism: uncultured Clostridia bacterium (assembly GCA_937906775.1). Taxonomy (GTDB): domain Bacteria; phylum Bacillota; class Clostridia; order Christensenellales; family Aristaeellaceae; genus Aristaeella. The sequence goes on from CALCUD010000043.1 coordinate 6,639, forward strand.
ATCGCCAGAAATACGCTGGTCGCGGTCATCGTCCGTCAGGGGAAGATCATTATTCCGTTCGGTAATGATACGGTCGAGGTCGGTGATCACGTGATCATCATCTCCGGAAATTCCGGAATTTCTGATCTAAACGAGGTAATCCGCACATGAACAGACGACTGATCATTCGCCTGCTGGGTGCAATTCTTTGCATTGAGGCTGTCGCGATGATTCCCTCCTTTGGGATCTCTCTGATCTACAGGGACGGGGATTCAAAGGTGCTGGGACTCTGTATCCTGATGATGGCTGTTCCCGGTGCGCTGCTGTGGTTTCTGGTCAAAACCGGGAAAAAGGTTCATTTGCGCCTGAAAGAAGGATTTATTGTGGTTGGCCTTGGCTGGCTGGTTCTGAGCCTTGGCGGAGCGCTGCCGTTTATCCTGTCAGGTGTGCTTCCGAATTTTGCCGACGCGCTTTTTGAATCGGTTTCCGGCTTTACGACCACCGGCGCCACCGTTGTCACGCAGTTTGAAGGTTTCCCCCGCGGCATTATGTTCTGGCGCGCGTCAACCCACTGGGTCGGCGGCATGGGCGTGCTGGTGCTGACGCTGGCGCTGTTGCCGAAGCTGACGGGACGGACCTCCCACCTTGTCAAAGCTGAAAGCCCAGGCCCTTCTATGAGCAAGCTCGTCCCGCAAACAGGGAAAACGGCAAAAATCCTGTATCTGATCTATATGGCGCTCACGGTGCTGGAATTTCTGGCGCTGCTTTGTTGCGGCCTCAACGTTTATGACGCCGCGCTTCACGCGCTGTCCACAGCAGGCACCGGCGGCTTCAGCAACTACGGCGACAGTATTGCCGCTTTCAAAAGCGTTCCGGTTGAGATCGTCATCACGGTCTTCATGTTCCTCTTCGGCGTGAATTTTGCCCTGTACTACAAGATGATCATCGGCGAGAAGCTGAAGGCATTCATTCATGATGAGGAATTCCGCTGGTATTTCTTTATCGTCGCGGCGCTGATCCTGATGCTTTCTGTTTTCAATCTTCCTGTATATACCAATTTCGGAACCTCCCTGCGCTACGCATCTTTCCAGGTCTGCTCGATCATCTCGACCACAGGTTTCGCGGCGTCCAACTTTCTTGAATGGCCTGTCATCTCCCAGATGATCATCTTCATCGCCCTCTTCTTCGGCTCCTGCGCGGGATCCACCGCCGGCGGCATGAAGATCGTCCGGATCAATCTGCTCTGCAAGGAAACCGGCCGTTCCATCCGTTCGACCGGCAATCCGAAAAAGATGGAGGTCGTCCGGCTGGACCACAAAGCTGTCGATGAAACGCTGGTCCATCAGGTGGCCGTCTTCGCCTTTGTCTATGTCGCGCTGGTTCTTGCTGGCGGGTTTGTCCTCTCTGCGGATGGAAAGTTTGACGTCCTGACCAATCTTTCCGGCGCGCTGACCTGCGTCAGCAACGTCGGCCCTGCGTTCGGCGGACTCAGTTCCTCCTTTGCTGCTTACAGTCCCTTTGCCAAGCTTGTCTGTTGTCTGCTGATGCTGGCCGGGCGTCTGGAACTCTTCCCGATCATGATTCTCTTTACGCGAAACGCATGGAAAAAATATTGATTTTCTGCCGGAAAGGATTCACATATGAGTGAAAAGACCAGGTCCATCACCCGTGGGATGTCCGTTCTCGGTCTCACGGGAATTATCTGCAAGTTTGTCGGCGTCCTTTACTCCATTCCTCTGGCCCGGATTCTCGGCGATCAGGGGCTGGGGCTTTTCCAGTCCGTTTTTCCGACCTATAATCTATTGTTGACCGTTTCCAGTGCGGGGCTGCCAGTCGCGGTCTCCCGCATGGTTTCGCATTTTCTCGCCAAGGATGAGCCCGTCAACGCGAAGCGCGTATTCCGTCTCGCTCTGGCCATTCTGGCTTCCATCGGCGCGCTTTTTACCGTCATGATGTTCCTTTCAACCGGAATGCTCGTCCGTCTGGTCGGTGTAAACGATACGGACGCCGGTTTCCGGGCCATCGCGCCGTGCGTTGCCTTTGTCTGCGCGCTTTCCGCCTTCCGCGGCTTTATTCAAGGCCAGCAGAACATGGTACCGACAGCTGTTTCCCAGTTGATCGAGCAGATCGGCAAAGTGGCCGTTTCTCTGCCGCTGGCGGCCGTCGGCATAAAAACCTCCCTGGCGGCGGGTGCAGCCGGCGCGCTGGCAGGCATTACGGTCGTTGAGGCTCTGGCCCTGATCTATATGATCGTCCGGTATTTTGTTACCCGTAAAAACTTCGATCAGCTGCATCCCGCCGGAGCCGATGCTTCCCCGCTTTCCGGCGGTTATCTGCTGAAGCATCTGATTGCGATCTCAATCCCGATCACGGTCACGGCCTGTATCGTCCCTTTCGCTCAGTTTATCGACTCCGCACTGATGGTTAAGCGGATGGTTGTCGCGGGGCTTGCCGAGGAAACTGCCACCGCGTATTACGGCATTTTTTCCGGAATGGTCATCCGGCTGATCAATATTCCGACAGCACTCGCACTGGCGATCTCCATGAGTCTTGTGCCTGCCATTTCCGCCGCAAAAGCGGTTGAAAACAAAGAAGCGATCCGCAATGAAAGCAACACCGGCATCCGCTACGCGTTCCTGATCGGTTTCCCGTGCGCCGTCGGTATGAGTATTCTGGCCAAACCGATCCTGGCCTTCTTCTATGTGGAGACGCTTTCGCCCGAACGGCTTCAGCTCGCCTCTGAATTGCTTACTTTTTCCGCGCTGACCGTTGTACTCTTCACAGTCGTTCAAGCGACCAGCAGTATCCTTCAGGGCCTGCACAGGCAATGGATCCCCATGATCACTATGGCTGCAGGCGTCGCCCTGAAGATCCTGCTGAATTATCTGCTGATCGCGATCCCCGGAATCAATATTCACGGCGGGCCTTATGCTTCCATTGTATGCTATGCGGTCTCCATGATTCCGAATCTGATCTACTGCTGCAAGCTTGCCGGGATCCGTTTCAACTGGGAGGACTGGATCCTGCGTCCCGGCCTGGCGGTTCTCGCCATGGGCGTCTGCGTTTATGTGATGAAAACATTCCTGCCGCTTAACCGGCTTTGCACGATTCTTGAAATCACTGTCGGCGTCGCTGTCTATCTCGGAGTCGCACTTGCCGATCATGCGATCAAGAAAGAGGATCTGCGTGCTTTCATGAAAAGGAAGTGACTTCTGTGAAACCGTCCATTACCGTTGTAGCGCTCGGACCCGGCTCTCCTGATTATCTGACGCTGAAAGCCGCAGAGTTGCTGACCGATCCCGGTTATGCGCTGTTCCTGCGCACAGAGCGTCACCCCTGCGCTGCCTGGCTGGATCAAAAAGGCGTTCCTTTCGCCACGCTGGACCGGTTCTACGATCAGTATGAAGATTTTGACGAAATGTACGTTGCCATGGCCGGATTCCTCTGTGAGGAAGCCGGTAAAAAGGATCTGCTCTATGCGGTTCCGGATCTGACGGACGATCTTTCTGTCCGCGCGCTGAGCCTGCTCGCCGGGAAGCAGGGGATCCGGATGGCGTTCTGCCCCGGGGTCAGTTATCCGGATCTGTATCTGCCGGGTTGTCCTGAAGCCGATCCTTCCCGCTCCTTCTGCGTTGTTCCCGCGTCCGGAATCCGGAACTGTCCCAGGGATCCATCCCAGTCCCTGCTGATCACAGAGCTGAACGACCGGATCACCGCCGGCGAGGTCAAACTGTTTCTGACCGCCTCCTGCGTGCCGGACGAAACGGAAGTCACCTTTATGACGCTGCCGCAGAACGGAGGCCAACCCGTTCTCAAACGAATTCTGCTTTGCGAACTGGACCGTCAGACGCAGACCAACCATACTTCCGCGGTGCTGATCCCCGGCAGTGATTACCGGCAGCGGGATTATTTCAGTGTCCGTGATCTGGAGCTGATCATGGACCGGCTGCGCGCGCAGGACGGCTGCCCCTGGGACAGGATGCAGACGCACGAATCCCTTCGCCCGTATATTGTTGAGGAAGCGTGGGAAGCCGTCAGCGCAATCAACGACGGGGATACTGACCATCTCGCCGACGAGCTGGGCGATGTCCTGTTGCAAATTGTCTTTCATGCTTCAATCGGCAAGACCTTCGAAGAGTTTTCAATGTCCGACATTGCCGGAAACATCTGCCGGAAAATGCTTCGCCGGCACCCGCATATTTTCGGAAGTGAAAAGGCCGGCAACGCCGAGGAGGTCACCGCCGTCTGGGAAAAGGCCAAAAGAGCAGAAACCGGTAGCGCAACGGTCGGTGAAAGCCTTTCCGATGTATCCGTTTCCCTGCCCTCTCTGAAATACGCGATCAAGGTCCTTAAGAAGGCTGTGCAGCTGCCGGCCATGAAGCAGGATCCTGCGGAAATCCTTGCCGGTATCAGATCCCTGGCCGGTTCGCTGACAGTGACGGACGGCCGGATCGATGAGGCAGGCATGGGCGAACTCCTGATGAAATGCACAGAGCTGTGCCAACGCTGCGGCGCGGACGCTGAAAATCTGCTTCACGAAACCGTTGACCGGTTTATCCAACGTTTCCAAAAAGCCGAAAAACGCATTTTTTTGGACGGAAAATCGCCCGAAAGCTTGACATTCAACGAGTTGTGTGTATACTTTAAGTATGTTGAAGAGAGGTAATTGAATATTTGCCCCTACTTTGGCATTTGTAATGTCCGAACAAAAAGAAGAGGAGGAGATTCCTATGAACAAGAGTGAACTGATTGCTGCTCTGGCCGCTAAGACCGAATTCTCCAAGAAAGACGCTGAAAAAGCCCTGAACGGTTTCGTTGATGTTGTGAACGAAGCTCTCGCCGCCGGCGACAAAGTTCAGCTGATCGGCTTCGGCACCTTCGCCGTCAAGAGCCGCCCCGCCCGCGTGGCCCGCAATCCCCGCACCGGCGCCGAAATCAAGATTGCTGCTTCCAAGGCCCCCACTTTCAAGGCCGGCAAGGCTCTGAAAGACAAGGTCAACACCCCCGCCAAGAAAAAGGGCAAGAAGTAATTGATTACCTGCCCGCAGGCTTTGGCCTGCGGGTTTATTTATGAGGAGTTTCAAATATGCGTTTGGATAAATATCTCAAAGTATCCCGGATCATCAAACGCCGCACGGTGGCCAACGAGGCCTGCAGCGGAGGACGCGTCACGCTGAACGGCAAGGTTGCCAAGCCCGGCGCCGACGTGAAGCCCGGTGATATTTTGACCATCCGCTTCGGCGAGCATCTCGGCCGGTATGAGATCCTGTCTGTTGCGGAAACCGTCCGGAAGGACGACGCATCCGGTCTTTTCCGTGTGCTGGAGGAAGACGAAACACTGATCAGGGAACGGAGTTGAGCCTGTGGCGATTCACGTTATTCTTCTTGCCGGCGGATCGGGAACCCGGATGAATGCCGGAACGAATAAGATCCTTCTCCCCGTCGCGGGCGAACCCTGTATCCGCCGTTCCGCCCGGGCCTTTGGGGGAACAGCCGATCAGCTCACGGTCGTCTGCCGGGAATGCGACCGCGAGGCGGTCCGTCAGGCGCTGGACGGATTGTCCTTCCCTTCGCCCGTCCGTTTTGTTAACGGCGGAAATACCCGTCAGGCCTCGGTCCTGAACGGTCTGCGCGCAGTGGAGGGCGAACCCGGCGATTTGCTGCTCATTCACGACGCTGCACGTTGTCTTGTTTCCAAAGATGTGATCAGTCATGTCGTCAGTGATACCCTTCAGTTTGGCAGCGGGATCCCCGCCGTCCCGGTCACTGATACGCTTCGCCGCTCCGCCGGAAACGGATCTTATGATTTTCTCGACCGAAGCGGTTGTTTCGCCATGCAGACGCCGCAGGGGTTCTTGCTCGGCGATTTCCGCGCAGCCATGGAAAAGGCGCTCTCGGCCGGGTTTGAAGGAACCGACGACGCGGCGGTCATGGAGTTTTCGGGCAGACCGGTTCATCTTTCGGAGGGAAACCGTATGAATCTGAAATTGACTGTTCCAGAAGATCTCCGGCTGGCGGACAGTTATCTGGCAGCGCAGGCCCCTCTTCTCCGTGTCGGTCACGGGTACGATGTCCACCGCCTCGTCCCCGGTCGTAAGCTGATCCTATGCGGGGTAGATGTGCCGCACGATCTGGGTCTGCTCGGTCACAGTGACGCGGATGTTGCGCTCCACGCGTTGATGGACGCACTGCTCGGAGCCGCCGGTCTCGGCGATATCGGCCGGCATTTTCCGGATACCGATCCCGCGTATAAGGGAATCTCTTCCCTGCTCCTGCTGGACCGGGTGGTGAATCTGCTCCGGCAAAACGACTTTCGTCCCGTGAACGTTGACATAACTATCGTAGCCCAGCAGCCGAAGCTCGCGCCCCATATCTCCGGAATGCGCGAAATTACCGCAATTCATCTCGGTCTTCCCGAAGATCAGGTCAATATCAAAGCGACCACCACCGAGCGTCTCGGCTTTGAAGGTCGGATGGAGGGCATCTCTGCGACAGCTGTCTGCATGCTCGCCTCATGCTGATGGACCGTATATGCAATATATACCCATACAAAAAGTGATTCCGTTCACGGAACCACTTTTTTGATGATGTTGTATTTGGGTTTTTTACTTCAGGATGTGTTCTGCCGGAGCGGATTCTTCTGCTGCCGCTTCAGGCTCTTCTTTCGCCGCGGGCGCTTCCGTTGTCTCCTGCGCAGCTGTTTCCGCAGCCTCCGGCGCTGCTGTCTCTGCCGCGTCCTGCGAGCCGGCTTCCGCCGGTTCCACAGTAAACACGCTGCCCGCGCCGGCGAGCCAGTTCAATCCGGCAGCGATCCGCTCCTCCGGCGACAGGGTCATCAGATTCACTGCGGATTCCGTCGCAAAGGGATTGAAAACCCAGGGCGCGTTCGTCTTGAAATTCCCGTTGAAGCTGAACTCATTTTCCGGCGTGATCAGCTTCACCTGAACATCGAGGTTCACCGGTTTGTTTTTCGCAATATTCGTTTTGTACTGAAGCTCCGCGTCCAGCGTCAGTTCCGGCACATTTCCGGCGTAGTCCTCCCGTTTCGCATCCTCCGGAATGAAGGTCAGATCCTCCATCACCGTCACTCGGATGTTTTCCGAATGGAAGGGCGTGTTGTCATCGATCGGCAGGTCGTTAACCGATTTGCTCATGGCGATCCGGAACGCCATCGGTTTACTTTCCTTCCCATCAGAGTTTTCGGATTCATTTCCAGGAGTTACACACACGCGGATCAGCGGATTTGTTGTGAGGTCGATGATCTTCTCCGGTTCAAACTCAGCCGTAACGGCCTTATCTGCACCGGAAAGCGTACACTGGACCGTATTCCCGTTTTTTTCGATATCCAGCCGGCCGTATCCCAGATACGCCTCGTTCAGCGGCAGCTCGATCCCACCGCTGATCTCCGCGCCGCGGGTGGTCACCGAACGCGTCAGCACAATGTCCCCGTCGCTCATCTGGGAATTCAGTGCTTCTTCAAAGAAGTATCCCAGATGCGGGTTAGAAAGCATCGCATACTGCTCTTCTGTGGCAACATTTTTCAGCAGAGCCATGAAATCCTGATCCTTTACCGCTTCGGAAAGCAGGGCTACAGTTTCTTTACTGACTGCATTTGTCGGGATCAGATAGTTCATGTCGATCACAGAGGTGCCGTCGTCCAGTTTCCGAACCGAGGTTTCCGCTGCGAAATCCGACAGCCAGACCTCAAGCCGGTCCTTATACTTCGCCAGTACCGGCGTCCAGACCGTGTTGAAATCCGCGTCCGGCAACGTCGCGAAATTGTAGATCAGACTGGTAAAAGAAGGATTTCCACCTTCCGGTGTGCGCAGCGCGTCGATGACGCCGCTCAGCTCCGGCAATGAATAAACCGTCTCCCCGGTCAGATCGCTGCGCAGAAAGGATTCTCCGCCTTTCAGATAAAGCTCTGTCAGCCCGATCTGGCCCTCATCGCCCTCTTTCTGATAAATATAAGCGTGAAGATCTTTCCGATTGCGCAGACTGCGGAACTGGAAGGGAACATTCAGGATGTTCTGCAGGGTGCGGACTATCTCCGTATCCTCGCCCGTCGCACTCAGGGTAAAGGAGCCTTTTAGGCCGCTCCCCTCCTGAATCTGGCGGCTCATTTTTTCCTGAATCGTGATTTCCGTATCCGCGGCAGCCGCGGCGGATACAAGGATCAGAAGCAGGCAAAGAATCAGGCAGGCAAATCTTTTCATCTTATGAAGCGCTCCTTTCGGATGATTCATCGTTCAGCATTTCATACAACTGATCAATCTGATGACTGTCCAGTTCATACAACAGGAAATCCAGATCCTCCCTGGGCAACGAAAGCAACGGACGGATCAGGGTCTCCGCGGCTCCCTGAAGGATTTCAGCGGCTAAAGCTTCCCTTTCCGTGCTGCTCAGCGATTCCTCACGGATCAGGTTGGTCGCTGTCCCTGTTTCTGTCAGCGCCGCTTCCCGGGCGGTATGAACCGTCAGCTCCACGTCTTCGATCTGATCTTTTCCGCGCTTTTGCTTCAGGAAGATCGTACCGTCGGCAGCTCCGTCCGGACCGAACTTCAACTCCGGAACAACCGTAAATGACTGTTGCGTCCCGGAACCCTCCTTTTCGGAAAGTTCGACGCTGCCGGTTAATATGTCCCCGTTTATCATCAGGTCGGCGGAGCAGCCCAGATTCCGCTTGATCCTGTTCTCAACCCGTTCCGCTTTCAGATTCAGACTCAGATCAGAACCGTCTTCCTGTCTGGATTCGCTGTATTCCAGCGTCACCGTATCGTGATCCGATCCGGATGTCGCAGGAGATTTCAAGCTGAGTTTGTCGTAGTCCCGTTCAGGACTCCGCAACCGGCTCCAGCCCAACGTAATCTTTCGCGGCGTTCCGTCCTCCACGGCTGCCTGACCGGACCAGGCTATGCGGATCACTGTTCCTTCGCTGTTGCGGAACAGCGTGATCTGCTGACGTCCGATGAAGTTCACATCCCGCAGCCAGATTTTCAGCGTACCCTCCGGGCAGGCTTCCTTCCATGATTTCAAAGCGCCTTCTTCGACCGCGGCTTTCGTAACGGTGACGACCGTTTTTTCCGTCGTACGCCCGACATTTTTGAAGGACTGGCTGTCTTTGCCGGTTTTGCTGTTGTCCGAATACAGTTCAGGAAGTTTCAAAAACCAGACGTACAGATCATCCAGGATCTCTGCACCTGATCCCTGAAGCAGTTCAAACTCAGGAGCAAGATCCATTCCGGTGCTTACAGCCAGATCGATCCCAGCGCCTTCCCCAATAATCTGCGTTCCGGGCAGAAAGCTGTATTCCGCATTCTGTTCCGCACCGCTTGAACTCATCCGGAGCGAAAACGCGGATTCTCCGTCGATCAGGATTTCCGTCTCCCTGCTCTCTCCAGAAGCGGCCAGACGCAGCTTCACATGGGACAGCAGCGCATTCAGCATATCGCAGCGTTCTTCTCCGAAAGGCATATGCATGTTGAACCGGACGCCCAGCTCGACCGTACAATTCTCCCGCATGTCGCCGTTCAGAATATTCCATAGACCGGATACAGTTTCCGCTGAGGCCTGTTTGCCGCATAACAGTACGGAGAAAAGGAGTGCCAGCAGAATGGCTCTTTTGAAATGCCTCACTCCAACGCCTCCGATCCCTCCGTGTTTTCTTTCATCAATCCGTCAAGTATCCGCCGGACATCCGCCGGCGTTTCCGCGTGATTGATCTCCGCCCTCACCCTGCTCGCGCCGCGGATCCCGTGCAAGTACCATCCGATATGCTTTCTCATTTCGCGAACGGCAATATGCTCCGGTTTCCATTCGATCAGCGCGCGGTAGTGTCTTTCAATGACGGCCATGCGCTCTTCCAGCGTCACAGGCGTGACGGGCCTGTTCTCCAGCAGTTCTGTAATTTCGCGGAAGATCCAGGGATTTCCCATCGCTCCCCGGCCGATCATAACTCCGTCGGCCCCGGAATTGCGAAGACGCCGCAGCGCGTCCTGTGCGGTGAAGATATCCCCGTTGCCGATCACCGGAACAGACACCGCCTTTTTCACTTCGGCGATAGCGTCCCAGTCCGCGATTCCGCTGTATTGCTGCACCTTTGTACGGCCGTGGACTGTAATCTCCTTCACTCCCGATTCTTCGGCCATTTTGGCCAACTGTATAGCGTTCAGGTGATCCCCGTCCCAACCGAGGCGCATCTTGACCGATACGGGCAGGGATACCGCACGGACCGTCTTTCGCATCATTTCGTATGCGATCTCTGGAGTCCGCATCAATCCGGCGCCTTCACCGGAGGCGGCAACCTTGTGCGCGGGACAGCCCATATTCAGATCAATCCCGTCGAACCGGCCGAGTTCCTCCATCCGGGCAGCGGCTTCCGCGACCGTATCGGGATCCTTGCCGAAAAGCTGGACATACAGCCGCTTTTCTTTTTTCCCGCGGATCAGCAGTTCCTGAACCGCACGCTGACCGGGCGCACACAGATATCCCATTGCGCTGACCATCTCGGTGCAGGTTGCTTCACATCCCATATCACAACAGATATCCCGGAATACATAATCCGTCACTCCGCACAGCGGAGCCAGTCTGATTCCGTTCATTCGGTCCGGACCTTCGGGAATACCGTTATCCTTCCGGCTGTCCGGGCATAGGGCTGCAGTTCCTTCATTTCGGCTGTTCCTTCACCCTCCGGATATACGGGGACATCCGCCGGGATGGCGCCCACAGCCTTCCATGTGCGGACCTTTTTCACCGGCAGCAGAACCCTGTCATTCTTCCAGACCGGATCACCGCAGACGGCCCAGGCCCAGTCATCCTTCGTTACCGGGAGCGCCATAACCGTGCCGCCCCGCATGCAGTAAACCCCGTGACGGTGATCCTCGCAGAGGACCGGATCACCGGCGTCGAAAATATTCAGAATATCCTTGTCGTGCCAATCCCGCTCGATCAAATTCCGCGTTCCGGGGGAAACATGATATGTGATCTCCCCGTTCAGAGAAATCCGGAAATCGGCGCTCCATCTGTTCGCATTGATCATTGCAACGCCATGGAAAGGTTCCCGGATCCCGAATCCGATCTGCCCGTCACGTATGTGCAGGATAAACGGATGGCCTGCCATCTTCAGCACAAAACACCCATTCAAGGCCATATTGACTGAGAAACCGCGCTGCGTGGGCATGACGGAGTTTTTATAGGCGGCTGCAAAGGCACGGGCCAATCGTGCAACCGCATGCGTCGGCGCGTCTCCGTTTTCATCCGGAAAGAAACAACGGGTAGTATCACCGTTTTCAACCGGCATGTTGACGCGCTGATACCGAAGGATTTCGTGTTCCCGGATTGCAGCGCGTAGCGCGTTTATCACGAGCAACTGCACCTCGTCGGAAGCCCAGGTACTCCGGCTCAGCGGAATATAGGCACAGAAGGCTTCGCACCATGCAGCAAGCGCCGCGGTGCTCATGGCCTTCGCGGATGATTTCCCGGCGAGCAGATCGTCGCTCGTCGTCCCCCCGCAGGGGGATCCGTGCGCTTTTCGGACCAGCTCCCATCCCTTTTCACCGGCGCCGAGTTCCTGCCCGTTTCCGCTATATTCGGCCGAACGTGCGGCGAAGCGCAACCCATCGGCCAGCGTTTCGGCGCAGGAGATCAGATACTGGCGGGTATAGAACGCTGTCTCGTCTTTTTTGTCCTCTTCCAGATGTTTCAGCAACTCCTCCCGCGTCATCTGGGCAGAAAGCGTCTGCTTCTGGTTGAAGGTATTCAGGATCATCGACCAGTCCACAGACAGGGAGCGCAGCCTCGCACACAGGCGCGGGATTGCGCGAATGCCGGAAATACGGTAGAGCCGGACGAGAAATTCCATCAAATCAGCCGCGCTTGTCCGGACCTCCCACGCTGCTTCGACGCTGTCCCACCCGAGTTCCATCGCGCCGCACCAGGAAGCCAGGCGCTTCAGGATCTCACGGTCGACCGTGTATTCGTACAGGGCCAGCCCGGCGCGAGCCACCGCGATCTGATGCGGAATGTCACCGGAAAAAGCGCCTTCCGCCGTTTCAAAAACGGCGTTTCTGATCAGGTCCGCGAAAGGTTCCTCCAGAGGTGCGTCCGTCAGCATGCAGGAAAGGGCAAAAGCGCCCTCCCAAATCTCGGTCGCGTCGGCATATCCGAGGCAGAAGGCGTATAGCCTGTTCAAATCTTCATCGCTGACGCGGATCTGACCGTTGCTTAGCGGACACTGCTGCAGCGGAAGCAGCGGCGCACGGTTCCAGATGTTCTTTAAAGGCAATGTGATTCCTCCGATCTTCGGGATAAAAAACATAATGTATAAACAGGATAATTATAAATCAAATCTCGCTTCAAGGCAAGCGATTCCACGCCGCTCTGGCTGCCTCGCGAACCGCTTCCGACGGATGCTCCTCCAGGGATTTCAGCAGATCTTTCAGATCGGTTCGGCCGTTGTTTGCAGCCAGGATACAGGCCTGGATCAGCAGTTTTGTACTACCGGTCATATTCCTTCCGATCAGCCCGGACAGCGTGTCTCTGCCCGTCCCGTCCAGCAGGCTCCGCAAAGGCACTGTGATCTTTTCACCGGTTCGGATTTTTGCGTTCATCGGGCATCGTTCCTGGCAAATTCCACACCCGAGCAGCCGGTTCCCCATAGCCTCCGCGATCCGGGGTTCGGGGATTTCTCCGCTCAGCATCCAGTTCCGGACACAACGGGACCGATCAAAGCCATCCTCCCGGATGGCGCCCGTCGGACAGGCGCGGACGCATTCTCCGCACTGTTCGCACTTGCGGTTCAGCGGGACCGGACTTACCCGGTCCGTCACCGGAATCTCCTCATCGGTCGCAAAACACTGGATGTGAAAATAACTTCCCTGCTCTTCAAAAAAAGACAGGGTGTTGACACCTCTGCGAAGGAAATCAAGCCGGCTGAGGATCGGCTTCAGCGGAAGATGATTCTCCATCCGGACTGTCACGCCCTGCTCCGCGCATTCGCGAATAAAATCCTTCGCGATCAGGTGGCACTGTTGTGACACGGGATAGTACGGATGAATCACCGCCTCGCGTTCGTCCGGATCCTTCGCAGCGGCGCCGCATGCCATGAAGCTCAGGATCAACCGCTTTTCGGCGATTCCGCATTCCGATCCGGATAAAACACAGACACGGAAAAAACCCTTTCCCTTCAGGGTCTCGGGTATATTCATAATCCCTCCGAAAAAAAGCAGTTCCGGTTGCGGAACTGCGTTGACTGTAAAAACCCGTTTATTTAGTACCGAAGAGGCGGTCACCGGCATCGCCGAGGCCGGGAACAATATATCCGTGTTCGTTCAGATGATCATCCAGCGCCGCGACATAGATGTCGACATCGGGATGATCCTTCTGGATCCGGGCAATGCCTTCGGGCGCGGCGATCAGGTTGACCAGACGGATATGATTGCAGCCGCGCTTTTTGATGAAGTTGATGGCTGCGGAGGCACTGCCGCCTGTCGCCAGCATGGGATCGAGCACCAGAAGCTCGCGGTTTTCGCTGTCGGCCGGGAGTTTGCAGTAGTATTCAACAGGCTCGAGCGTCTGCGGATCGCGGTACAGACCGATATGCCCAACACGGGCCGCAGGGATCAGGTTGGTCACGCCGTCGACCATGCCGAGGCCGGCCCGGAGGATCGGCACGATACCGAGCTTTTTGCCGGAAAGCGCTTTGCAGGTGCATCTGGTGATTGGGGTTTCGACTTCGATCTCTTCTGTCTCAAGATCGCGGGTGACCTCATAAACCATCAACATCGCGATTTCAGACAGCAGTTCGCGAAATTCTTTGGTCCCGGTATTTTTGTCGCGCATGATGCTCAGTTTGTGCTGGATCAGGGGATGATCAAAAACGACAACTTTACTCATAGTCAACATCCTTCCTTGCCCGGCGGGCATAGAATTCACATTAAGCATATTTTAACAGAAAACAGTCTCGCGTGCAATCATTTTGGGCGGTTTCCGGAAACCTTTTTCAGCCGTTTTTTACTGCCCCGCGCAGATCGAATCAGTCTGTTTCCCTTGTGACAGTCCGCGTTTTCAGGTATAATAGCAGGGATTGGAGGAACGCGCTATGCCTTCTGTCCCATATTCGCGATTTATCATCGGTTCGCTCCCATGGTACAGTTTTTTGATCGTATCAGGCGCCGTTCTCGCTATCACAATCGCCATGCGCGAGGAGAAGCGGATCGGCCTGAAAAAGGACACTGTTCTGGATCTCGCGCTGATCCTGCTGCCCTCGGGGATCCTCGGCGCGCGGCTTTATTATGTTGCCTTTTCCTGGTCCTCCTTCCGCGACAATCCGGTTTCAGTCCTTTACATTTGGGAAGGCGGGCTGGCTATCTACGGCGGCGTCCTGGCCGGGCTTCTGGCCGCTTTCCTGTTCTGCCGTTTCAGAAAGATCTCCTTCGGCACGGTGTGCGATCTGTTGGCTCCCGGCCTCGCGCTCGCGCAAGCCGTCGGACGCTGGGGTAACTATTTCAATATGGAGGCCTACGGTTCCGCCGTGACCGACCCGTCGCTTTGCTTTTTCCCGCTGTGCGTGTTCATCCCGGCTGACGGAGGCTGGCATCTGGCCACCTTTTTCTATGAGTCCGTCTGGGATCTTTGCATTTTCATCTTTCTCCTGTTCGCCCGGCGCAGATCCGTCCGGAAGGCCGGCGACCTGTTCCTGTTCTATCTGTTTCTGTACGCGGCCGGCCGGTTCACGATGGAGAATTTCAGGATGGATTCTCTTTACGCCGTGTCCTCCGTACGCGTCAGCCAGCTGCTCAGCGAACTGGTCTGCGTCTGCCTGACGCTGTATTTCCTGTTTTTCCGCCGCGATACGGCGTCGCGGCACTCCGTCCGCGGGGTCTCCGCGCGGATCCTCTGCGTGTGCGCTCTGGCCCTGCTGACGGGGCTGATCCTCTTCGCCACCCGGCTGGTCCGTCCCGATCCGCTTCCTCTTGCCGCACAGTTTGCGAGTCTCGCCGGTACCGCGCTGTTTTCCGTCGTTGCTTTCCTGATGCTATACGGGCGCACCGGCCCGGAGGAGGTTCTGTATGCCAACCACCGCGCTTAAAAATCATCTGTACCGTCTGGCGCTTCCCTTTCTGTCGCCCTGTCTGCCCCGGTGTCCGGAGCTGTCGATCCTCGGGGACGGTCCTGTTCGTCCCGGGCCGTATGTCCGTTTTCTCCGGAAACATCATGTCATGGGTTCCGCCGCGATTTTTTCCTCCGGCGGAAAGCGCACTGCCGTTTTCTGTCCGTCCCCGATCAGCGGTCATGTTTCGGACGAAAACACCCTTTTCCGAATCGCCTCCATCACCAAAACGGCGACCGCCCTCACCACACTCGCTCTTTGCGAAGCGGGGCTGCTCGCTCTCGACCGTCCCGTTGCGGAATACATGCCGGATGAGGACCGGATTGAAGAGATCCGCGGCGTCACCCTACGCATGCTGCTTTCCCACACCTCCGGGATTTCCGACATGCCGGACTATGAAAACTACCTCAATCGGGGCGTCCCGTGGACCAAAGCGCTGCGCGGCCGCCGCTGCGCAGAACCCGGTACGGCTTTCCGTTATTCGAATCTCGGCTTCGGACTCATCGGGTGTATCTGGGAATATGTAACCGGTCTCTCCCTGCGGGAGGTGTTCCGGAAATACCTGTTTGATCCTCTGGGACTGGACGCGTATATCGACGCGACGGAAGCGGACGAATCCCGGATCATGCCCGTGACCCGGATCATGCCGTATCATGCCGGAAGTGATCTGACCGTGACGAAGCTCGGCCGGATCCCGCTGGATATGCCCGATCCCCTTCATCACTACGGTCATACCGCCGGCAGCCTGTACATCACCGTCTCCTCTCTGGAAACGCTGATCCGTTGCGTCATGGACGGTGGTATTCCCGTCCTGCGTTCTCCGGATCGCGAAATGACAAAGCAGCATGCCGAATACGGGAAGATCTCCCCCACATTGTCCTACGGTCTCGGGATCCTCATCATCCGCGATTCTATGCTGTCCTCCTCGCGCATTCTCGGTCATCAGGGCTTTGCCTACGGTTGCGCGGACGGCGCCTTCTGGGAGGAGAGCACCGGTAATCTCATGATTTTTTTGAACGGCGGCTGCAGCGAAGCCCGGAAAGGCCGGCTCGGTCTGGCCAATTACGATCTGCTCCGGTATGCGCTGAAAAAGGAGTTCCCGCGATGGAATTAATCGTTGCTGTTGAACCTGTCCGCTCCCGGTACCGCATCCGGCTGGATAACGGGGAGGTGCTGTGGTTTACCCGTTCCCTGCTCGAAGAGCGCCCGCTTGAGGCCGACGACCCTGTCGACGTGGAGGAGCTGAAAAACTGGCTGTTGCTGCGCCAGTACCGCCCCGCCCTGGAAAAAGCCGTCAAACTGCTCGCGCAGCGTGCTCATTCGCAGGGCGAGATCCGGCAAAAGCTGCTGGCTGCGGGATATATGGACGAAACGGCGGACATGGTCCTCTGCAAGCTGGGTCAGAACGGCCTCGTCAATGATGAGGATTTCGCCGGCCAGTGGGCCGAACACCGCGCCGGTATGCGTTACGGTCCCCGCCGGATCCATGCGGAGCTGAAGCGGAAGGGCCTGAAGGAATCGCAGGTAGAAGCCGCGCTGGACAGTATTCCTGAAAACACGATGCTTGAGAACGCACAAGAGTTGATCCGGCGGGCCCTGAAACGCCGGAAGCCCGGAGAAAACCTTTTGAAATTCCGCCAGCGGACGCTTGCTGCGCTGATCCGCCGAGGTTTCGACTGGGACATTGCCCGGCAGGCCTGGGAAAGCGAATCGAATGACCCGGAGGATCCGGAATTTCCGGATGAATAAAGGGGTGTGCCTTGATGGACAGCAATACCAATGAGTGGATCCTGCACGGTCTCCGACCCGATGATCCGCGGTGTATTCATTCGCCGGAACAGCTTCAGCATGTCATCGACGAAAAGGGGTTCCTGCCGCTTTTCGCGAATGAAGTCCCCGGCTTTTCGGTCGAGGAGATGACCGTGCCGGATTTCTGGTGGAACGGCAATGAAAGGCGCGATCCCTGGGAATGGCGTCGGCTGATCGCGGCAGGTGGGCAAGCCGCCTACGGCAAGTTCTTCAACAAAAAGACGGGCTATATCTCCCGGGAGTGGCTGCCCTATTTTGCCAATTATAGAAGAGATGGGTATGACTTCGAT
>CALCUD010000044.1 GCA_937906775.1 uncultured Clostridia bacterium
TTCCTTTGCCGTTGTCCCTGTTATTCCGAGATCCGTCTGAATCACATGGATTGCTTCATATACATCGTCCAACTGACCTATGTCATAGTGCACGCCGCTGATTTTTTCTGCATTGACCAGAAGCCGCTCCATTTCTTCCTTTGTTCCGCCATATCCCAGCTTCAGGTTATCCAGCATCGTATAGTTCTGTTTTGCAAACCCTTGATAGGCATTCTGTATGGATTCCATGTCCGTTCCCATTTTGTTGGCGTTGTCCGCCATATCAATAACTGCCTGGTTTGCTACCGTTGTCAGCGTTTCCATGTCTCCGCCTACAGACTGCTTCAAAGACGCTGCAAAACCCGTAACTGTCTCCATATACTCGTTTGCTGATAGTCCGGCGGACGAATATGCCTCATTTGCATATGTCATCATTCGTTCTTCTGCAGCATGAAGCGATTCATATTCTGCAGAAACGGCTTCAACACTTTTTCCTACCTTTTCGGCATATTCTTCCACGCTCTTTGCCCCACCGGCTCCGAACAGTGTCTCAATGCCGCCTATATTCTGCTGAAAATCCGCTCCTTCACTCAGAGCTTCGCTAATAATCTTTCCAAAGCCGGCAGAGGCGATTGCCTTTTTCGCTACGGATATGAACTTTTCCGAAAATGACTTTCCGCCGCTGTCTCCGGCATGTCCCATCTGTTCTCCGAGTTCTCTTTCAATCCCGGATTTCACGCCTTCAAAAGATGGTATCAACTGAACATAGGCGTCTGCTATTGTTGGCATGGTTTATCCCCCTTTCTTGAGGATTTTGTTTCTCGCGGCCTCGAAGGCCGCTCCGCTCTGATAGCTTTGTATCTGCGATTGTTTGTTTTCGTTGGTTAACTCTGACAGGATGGACGCCGGCCTGTTCCGGTTTCGCTGTCCGTCTTGACGATACGGATTGCGCCCTGAATCGGTTTGTTGGTAACGGTGCGGTTCACTACCTGGTCCATAATGACCGTAATGGTTTCGCTCCAGATGGTGCTTTCATAGCCGGTGGGATTCTCATGCTCCTTGACAACATAATCGCCGACAAGAAGCTTGGCAGAAAGCGCAATACCTTCGTCATTGGTCGTCATGGTAGAGATCAGGTCACCGATGCTGCCATCAGCATTGGTCTCGTAGATATCAAACTGAACATTGGCAATCGGGTGCTTATCCAGCTCATCCAGTTTCAGAATCTTAATCTGTCCGGGAGCATCCTCGTTGGTTACAGTAGACAGAACTTTGGTGGGGTTTAGATAGGTACCGTCAATGGTGATCTTCCATTTGTCCTTGGAAGGATGGAAACCGTAAGGCGCGGTGAGTTCCTTGATGGTATAACTGCCGTAGCCGATCTTGCTGAAGGTGACCATACCGTCCTTATCGGATGTGGCTTCCTGGACCTTGGTACCCTTTGCGTCAAACAGACCGAAAACAGCACCCATCAGCCCGTCACCGTTCTCACGAACTTTCTTGAGATACACATGGTTGATCTCATCACGGATTTCTGTATCGCCGGTCACCTTGCCATCAGCAGTTACCTTGAAGGTCATGACCACAGTATTCAGCGCATACCCTTCAGGTGCATAAGTTTCACGGAAGGTGTAATTGCCGGGAACAACAGGAATGTTGGGAATCTGACCGTTCTTGTCGGTATATTCACGATAAATAACCTTTCCGTTGGAATCCTGGACTTCGATCAGCGCGCCGGGCAGTGTTTCCGCTCCAGTGATATCCTTCTTGGTCAGGGTAACAGGTGTATAGATCAGTTCATTCAGAATGGGCTGTGCCAGTTCAACCACAATGGTGTTTTCACCGGAAGCCTTATTCGCGGAAGTCCGGACCACAGGATACTTCTGAGTGCTGAGCTTCCATCCGGCAGGAACGGAGATTTCCTTGATGTAGTAATTGCCATGCGGATAGTAACCGGAGAAAGTCAGCTTTCCGTTCTTATTGGTCGAGCCGGTTGCCATCAGTGTATTGGCAGGCAGTTTCTGATTACCGTTATAGGTGATGACATCAGTGTTGTACAGACCGAACACAAAGCCTTCACCGGCAACGGCTTCTACAGTCTGATGAACCATGCCGTTATCAAGCTGCGTGACCTTGATATTTTCTTTCTGCTTGGTCAGCGTAACGCGGATCGGCAGATAGTCATTGGTTTCAGCCTTCTTGACTTCCACGACAGCTGTCTTGTGATCTGATGCCGCAAGCGTGAAAGCGTCGCGGGCAGTGCTGAACACATACCCGTTCGGAGCGGAAACTTCTACCAGGTAATACTTGCCCAAAGGCAGCTTACTGGACTTGACGGCTCCGGTTCCGCTGGTGGTCAGCTTTTCTACCAAAGCATCTTTCTTGTAGAAAACAGTACCTTCCTTTCCGACAATATCCTCGGCAGCATGAATCTCAAACACAGCGCCGGCCAGATAGCCGTTTTCGTAGACTGGCTTCATGATGGTATTCCCGAAGGAATCCTTCTCATCCACAAAATGCGTCAGCTGCAAGCCGGTCTTTTCCAGAGATACATCGCCCTTGATGGGCGTGTTGGTGACGTTCAAGGTCACCACATTCGAAGAATCAGCCATCGCGGCAGGAATGGCAAAGCAGACAATCAGCGCGGCAACTGCCAAAAGCAGGCCGATCATTCTCTTCATAAACATTCGTTATCCTCCAACTTATTTAATGGTTACGGTCGTAGAGTATCCGGGGTCCAGATATCCGTCAGGAATACCGGTTTCCTGCACCTTGTACTGTCCCCAGGGAAGCAGCCCGGTCTGAGCAATGCCCTGCTTATTGGTGGTAATGGTTGCAACTACCTTGCCGATATCAGATGCGTTGTCCGAAGCAGGTCCGGTCAGTCTGGTGACAGTGAAGGTTGCACCGGGCAGGGGCTGATTCGTTGCAGAATCCTTTTTTACGATCTTGATCACGCCTGTGATCCGTTCGTTCGTAAAGGTGACATTGCTGGTAGCACCGGCAGTTACTGTCACGTTCTGCGTTGCGGTGGCAGAAATGCTATAACCTTCGGAGGCAGTCTTTTCACGGACCTTGTAAGAGCCGGGAGCCAGATTTCCGAAGACCACTTTGCCAGTGCCATCAGTCGTTGCTGTCTTGAGAACGGTACCGGAACTGTTCAGCAGCTCGAACACAGTACCTTTCAGCAGAATGCCGTCAGTAGACTTTTTCACGACCGCGATTTCGCCTTCGCTCAATTCAAAAGTCAGAGATGCGCTCTTGAGAGTGTTGGGAGCGCCAGCGATGGGAATCAGGACTTTCTGAATCTGTGCGCTGGGGATACCAATCAGAAAATTCGCTTCCTCATCCGCGGAAGAAATGGATTCCATCGTTACCGTGAACTTACTTTTGCTTGAAGTGATACTGATCGTATCGCCGCTCTTCAGATAGTAGTAGGTGCTGTCAGAACCACCGGTATTGCCGGTAAGTGTGCCAACAGACTTGGGAATTCTGATCAGATCGGCATCCGTTTTCAGCGTAACCTTTCCGATGTAGTTGCTGCCAGAAACCGTCAGGCTCTGACTGGATGCGGTGATCTTGCCGGTAATGGATGCGCGAGCAACACCGTTTTCAGCCAGCCATCTAGCATAAGTCAGATATACGGAAGGAGCGCCGCCACTGAAAGAGTAGAAGTTGTCCATATCCCAGTAATCACGGACATACTTGGCACCCTCAAGCTGCTTGATCACTTCGCGGATGGCGAACTGACCGGCAACACGGGACCAGGTTTCATTGTTGGAATCGGAACGATTTAACGCCATGAAGGGGTAAGTGTGCCGCAGAACCCAGCCGATGGCATGCATGGTTGATTCTTTATAGCGGACACCGGATACACCTTTGCCGGCATCTGTGTTACAGAAACCGTCCATGTCCACCAACACATAAGGTCCTTTGGCGGACTGATTGCTGCCGGATCCTTCGCCGGGACCGGAAAGATTGTGCTCCAGGCAATATACTGTATAGCCTTCAAGGTAATGAGGTGTCGCGTAAATCGTGCCGTGAGCAGATGACTTTGCAATTTGAGGATAATCGCTGTCCCTGCCGGAACTGCCGTACAGTCCGGTCTGACCGACTTTGAACTTCGGCAGCGTGACGGAGATGTTCTTCAGCGTAAAACCATTCATAGGCGTTGCAGTTAAGCGCAGCATACTTCTGTTGATCCGATACAGATCATCCTTCGTATAGGCCCAGTCAGTTACTGTGCAAACAGTGGAATCGGTATCCTGAGTTTCACTTTCGAGGACATATACGATGCCGTAAGCAGTCCATTTCAGCGTACCGTTGGCAAAGTCATCACCGTATAGGTAATTGACCTTGTACCAGTTCTTTCCGAAATCATCCTTGCCGACCGCAACAATCTGAACCACAGCGTTTTTAGTGAAAACGCCAAGATAGTTCACACCGTCATCACCCTCGGTAATGCTGTTGTCTATACCGAAGTAAACACGGGTGGAAGTGGTTACTCCCACATAATCGCCAACGGAATGATGGTATTCAGGTTCCGGTTCTGCTTCGGGTTCGGGAATGATTTCCGGAGTTTCATCAGTTGCTTCGGGAACATCCTCAACAGGCACATCAGTCGTGATTTCTTCAACAGGGGCCTCCTCGACAGGATCTTCCTCAACAGGTTCGATCTCTGCCTGCTCAGTTTCGGTTGTTTCATCTTCAATCGGTTCCTGTAATTCGGTTTCTTCATCAGGAACAGAAACAGCGGAGTCATCTTCCGAAGGAGTGGCCTGATCATCCTGTTCAACAACCGGCTGAAGATCAATTTCCTCAATGACTTCTGGTTCGTCTACAGCTTCCGTTTCAACAGATTCATTCTCTGTCTGCTCAGTTTCGGCTGATTCATCTTCAATCAGTTCCAGTGATTCAGTTTCCTCGTCAGGAACGGGATCAACAGATTCATCTTCCGAAAGGATGGTCTCATCATTTGGAACGTCTTGTTCAATAACCGGCTGAGAATCAATTTCTTCAATCACTTCCGGTTCATCAGTAGGTTCTGCGTCAATAGGTTCAGTTGAAGATTCAGTTTCGGAAATCTCTTCGGGTTCTACAATTGCTTCTGTATCAACAGGCTCGTCAACGATTTCCGGTTCTGCAGGCATATCGGTTTCTTTGGGTTGGAGAACTTCCGCTTCAGCCTCAATTTCAACACGATGACCCTTCGCCAGGAACATCACAGAAATGCCGACAGGAGAGAAATCTTCCATGTTGGGTATAATCTGGGTCAGCGCCTCGACATCCTTATCGGAAAGTGGAATATCTTCCAATGCTTTTTCCGATACATAACCGGTAATGCTTTCTTCGTCGTTGATGGCAAAGGAAAAAAGCACAGCACCGGCTTTGTTGCAGAAGGTAGCGAACACAATATTGCCGCGTCCTTCCAAGGTGAAGACCGGATTGCTCATATCAGAATCGCTGAACACATCTGCATTCCGAATGGTAGCAACATAAGCAAATCCTTTGGTCGCAATGGCTTCACGGAACGTCAGGATCTCGGATTCAGATTCAGCTTCTTGAGTAGAATCATCTTCGGATTCAATCTCCTGCAAAATGATCTCCTCAGTAGGTTCCTCAGCACTGGTTTCGGGAATTACTTCCGCTTCAGATTCGATCAGTTCATCCGAAGGTTCTTCCTGGATAGGTGTTTCTTCAATCACTTCCGACTCGACTTCTGTCGAGCAATCCTCTATGACTTCGGGGACATCATCAGGAATAGGTTCTTCCTCTGCAGGTCCGACCTGTTCTTCTGGCTCGGAAGGCATTTCAGCTCCGTTTTCAGCAAAACTGACAACAGACAGGCCGGTTGCCAGCAGCATCAGTGCGAGAATCAGTGAAATCAGCCGTTTGGCTTTCATTTTCATCAATTGGGTACTCCTTTCATTGCTCCAGAACAGCCATGAGGATCAGCCGTCCACTGGCTCCGCCATAGCTTCTGTCGCAGGTAATGAGGGTAAGAATGTAGTCATCTGCCGTTACAGAAATACCGCTGTCAATCAGTGCTTTATTTCTGGCCCGGTTGATGAACTTCAGGTAGGCAGCATCGCTTTTGAAACTTGCTGTCGCGGGATCCCAGTCGCTGACCATCATGTTCACAACAGCAAAGATTCTGTAGGTTCGTCTTCCGTACAAGGTATCCATGACAATCGTCTGATGATTTTCCCAGTAACTGCGTTGCTTGTACTTAAGCAGCGTACTGAACATGGCATCGCTGGTACTCAGATGATGACCGTAAACCGCTATATTCCGGCTGGGTTTGGCATAATCTGAACTCTTGAGGGAAAACAGACAACCCAGTTTGCTCTTTGTTCCGTCAAACAGATGATTCAGATAAAAATCCGAATTATCTGAACGGACAACAGGATAGCTGATGACGGTACCGGGAATGCGGAGCCAGGACACGAAATCCGAATTGATTTTCCGACAGGCATCCAGATCAACCGTTGCTGCCACAGTTGGTTTCACTGTGGGAGATGCCGTAGGAATTGCAGTCGGATTTGATGTGGGCCTTTCTGTCACAACCGGAGTTGCTTTATTCGGAATGTCGGGCAACTCGGTCACCATGGGTTCTTCCGTAGCGACTATGATTGGTGTGCTTGTCGGAACCAGAACTACTTTGGGGACATCCACAGTCGGTTCAATGGTGGCAACAACCACGTCATCTGTATCTGGTGTTGATGTGGGCTTGAGACTTACTGCCGGAATCACCGCAACCGGAGGCGGAGAAGGCTCTTCTGACGGAGCCAATGCCGCGACCAGGGATTCATAGGCACCCGCATCGCTCTGAATGTCGTAATACTGCGATGCGAGCGGAATGAGGAATGCGGCAAGCCCACAGATGAATATACCGACCAGCAGAAAACGTGAGGCTTTTTCATGCTTGCGTGTTATTTCAATCACTCCAATCAAAAAACACACATCCGTTTTCAGAATGTGTGTTCATCGTTCTTGCGACATCTGCCGCTTTTTCAGCCATGCATCTAGCAACTTCAGGATCACTTTTTCCATTTGCTTAGTGGTGTAGGACTTCGGGAAATAGCGTTTCAGCGTATCATGGCTCAAGGTAACGGAGTCATACAACGGTTTCTTTTCTTCTGAGAGGATATCAAGAACACCTTGTGCGGAAAGAGTTCCTTCCTTGCTTTCTTTCTTGATCCGCTGAGCCTGCGAAAGGGATGGAGTTTGCTGTGTTTCATTCAACGCTTCGTGCATCCATTGTTGTTCTTCCGGTTTCAAGTAGGAAAGCTCGACTGCTGGTGTAAAGGCAAGCTCGCCTTTATCCACGCGTTCCATGAGGCTGGGTTCAAGGTTGTTCAGACGAATAAAGCGTTGAATTTGATTCCTGCTGTCGGGAGCATTTTCTGCCAATATTTCGACACTTCGCTTTTCCGGGAAATTGTGACCAACTTGGTCACAAAACAAGAAGTATTGATGAGTTGGCAGGTAGT
>CALCUD010000045.1 GCA_937906775.1 uncultured Clostridia bacterium
CAACCTTAGCGAGGCGATCCGTGCCGTGATCGCCCAGATGGATGATCCGGACATCTCGCTGGATGATCTGATGCAGATCATGCCCTGTCCCGACTTCCCGACCGGCGGTATCCTCGTTAATAATGAGGAAATCCGCAAAGGATACGAAACCGGCCGTGGAAAGCTGACTCTCCGGGCACGCGTTCACGTGGAAGACGGAGCTGCCGGGCGGAAGCTCCTGGTGATCACCGAGATCCCATATCAGATCAACAAGTCCGCCATGCTGGAAAAGATCCTCCGCCTCAGCGAGGAAAAGAAAGCTGCTTTGGGTGGCATTTACGATATCAGGGATGAGAGCGACCGTACCGGAATGCGCGCCGTGATCGAACTCAAATGGGATGCCGATCCGATGAAGATTCTCGCTTACCTGTATAAGTATTCCGATCTTCAGATCACTTTCGGCATCAACATGGTCGCCATTGCCGACGGGAAACCGGTCCTGATGAATCTGAAGCAGTTGATCGGATGCTATATCGACTATCAGAAAAAGGTCGTCACCCGCCGTACCGAGTATGAACTGAAGCAGGCGCGCGCCCGGGCTCATATTCTCGAAGGCCTGATGATCGCGCTGGATAATCTGGATGAAGTCATAGCCCTGATCCGGGCCAGCAAGAGTCCCAAAGAGGCAAAAATCGCCCTCATGGACCGGTTCAGTCTTTCCGAGATTCAGTCGCAGGCGATTCTGGATATGCGGCTTCAGCGTCTGACCAATCTGGAGGTGGAATCGCTCCGGAAAGAATATGCTGATATTCTCAAGCTGATTGCCAGACTTGAAAGCATCCTGAAGAGCGAGAAAAAGCTCATCGGCGTGATCCGAAGCGAAATGGAGGCCATTTCCGCCGAATATGCGGATGACCGGCGGACTGCGCTGGAATCTCCGGAGGAGACGCCGGTCGAGTTGCCTGACAATACCCCCGTTCCGGAAGACGCAGTGATCGTCTATACGGAGAACGGCTATCTCAAGCGCGTCTCCCCTGTCCAGCTGAAACGGACGCCGCTGCCTTCATACGAAGAAAATGCCGGCGAAAGCGCCCGTTATCTCCTGAAAACGACTACCGCTGAAACGTTATATATTTTCACCGATCATGCCAATTGTTACCCGGTTTCCGTCAATAAGCTTGCGGAGTTCAAGCCCCGTGATCGCGGACAGCTGCTTTCCGGCGTGCTGGCCGATTTGGAAGACGGAGAACAGGCTCTCTGGATGATGACGGCGGATTCCTCCGGTATCAAGGCAATGCCTGATTTCCTGTTCGTAACAGAAAACGGAATGATCAAGCGGACTGCCGCTGCCGACTACGATGTCCGCAGTCGGAAATTCCCTGCACTCTCCCTGAAAAAGGGAGACAGATTGCTGGCCGTCTCTCCGGCTTTCACCGGGGACGATCTGCTCATGATCACCCGCGACGGCATGAGTATCCGGTTCCCGTTGGATGCCGTTCCGGTCCAGGGGCGTTCCGCATCCGGTGTCAAAGCGATGTCGCTCGAGGACAGCGATAAGGTCATCTGGTTCTCTCAGCTGGCGGAAAACGATGAACTGGTTCTCTTCACAGACCGAGGATGGGCCAAGAGGATCGTTCAGCTGGAATTTGAAAAGCAGAACCGGGCCGGTAAAGGGGTGCGTTGTTTCTATTTCAACAAAAACGGCTCCAACGGCCGTTCCATCGCGGGCCTGTATCTGACCGACCGGGATGCCGATTGCCGTCTGATTGTGACGCAGACGCGTTCTCCGTTAACGGTCATCGGTAAAAATGAAATTTTGCTCCAGAACAGACAGGGAAAAGGAATGCCCTATATCATGGCGATTCTCGACGACGTGGTGACCGGACTCTGCGCGGTCGAATCCGTCACCGGCGATCCGCAGAGTACATAAACACGGGATCTGTTCCGGATTCATAACAGTTTCCGGAATTCATCACGGCTGACAGGTGCAGCCGCGAAATATAAAGATCATAAACAGGAGGTTTTCCCATGGCAAGACAGAATTTCGGCGGGTTCGGCGGCGGCGCCAACATGCAGCAGCTGATGCGTCAGGCTCAGAAGATGCAGCAGCAGATGGAGGAAGCCCAGCAACAGTTGGAAGCTGCGGAATATGAAGCTTCCTCCGGAGGTGGAATGGTTTCCGTCAAACTTTCGGGCAAACGTGAACTGACTTCCATTACGATCGATCCTCAGGTCGTTGATCCGGACGATATCGACATGCTGCAGGATCTGATCATGGCCGCAGTCAACGAGGCGCTTCGCAAGGGTGAAGAAGCCCGCGAAACGACCATGGGCCGCATGGCTCCCGGAATGGGCGGGTTGTTCTGAGATGAGTGATCAGCTCGAACCGATCGCCGTCATGGCCGCAGAATTGAATCGGCTCCCCGGTATCGGAAAAAAGACGGCGCAGCGGCTGGCATATTTTGTCGCATCCATGCCGCTGGAGGATGTACGTTCCTTGTCGGTAGCACTCTGGGAAGGTCGAAAAGCGATTCATTCCTGCAGAATCTGCGGAAATTATGCCTCAGGGGATATTTGTCCCGTTTGTGCCGATTCTTCACGTCACAACGGTCAGATCTGTGTTGTCCGCGATCCCCGTGATGTGGCCGCGTTGGAACGGATGCACGAATACTGCGGTTTGTATCACGTCCTTCACGGAACGCTCTCGCCGATGGACGGGGTCGGTCCGGAAAGTATCCGGATCAATGAACTGCTGACCCGGGTGGAACAGGAGCAGGTCACAGAAGTGATTCTGGCAACGAATCCGGATGTCGCCGGCGAGGCAACCGCGGGCTATATTTCCCGTCTGCTGAAACCGCTCGGCGTCCGTTGCACGCGGATAGCACACGGAATGCCTGTCGGGGGCGATCTGGAATATACAGATGAAGTGACCCTTCTCAAAGCGATGGAAGGTCGCCGGGAATATTGAACAAAAGGGGAATGCTCATGACGGATATCCTTCCGCTTCTGACCCCGTTGCTTTTGATCTCATGCATTGTTCTTCTGATCATTCTTCTCGTCCGGCAAAGTTCTCTTCTCCATGCCCAGGAAGAGAACCGTCTGCGTCAGGCGCACGGACTTGACAATCTGGGAAATCAGCTCCTGGATGAACTCGACGTTCAGAACGACCGGATGACCGACCGGCTTCAGCAGACCAACGCCAATATCATTTCCAATCTCAGTCAGTTGGGACAGTCGCAGACCGGATTGCTGGAAAGCATGCAGCGCCAGATCCTTCTCTCCACACGGAATCAGGAAGAGAATGCAAGGAATATGCGCCTGGAGAACGAGCGTCAGCTGTCTGAACTTCGTCATGCCGTTGATCAACGGTTGGCTGAGAGTCTCGACAAAAAGCTGGATCAAAGCTTTTCGCAGGTCAGCGACCGCCTGGAATCCGTATATCGCGGGCTGGGTGAAATGCATACGCTGGCTGCCGGAGTCGGAGATATCAAAAAGGTCCTCACGAATGTCAAAGCACGGGGCATCTGGGGCGAAATGCAGTTGGGATCACTGATCCGCCAGACGCTTGCTCCGGGTCAGTACGAGGAGAATGTAGCCGTGGTTCCCGGTTCCGGTGAGCGGGTGGAATTCGCGCTGCGTCTCCCGGATAAGTCCGGTTCCCTGCTGTATCTTCCGATCGACAGCAAGTTCCCGCAGGAGGACTATATTCGTCTGATAGACGCCTCGCAGTCCGGTGATTCCGCCGGCGCCGACGCCGCCAGAAAAGCCCTGATCTCGCGGATCCGCTCCGAAGCCAAAAAGATCGCGGAAAAATATATCGTACCGCCTCATACGACGGATTTCGCCATCATGTTCCTTCCCGTGGAGGGGATCTACGCTGAGGTCATGCAAACTCCGGAAACCGTCGAAGCCGTTCAGCGCGAGCTTCGGGTGGTCATTGCCGGCCCCGGCACTTTCAGCGCGATGCTGAACGCTCTTCAGATGGGGTTTCGCACGATGGCTATTGAAAAACGCAGCGGTGAAGTATGGCATCTGCTTGGAGAGATCAAGGGGGATTTCGGCCGTTTTGCCCAGCTGCTTGAGGATACGCGCCACCGGTTGGAGCAGGCAGGCGAATCCATTGATTCCGCTGTTACCCGGACTCGAACCATCCGGACAAAGCTGAACCGTATGGAAACTGATACGCTTCCGGAAAGCAGGGATCTCTTTTCCCTTGACAATCCGTCTGATTCGCTTAAAATGAAAGAAAATGAAGCCACTGACGGAATAGATCAGCGTACGGAATAATCATATACGGAAAGGGGTACATACAATGTCGATCAAAACAGAAATCTGGGGAAACTCTCCTGAAGGTACACCGGTTCGCCGCTTTACCATGACCAATGCCATGGGCGCTTCTGTCACAGTCATTGAATGGGGCGCGATCTGCACTTCCATTATTGTCCCGGATGCCGGCGGCAATATGGACGATGTTACCCTCGGATTCGATACGCTTACCGATTATATCGCTCCCCACAACTTCATGGGCGATACGGTCGGTCGCTACGGCAACCGGATCGGCGGAGGTTCTTTCTCTATCGACGGTGTTACCTATCAGGTCGCAAAAAACGATCACGGAGTAAACCATCTTCACGGCGGCATCAAAGGTTTCAACTGCTATTTCTGGGCAGGTACGCCCGCGGAAGGCGAACATGAGGATTCTGTGTCCTTTCACCGTGTTTCCCCGGATGGCGAAGAAAACTATCCCGGCAATCTGGATGTCACCGTAACCTACACATGGAATGATATGTGCGATCTGAGCATTCGTTATCAGGCCACTACCGACAAGCCCACCCTGTGTAATCTGACGAACCATACCTATTTCAATCTGGCCGGTCATGACCACGGAACTGTTAAGGATCATGAGATCTGTATTGACGCGGATGTGATCACCAAGGTCAACAGCGAGTTGATCCCCACCGGAGATTATATGCCTGTTCTCGGTACTCCGCTGGACCTGCGGGACGGCCTGCTGATCGAGGAAGGTCTGGAAGTCATGGATTCCTGTCCGCAGATGGTCCCCGCCGGCGGTTACGACCATAACTTCGTCCTCTCCAAGGGCGAAACGATGGGCTTTGCCGCCTACGCGTACCACGAAGAGTCCGGTCGCTATATGGAAGTTCTGACGGATCAGCCCGCCATCCAGTTATATACCGCCTGCACAACAGACGCCAAAGGCGGAAAAGGCGGCGCCAACTATGGCCACTACTCCGGATTCTGCCTGGAAACCCAGCACTGCCCGGATGATCCGAATCATCCCAATTTCCCCGGAACGACGGTTCTGCGTCCCGGTGAGTTATACGATACCACCACCATTTATTGTTTCCGGACAGACGATTGATCCGCGTCTGACAGCCGGCGCTTCAATAAGCGCCGGCTTTTGATTTTCGGTTGTTCTCTTTGAACAGAAAAAGAACAGCTCCCGGCATTGGAGAACCCTTCTGCTTCATTGAAATCATAGAAACTCAGGTGTATAATTTTTTCGAAATTTTGGTTTAGGAGGGAATCAAATGAACGCTTACCTTGCCAGTGTAATCGAAAACGTAAAGGCGAAGCACGCCAACGAACCCGAATTTGTTCAGACTGTGGAAGAAGTATTTTCTTCTCTGGATTCTGTCGTTGAAAAGCATCCTGAATACGAAAAATTCGATATTCTTAACCGTATGACCGAGCCCGAACGGATGTTCACCTTCCGTGTCGTCTGGCAGGACGACAACGGCGCCTGGCACACCAACCGCGGCTGGCGCTGCCAGTTCAACGGCGCGATCGGCCCCTACAAGGGAGGCCTCCGTTTCCAGAAAAACGTATATGAAGGCATCATCAAGTTCCTCGGTTTTGAGCAGACCTTCAAAAACAGTCTCACCGGTCTTCCCATGGGCGGCGGCAAGGGTGGTTCTGACTTTGATCCCGCCGGCAAATCCGATGCCGAAATCATGCGGTTCTGCCAGAGCTATATGACCGCTCTGTATCGCTATATCGGTCCCGATGTCGACGTTCCTGCCGGCGATATGGGCGTCGGTGCCCGTGAAATCGGATACATGTACGGTCAGTACCGCCGCCTGAAGGGCGTATGGGAAAACGGCGTGCTCACCGGCAAGGGATTGAGCTACGGCGGTTCCCTGATCCGTCCGGAAGCGACCGGATACGGCGCTGTCTATTATCTGTGCGAAGTTCTGAAGCATGAAGGCGACACCATCGAAGGCAAAAAGATCGCTGTCTCCGGTTACGGCAATGTGGCCTGGGGCATCATGAAGAAGGCTGCCGAACTGGGCGCCAAGGTCACCTACATGGCCGGTCCGGACGGTTATGTTTACGATCCCGACGGCATCATGGGCGACGAGAAGCTGAACTTCATCCTTGAAATGCGTCAGAAGGATCCCATGCACTGCAAGCCCTATGCTGACAAATTCGGCTGCAAATTCGTCGAAGGCACCAAGCACTGGGGTTCCCCGGATGTTGATGTGATCATGCCCTCTGCCACACAGAACGACGTTACCATGGAGTGGGCAGAGAAGATTGCCGCTTCCGGAACCAAGTACTATATCGAAGTGGCAAATATGCCCACTACCAATGACGCGCTGAACTTCCTGCGTTCCCAGAAGCACATGATCGTTGCTCCTTCCAAGGCTGTCAACGCCGGCGGCGTCGGCGTATCCGGTCTTGAAATGAGCCAGAACTCCGAGCGTCTGGTCTGGTCCGCTGAAGAAGTCGATGCTCAGCTGAAAAAAATGATGAAAAACATCCACGACGCTTCCGCGGCTGCCGCCGAAGAAAACGGTCTGGGTTACGATCTGGTAGCCGGTGCCAATATTGCCGGTTTCAAGAAGGTTGCCGAAGCTATGCTCGCTCAGGGCTGCTTCTGATTATCCGCCTGTTTGTTACAGCCGCTTCCTGCGAAGCGGCTGTACTCTTTTCCTTTGAAAAAAGTCCTCAGACAACTGTCTGAGGACTTTTTCATGATCCGGATCCGTTACTTCCTGAAGAATTTTCCGAGGTCAAATTTTCTGACCAGCCAGATCACCAGGCAGGATCCGGCAATAGAAATCAGAAGATCCCCGATAAAGTTTCTGGAGCCGATTCCGACAAGAGAGGCCACCAAAGAGCCGAGCAGACCTCCTACCAATCCAAGTATGATATTGGAGAGCATGCTGTCCGGTCTGCCGCTTTTCATCAATTTTGCGCCGCAGAATCCGGCAAGCGCCCATGTTGCGATCTTTACAAGCCATCCCCAGATTGTTCCAAGCATATAACCATTACTCCTTTTTACATCTTATGTTCATCGACCAGCTTCTGAAGTTCACCCATAAAGGTCCCCAGATCGGTAAACTTCCGGTATACCGCTGCAAACCGGACATAAGCAACATCGTTCAATTCCTTGAGTTCCGCCATGACCATGTCACCGATAGCTTCGGTATTGATCTCTCCGTCCATCGTTGCATAGCATTTCTGTTCAACGCGGGAGACGATGTCATCGATCTGCTGCATGCTGACAGGCAGTTTATCGCAGGCATGCAGGATTCCGGCTTTGATCTTCTGACTGTCGAAGCTTTCACGGCGTCCGTCCTTTTTGACGACATACAGCGGGCTCAATTCCACCTTTTCATAGGTGGTAAATCTCCGTCCGCAGTTGATACATTCCCGGCGGCGGCGGATACTGTTGCCGTCATCCGTGGGACGGGAATCGATCACTTTGCTGTCCAGGCAGTTGCAATACTGACATTTCATCTTCTGATCCTCCGATCACAGATCGCCCAGATCCTTGAACAGATCCTTATTAGCCGGATACAGTTTCTTGAATACTTCATATACTTTCGCATACTTCGGTACGTTTTCCGCAATCGGGTTCTGGGCGGGATTGACTTTAATCATGGCGCGGCAGGCTTCCTGAACACTTCCGTACAGTCCGGCGCCAACGCCCGCGAGAATCGCAACGCCCAGCGCGGGACCTTCCGTATTGACCGTGGTGGCTACGGGGCAGTTCATAACATCCGCCAGCATCTGACGCCACAGGGGGCTCTTTCCGCCGCCTCCGCAGGCCAACATGGTTTCAGGCGCGACGCCCATTCCCGCAAGCACTCCGAGACAATCGTTCAGACTGTAGGTAACGCCTTCCATCACGGCGCGAAGCAGATCTCTCCGCTGATGCATTGCTGAAAGGCCAAAGAACATACCACGGCAGTCACTGTCCAGATGCGGAGTGCGTTCACCCATCAGATAAGGCGCGTAAATCAGCTTATTGGCACCGATAGGGCTTTGTGCAGCCTCCTGATTGGTCAGTTCATAAGTATCCACACCCATCGCTTCCGCCGTCGTTTTCTCGGCAGCGCAGAAGTTATCGCGGAACCATTTCAAGCTCAGACCCGCGGCTTGTGTAACGCCCATGACATGCCAGGCGCCGGGAACCGCGCAGCAGAAGGTGTGGACGCGGCCTTTGGGATCAATGGCCAGTTTGTCTGTATGTGCAAAAACAACGCCGCTGGTCCCGATCGTTGTGAATGCTTTTCCGTCTTCAACAACACCGGTACCTACGGCTGCCGCCGCATTGTCGCCGGCACCGCCGACCACAAGCGTTTTTTCACTCAGGCCGGTCAGTTTCGCGGCGTTTTCGGAAACATGTCCCGTTACTTCGCAGCTCTCGTACACTTTAGCCAGCATGCTCTTATCAATATCCAGAATACCCAGCAGCTCATCGCTCCAGCAGCGATTTGGAACATCCAGCATCTGCATGCCGCTGGCGTCAGATACTTCAGTGGCAAAATCGCCGGTCAGCATATAGCGGACATAGTCTTTGGGAAGCAGAACATGCTTGCAGCGGGCATAATTTTCAGGTTCATGATTCCGTACCCAGATCAGTTTGCTCAGAGTGAATCCGGGCAGCGCAGGGTTGGCAGTAATACGGATCAGATTTTCATATCCGACTTTGGCGGTGATCTCCTCGCATTCCTTTGCCGTACGCTGATCGCACCAGATGATGGATCTGCGGATCACATCGCCGTTTTCATCCAGCATGACCAGTCCGTGCATCTGACCGCTGATCCCGAGAGAAACAACATCTTCCTTCTGTACGCCGCTCTTGGTCAGAACGGTCTGGATGGTGCTGACCGCCGCATTATACCAGTCCGCGGGATCCTGTTCCGCCCAGCCGTTCTGAGGCTGATACATAGGATATTCCACCGTAGCGCTGCAGATCCCTTTGCCGTTCTGATCGAACAGAACCGTTTTTGTTCCGGAAGTACCAAGGTCGATACCAAGTACGTATTTCATCAGAATCTCTCCCTTTATCCACTAAATATAGTGGTTCATAGCTGTATACAATTATATAATTGTGTTCTGTCTCTGTCAAGCTTTCACCTTTTCGCAGCCGGTCGGAACAGAAAAAGGACCGTCCCAAAGGGGACGGTCCGGGAATCCGAAATGGTTAACTCGGATGCTTATTCAGCAGCAGCTTCTTCGGCGGCAGCGGCTTCGGCGGCAGCGGCTTCGGCAGCAGCGGCAGCTTCGGCGTTCTTGGCATCCAGTTCTTCCTGGGTCATGTCGCCGTTGAACACAGCGCACTTGTCCAGCCAAGCGGGCATAGCAGCCTCGACGACCTCAGCGGGGGTGCCGGACCACAGGTTCCACATCAGGCTGGCGCCGATGATGTCGTTGTTGGAGCCCAGCTTGAACACGTTGTGGGCAGCGCCATGCTCGCCCTGACGCATGGTAGCATAGGTCTCGTCCACAGCGCGATCGTCGGTGTACAGATACTTGTTGCCGATCCAGGCATCCTCGGAGTCAACGCCGGGGGTGTTCTCGGTGTACAGATCGTACAGCTGCTGCAGCTTCAGAGAGGTGGCCTCGTCGTACACGTTCGGGATACCGATGATGTTATCGCAAACCATGTACATGTAGTTCTCAGCACGGGG
>CALCUD010000046.1 GCA_937906775.1 uncultured Clostridia bacterium
CTTGCGGTAGGGCTTGTCGGGCGTCATGCCCAGTTCCTCGGACATATCGTACAGAATCCGGCGGTGGACCGGCTTCAGGCCGTCGCGTACATCCGGCAGGGCGCGGTCCACGATGACCGCCATCGCGTAGGAAATGAAGCTTTTTTTCATTTCCTGTTCAAGATTGACCGGAATCAGTTTATCCTGTATCATCTTTTCTCCTCACTCTCCGCTTACACGTCCAGATCCTTGACCAGATCGCTGTTCTCCTGAATGAACTGCTTCCGGGGTTCCACCTGGTCGCCCATCAGCAGGGTAAAGAGCCTGTCGGCCTCCATGGCGTCCTCCGGCGTGATCTGCATCATCATCCGGGTCTCGGGATTCATGGTGGTATCCCAGAGCTGCTGGGCGCTCATTTCACCCAGACCTTTGTACCGCTGGATCTCCGGCTTGGGTTCGCGTCCGATCTCATTCAGAACACGTTCCAGTTCGTCGTCATCGTAGACATACTGGGAGAATTTCCCTTTGGTCACCTTGTACAGGGGCGGCATCGCCGCGTAAACGTAGCCTTTTTCGACCAGGGGCCGCATGAACCGGTAGAAGAAGGTCAGCAGCAGGATCCGGATATGCGCGCCGTCGACGTCGGCGTCCGTCATGCACACGATGCGGTGATACCGGAGCTTGCTCTCGTCAAACTGATCGCCGAAGCCGCAGCCGAAAGCTGTGATCATCGCGCGGATCTCCTGATTTTCCAGCGCCCGGTCCAGCCGGACTTTTTCAACGTTCAGAATTTTTCCGCGCAGCGGCAGGATCGCCTGCGTCTTGCTGTCACGGCCGCCCTTCGCGCTTCCGCCTGCGGAATCGCCCTCGACCATGAAGATCTCGCACTTGGAAGGATCGCGTTCGCTGCAGTCCGCCAGTTTGCCGGGCAGGGAGGCGGATTCCAGGACCGTTTTCCTGCGGGTGGCCTCGCGGGCCTTCCGGGCCGCTTCCCGGGCGCGCTGGGCGTCCACGCAGCGGGTGACGATCGCCTTGGCCACGGTGGGGTTCTCTTCCAGATAGCTGCTCAGTTCCTCGCTGACCAGCGCGTCGACCACGCCGCGCACCTGTCCGGAACCGAGTTTGCTCTTGGTCTGGCTTTCGAACTGGGGATCCTCCATTTTGATGGAGATGATCGCCGTCAGGCTTTCCCGGACGTCCTCGCCCTTCAGGTTCGGTTCGTTGTCCTTCAGGATCTTGTAGCGGTGGCCGTAATCGTTGATCGCCCTTGTCAGCGCCGTATTGAAGCCCGCCAGGTGCGTGCCGCCGTCCGGCGTCGCGATGTTGTTGGCGAAGGAATAAACGTTTTCGGCATAGCTGTCGTTATACTGCATGGCCATTTCGACCAGGATGTTGTCCTTCATTCCTTCGGTATAGATCGGTTCGGGGAACAGCACCGTCTTGTTCTGGTTCAGGAAAAGAACGAACTCCTTCAGGCCGCCTTCGTAGCAGAAGTCTTTCTCCTTCGGCGGATCCTGCCGCTCGTCCCGGAATACGATGCGGATGCCTTTGTTCAGGAAGGCCATTTCGCGCAGCCGGTTGCGGAGCGTATCGTATTCGAACTCACCGGTTTCGAAGATGCCCTCGGGGTTGTCTTCGCTCTTTACATCCGGCCAGAACTGAATCGTCGTCCCCGTCCGGTCTGTATCGCCGATGATCT
Organism: uncultured Clostridia bacterium; assembly: GCA_937906775.1. Taxonomy (GTDB): domain Bacteria; phylum Bacillota; class Clostridia; order Christensenellales; family Aristaeellaceae; genus Aristaeella. The sequence continues at coordinate 1,679 of CALCUD010000046.1, forward strand.
TCAGATCGTACAGATATTTCCCCCGGGCATATTCCTGCTGATAGATCTTTCCGTTCTGATAGACCGTCACCGTGAAATGGCGGCTCAGCGCGTTGACCACGGAGGCGCCGACGCCGTGCAGGCCGCCGGATACCTTGTATCCCCCTCCGCCGAACTTGCCGCCCGCGTGAAGGACCGTCAGGCACACTTCGACAGCCGGGCGGTGCATCTTCGGATGCATGCCGACCGGGAATCCGCGGCCGTCGTCCTGGACCGTCACGCTTCCGTCCCGGTTGATCGTGACGTCGATCTCTTTGCAGTAGCCGGCCAGGGCTTCGTCCACAGAATTGTCGACGATCTCGTATACAAGATGGTGAAGGCCCCGGGCGTCTGTGGAGCCGATATACATACCCGGGCGTTTCCGGACGGCTTCCAGGCCTTCGAGTACCTGGATCTGTTCCTCGCCGTAATCGGAAGTGACCGCGGTCGCGTTGTCAAGATTCTGATCCAATTCTTCTGCCATGCTGCACCTCATTCTCTCTGCTCAAAACACGGATTTTCGCTCTCGCCGGAAATCCCGTTTTCAGGCTGTTTTTCAGATGCCTCACAGCCTTGAAAAATCTCGCTTTCCGGACTACTTTATTATACCATTTTTTATGCTGAAAAGCCAGCATTTTTCATACTTTTTTCCCCGAAAAACCGGCGGATTGTTCGGCATTTGTTCTTTTTTGCCGGGCTTGTTCTTTTTTTGTCAATCATGATATAATTATCAGGATGCGTCGGGCGCGGCAGGAATGTTTTTTCTGATTTATACGCCATTATTTATCCCGTTCCGCCATTCCGGACGCAGGCTGTATTTTGTGTACGCATTATTCGGATGACGGAAGGAGAGAAACATGAACCGATACGATGTGCCGGCCAACAGTGCGAAACTGTCAGCCGACAAAAACCTGGATACCCTGTACGGCATTATCCGGGATTACGGTGAATCCTGGGCCGCCCGCTGGCTTACGGGCGAAGAAGAGCACGGTATGACCTTCACCGAAATGACCGACCGGGCCGACGATTATGCCTCCTGTCTTTCTTCCCTCGCGCCCGAAACGGGCTGGATCGCTATTTCAATGGATACCTGCGTTGAATGGCCTTCCCTTTTCTGGGGAACGATGCGGAGCGGCCACAATGTGCTGCTGCTGGACGCGTCTGCGTCAGACGCCATGACGCAGAGCCTGATGGACGAGGCCGGATGCCGGATGATCATCTCGAAGAAGCCCCGCAAGCTTCCCGCCGGATACCGCCAGATCGATTTCAGCACCGTGAACGCCGCGCCGCACACCGTCGGTTTCACCCCGGTCTGGGGCGAATGCGTGGCCATGTGCACCAGCGGGACCACCGGCCGCAGCCGGATCTTTGTCTACAACGGCGAGGCGCTGTGCGAACAGGCGCTGAACAGCGTTCTGATCCTGAATAAAAATCACCGGCTGATCGCCAACGAATGCCGCCGTTTCCTTGCCTTCCTCCCCTTTCACCATGTGCTTGGCTTCATGGCCAACGTCATCTGGGGCGGTTTCCTGGGAATGACGAATCTGTTTCTGAACGACCGGACGCCGAATTCCATCCTCAGCGTCTGCCGGCACTTCCAGCCTCATCTGGTGGTCGTTGTCCCGCTGGTCGGCAACAACCTCGTCCGGGGGCTGAAAAAGAATCTGAAAAAGCAGCCCCTCCTGAAGCGCGGCTTCTTCCATGTCATGAGCGCGCTTTCCATGGGCGCGCAGCGGATCGCACCCGAAGCCGCGCTCCGGTTCAATATGAAAAAAGTATTCGCCTCCGTCAACAGCAATCTGCTGGGAACGGAGATCGAATGCGTCATTCTGGGCGGCAGCCACGCGCCCAAAGAAACGCTGAAAGTCATGAACGCGCTCGGATACTATACCATTTCAGGCTATGGGATGACCGAAACCGCGATTACCGGCTTTGAGACCGATATGCGTCTGAAATACCGTATGAGCGGCTCCGTCGGCGCGCCGCTCGAAACCGTGGATTACAGGGTCACCGGCGAGAACGCGGAAAAAGGCGACGGGGAACTGTGGATCCGCGGCAAAAGCATTCATTCCGGCTCCCTCAAAAACGGCGCCGTTCTTCCTGCCGACACGCAGGACGGCGGATGGTACCCGACCGGGGATATCGTTCATCAGGACCGTACCGGCCGGATCTATATCCGCGGGCGTCTGAAGGACGTCATCATCAACGAAAGCGGCGAGAACATCTATCCTGACGATATGGAGGACGCGTTCTCCGCGCTCCCGGACGTCGAGCAGATGTGCGTCGTCGGATTCCGCCGGAACAAGCGCGACAACAATGAAGACGTCACGCTCGTGATGAACGTCGGCGACCGTTATTCCGATCCGGACGCCCTCTCCGCGCTGGCCGAACGGATCACGGCGGTCAATGCGAAGCTTCCCCTGCACAGCCAGTTGAACCGCGCGCTGGTCACGCCGGACGTGCTGCCCATGGTCAACGGGATCAAGGTCAAACGTCTGGAGCTGAAGCAGCTGTATGCCGACGGAAATCTGACTTACAAGGAACTGGATCTTCATACGAAGAGCGCCGGAAACGAAGTGGGCAGCGTGCGCCGTGACGCTTCCCCCGCCGCGCTGCGCGAAGATATCAAAGCCAAAGTGCGCTCGCTGTATGCCGAGGCGCTGGATGTGCCTGAAAGCACCGTCTCCGATACCGCCAACTTCATCGACGATCTGCAGGGGGACAGCCTTCAGGTCCTGAGCATGGCGATCAAGGCCGAAGAAGAATGGGGGATCACCATTCCGGCCGAGGAATACAGTCAGTGCGCCACCGTCAACGATATGACGCGTATGATCGAAAACCTGCTGGCCGGAAACACCGCGGAAACGCGTCCCGCGGAACGGGTCCCCGTGCGTCCCATCACCCGTTTTGAGGATGATCCGGACTATATCAGCTTTGTCGAACGTCACGACGCGCTGATCGGCAACGGCGACAATCCCTATTTCGTCACGCACGAATCCCCCCTGCTGGATACCGGCATCATCGACGGCAAAGAGGTCCTTGAATTCGGCAGCTATAACTATGTCGGCATGAGCGGCCGTCAGGAGGTCAAAGACGCCGCCAAGGCCGCGATCGACAAATACGGCACCAGCGCCAGCGGCAGCCGCCTGCTGGCCGGCGAAAAGCAGGTCCATAAGGATCTTGAAAAAGAGATCGCCGACTGGAAGCATACCGAGGACGCGATTGTCTGCGTCGGCGGTCACAGCACCAACGTAACCTTTGTCGGAAACTTCTGCGGCAAGAACGACCTGATCCTGTATGACGCGCTGGCGCATAATTCCATCGAGCAGGGGTGCAGACTCAGCTCCGCGACGTCCCGTCCCTTCCCGCACAGCGATGTCAGGGCGCTGGAGAACATTCTGAAGAACCAGCGGGCATATTACGAAAAGGTCCTGATCGTCATCGAGGGCGCCTACAGCATGGACGGCGATATCGCGCCCGTTCCGGATTTTGTACGCCTCAAAAAGGATTACGGATGCTTCCTCATGGTGGACGAGGCCCACAGCGCCTGCGTGCTCGGAGCGACAGGCGGCGGCGTCGACGAATATTTCGGTCTGGCCGGGGATGATATCGATATCAAATACGGCACCCTGTCCAAAGGTCTGGGAACCTGCGGCGGATATCTGGCCGGTAAAAAGTGCCTGATCGATTATCTCCGTTACAATATGCCCGGATTCGTCTTCAGTGTCGGGATCAGTCCCGCGCTGGCCGCCGGTTCACTTGCCGCGCTGCGGACGCTGAGATCCGACCCGTCCATCATGGAAAATCTGCATACCGCGATCAAAGCTTTCGCCGACAGCGCCCGCCGCCGCCGTCTGGATATCTGTCTGGCCGGCGAGACCGCCGTTCTTCCTGTCCTGGTCGGAAAAGACGAGGACGCCTGGCTGCTTTCCAACGAGCTGAAAAAGCGCGGCGTCAGCGTGCCCCCGGCCATGTATCCCGCGGTGCCCAAGGGAAAGGCGCGGCTGCGTTTCTGTGTGATCAGCGAGCATAAGCCGGAGCAGATCGAAAAGGCGCTGGATATTCTGGAATCCACCGCCAAAGAATTCGGGATCGAACTTCCCCGCCGGGATTACGGGGAATGACCCCCTCACAAAAAACAGGGACGGCAGTCTGCCGTCCCTGTTTTTGATTCCGTCAATGTTCCGATCTTCTCCGTTTTTCCATCCACACGGTCAGCACCGCGATATCAGCCGGATTCACTCCGGGGATGCGGGAAGCCGCGGCCAGCGATACCGGACGCTGTTTCTCCAGCTTCTGGCGCGCCTCCGCCCGGAGGCTTTCGATCTGACCGTAGGGCGTATCCGGCGGGATCAGCGTCTCCTCCGCCTGTCTGGCCTTCCGGATCAGCTTTTCCTGTTTTTCCAGGTATCCCTCATATTTGACTGCGATCTCCGCCTGTTCCTGCACGTCCGGTTTTTCGTCCGCCAGTTCCGGAGCAAGGGCGGCGATCTCCTTCAGGGAGATATCCGGCCTGCGGAGCAGTTCCTCCGCGCTGACGGAGCCTGCCGTTTCCGGCTGGCCGCGGCCGGTCAGCCATCCGTTCAGCACCGGGCCCGGCGCGAACCGGGTCGTCCGGAGCTGCCGCAGAAGGCGTTCCGTGTTTTCCCGTTTCCGGATCATCCGCTCCACGCGTTCGCCGGACGCCAGTCCCGCCGCGGCGCTCAGTTCCGTCAGCCGCAGATCCGCATTGTCCTGGCGCAGATAAAGCCGGTGTTCCGCCCGGGATGTCATCATCCGGTAGGGCTCGTCGGTCCCCTTGGTCGTCAGGTCGTCCGTCAGGACGCCGATATAAGCCATATCCCGCGTCAGGATCAGCGGTTCTTTCCCCTGCAGGGTCAGCGCCGCATTCATGCCGGCAATCAGGCCCTGGCACGCCGCTTCCTCGTATCCGCTGGTCCCGTTGATCTGTCCGGCGAAAAACAGCCCCCGGACGCGCAGGCTTTCCAGCGTCGGCCGGAGCTCGCGGCTGTCGATGCAGTCGTACTCGATCGCGTAGGCCAGGCGGGTGAGTTCGCATCTGCGGAGACCCGGAATGCTCCGGTACATCGCCCATTGAACATCCTCCGGCATGGAGGTCGACATTCCCTGGACATACCATTCCCGGCTTTCCCGCCCTTCGGGTTCGAGGAAAACCTGATGCCGGTCCTTGTCGGCAAAGCGGACGATCTTCGTCTCGATGCTGGGGCAGTAGCGCGGCCCGACGCCGCGGATCAGCCCGCTGTACATCGGCGCGCGGTCCAGGTTGTCCCGGATGATCCGGTGCGTTTCCGGAGTCGTCCAGGTCAGATAGCAGCTGTAGGTATTTTCCAGTTCCCGGTCGGTCAGAAAAGAGAACGGCGTGACCGGATCGTCGCCGGCCTGTTCCTCCGTCTCGTCAAAGTCGATGGTTTTGACATCGACCCGGGCGGGCGTCCCTGTCTTGAACCGGCGCAGCTGAAAGCCGAGCTCCTCCAGTCCCGCGGAAAGGCCGTTCGCCGCCGTCAGTCCCTGAGGGCCTCCGGGGCGGCTTTTATCACCGATGATAATGCTTCCCTGCAGATAGACGCCGGTGGCGACCACAACCGCACGGCACGGGATCCGCGCGCCGGTATCTGTCGTAACGGCCGATACCCGGCCGTTTTCAACTTCCACCGATACGACTTCCCCCTGCCGCAGCGTCAGATGTTCCTGCGTCATCAGGGCCTTCCGCATCCGGTTCTGGTAGGCCTGCTTGTCCGCCTGCGCCCGGAGCGCGTGGACCGCGGGGCCTTTGCTGCGGTTCAGCATCCGGCTCTGAAGAAAAGTATCGTCGATGGCCAGACCCATTTCGCCGCCCATCGCGTCCAGTTCGCGGACCAGATGTCCCTTGGCCGAGCCGCCGATCACCGGATTGCAGGCCATCAGAGCCACTCCGTCCATATTCAGCGTCAGCAGCAGGGTCTCCATTCCCATTCTTGCCGCGGCCAGCGCGGCTTCACAGCCCGCGTGCCCGGCACCGATCACAACCAGGTCCGCCATGGAAAAGTCTCCTTAACCGAAATCAGAATCCGTGATGCATCGTTTTGTTGTAATCCGCCGAAGGCCACAGGGATTCGTCGCTGGCCCTGCGCGTGTAGCCTTCCGAGTCTTCCCAGCCTGTGATCCGGACGCGGATGGCGCCCAGATATTCAGGATAGACGCATTCGACGAAGTTGAACTTCCCGTGGACGGAAGATTCGTCGGGGTACATTTCGATCGGATAGGTCCCGTTGAAGAACGTGCTGATCCCGTCCCGGTTGCAGATCACGGGTTCCCCGTTGTCATCGAAGCACTCGACCCGGAAGTAGACCTTTTCGACGGTGAAATTGCTTTCGTTGCGGAGCACGATCTTGATCCGGTTGTTTTCGATCCAGCAATCCTCGATCTGAACCGCGCCGTTGAAGTCCGCGACGCGGAGTTCCGCCTGGGCGGTATACCCGCCGTCTTCCGTTTCAACATAGAGAGTCGTGGTGCCCTCGCGCAGTCCCTTGACGTTGCAGGCATTGTTGCTGTTGGTGTTCTGAACGTCGACCATTCTGTCGTCCTCCGCCCAGAAGTTACAGTTGATGTTGTTGGCATTCTTCGGTTCGACGTTAGCCCGGACTGTGTTGTTCTTTTTGATCTGGATATAATATCTGCGGTTCTGCATGCTCACGCCCTCGACAGGCTGAGTCACATCGATCTTCACGGTGCCTTTCCGGTTGGATCCGTCCGTGGCGGTCGCGGTGATGTTCACGGTCCCGCGGCTGATCCCGGTCACCGTTCCGTAATCGTCGACCGTGGCGATCTTGGGATTGGCGGAGACGAGTCTGACGGTTTTGACGGAAGCGTCCGCCGGATAGATGTCCCAGTTCAGCGAAATGCTGTCGCCCTTCCGGATCGTCGCGGAAGAACGGTCAAAGCGGATCTCCTGTACGCGCTGGATGACGTTGACAGTCATCACGGCGGTAACGTCCGGATTGGAATTGCTGGCGGCGATCAGCATGCAGCTGCCGGCCGAAACGCCGGTCACCATGCCCGTTTTCGCGTTGACCGTCGCGATGCTTTCATCGGTGGAAGTCCAGGTTACCGATTTATCGTTCGCGGTGTTGGGCTCCACGGTGGCGGAAACCTGCTTCGCGTTGGAGCTTCCCGCGATGATATCGATCGAGGACTGTTTCATCACAACATTGTCGACCGGCTGCGTCACGGTCAGCTGGATCTTCGCCGCCGCGCCGGATCCGTCCGCCGCTTTGGCCTCGATCACCGCGTTTCCCTTTTTGACGCCGGTCACGACGCCGAATTCATCCACGGTCGCGTTCCCCGGCGTGTTGGAAGACCAGATCACGTCCTGGATGGACGCGTCCGCGGGAGTGCATTCGGCAACGAGCTGCAGTTCGCCGCCCATGGCCACGGATTTCCGGCCGTCTTCACCGGCGACGGTGATTTTGGTCACAGGCTGGACGACCAGGATATGATAGGTCACGGACACTTCGGGATTCAGAACGCTGCTCACGGTCAGGTCGCATTCCCCGGCCTGTCTGCCGACCAGGTTGTTCCCGCTGATCTTCGCGACGCCTTCATCCGAGGAGGTATAGGTCACCTTCACGCTGCTGGCGTCGGAGGGGGTGCAGGTCGCGGAAAGATTCATGCTCTTCTTGACCGGAAGGACGATGACCTCGTCCGCCGTATCGCTCCGCAGGAGCTCCGCCACTCTCGCGTCGTCCGGATAATAGACGTTCAGCGAGGAGGTGTTCAGCGTCACTTTTTTCACCGGACGCTGAACCTGGACGGCGATGCTGGCGCGAAAGCGCTTCCTGGCCGTCTGGAGCGTCGCGGTGATATTGCAGGAGCCTTTGGAAAGGCCGGTCACGACGCCGTCGTCGGATACTTCCGCGACTTTGGGGTTGCTGACGGTAAAGGACAGCTCGCCGTCATCGAGCGCCGCGCCGTCCCGTTTCAGGGAAAGAACGTAATCCTCCCCTTCGAACACGGTCGCCTTCTTTTCGGTGAAGGCAAAACTGTCGGCGGCAAGCGCCGGAACGGAAAGAAGCAGGACTGCGACGATCGCCAGCAGAATAACCCGGACCTTGTTGTTCATCAATATCATCCTTCCTTGCAGTACAATCGTTTTTCAGAAGATAAAACGGGGCCGGCCGTCTGATTTATCCCGGTCCGGTAAAAGAAAAAACCGGTGCCGGGTGCCGACACCGGAAGCCATCCGTCAATGATGATCCAGATAGAAGCGGACAAGCTCCTCGAGAATTTCGTCTCTTTCCAGCCGGCAGATCAGGCTTCTGGCGGAGCTGTAGCTGGTAATATAGGTCGGATCCCCGGAAATGATATATCCCACAAGCTGCGTGATCGGATCGTAGCCCTTCGCCTGAAGCGCGCGGTAAACATACATCAGAATGTCTTCCGCCTCGTTTCCGGTGTCGATAATGGGGCTCATTTTCATCGTGTTGAACTGCTCTTCCAGAACAATCACTCCCTTTCGCGGATTCCAAAGGCTATTATACACGATTTCTCCCGTTCTGAAAAGGGTAAAAGCGTCGAAAAATCCTAATTTACATTGACTTTTTACACCTTCACTCCCTTGCTTCTGCGGAATGATTCTTATATAATATGAAAATGTGCAAGTATGCATTGATACCGGGGTGCAGACTGTATCCCCTCAAAGGAGAAACGACCATGGAAGAAGCAACAGAGCGCGGCAATTTTATCTGGGACGCAATCGACGGTGATCTGGCCGACAAACGGTACACCGAGATCCATACCCGTTTCCCTCCCGAACCGAACGGATATATGCATATCGGTCACTGCAAAGCCCTGATCATGGATTTCCTCACGGCCGAAAAATACGGCGGCAAGTGCAACCTCCGTTTTGACGATACGAATCCCGCCAAAGAGGATACCGAATACGTCAACGCGATCAAAAACGACATCCACTGGCTGGGCTTCCACTGGACCGGCGGCGAATTCTATGCCTCCGACTATTACGACAAGTGCTACGAGATCGCGGAAGACTGGATCCGCCGCGGCCTGGCCTATGTCGACGAGCTGAGCAAGGACGAAATGCGGGAATACCGCGGAACCCTGACCGAGCCCGGGAAAAACAGCCCGTGGCGCGACCGTCCGTGGGAGGAAAGCCTGGATCTTTTCCGCCGGATGCGCGCCGGCGAATTCCCGGAAGGGAGCAAAACGCTCCGCGCGAAGATCGACATGGCCTCCCCGAATATCGTCATGCGCGATCCCGCCATGTACCGCATCCTTTACAAGGATCACTGGCGCACCGGCAACAAATGGTGCATCTATCCGATGTACGATTTTGCCCATCCCATCGGCGACGCGCTCGAAGGGATCAGCCATTCCATGTGCTCTCTGGAATATGAGATCCACCGTCCCCTTTACGACTGGGTCGTGGAAAAGAGTGCCGCCATGCTCCCGGCGCGTCCGCGCCAGATTGAGTTCTCCCGCCTGAACATGACCCGCACGGTCATGAGCAAGCGCTACCTGCGTCAACTGGTGGAGGGCGGCTATGTTTCCGGATGGGACGATCCCCGGATGCCCACGCTGAGCGCGATGCGCCGCCGCGGCTACACGCCTGCCTCCATCCGCAATTTCGTCAGCGAGATCGGCATGAGCAAAGCGGATTCCGTCGTGGATTTCGCGGTACTCGAGCACTGCGTCCGCGACGATCTCGGCAATACCGCGGCGCGGGCCATGGCCGTGCTGGATCCGCTGAAGGTCGTGCTGACCAACTGGCCCGAGGGCGAAACGAAAGACGTGGTCCTCGAGAATCATCCGGATCATCCCGAAATGGGTACCAGGACCGTCACCTTCGGCCGTGAAATCTGGATCGAGCGCGACGACTTCATGGAAGAACCCATCAAAAAATATCAGCGGATGTTCCCCGGCAACGAAGTCCGTCTCAAGGGCGCGTACATCGTCCGCTGCGACGGCTGCGTCAAAGACGCCGACGGGAATGTCACCGAAGTCCGCTGCACCGTGGATCCTGATTCCTTCTCTGGCAGCGCCGGGGCCGACCGGAAGATCAAGGGCAAAACGCTGCACTGGGTCTCCGCGGCCGACGCGATTCCCTTCGAAGCCCGCCTCTACGAGCCGCTGCTGAATGATGACGATCCCGACAGCGAGGACGAGGACGCGCCCGACAAAAAGGATTTCATCGCGCGCCTGAATCCCGAAAGCCTCTCCGTCCGCCGCGGCTACGGCGAAAAAGTCCTTGCCGAAGCCGAAACCGGCGCGGCCTTCCAGTTCCTGCGGATCGGATATTTCTGCAAGGATCCCGACAGCACCGCGGAACTCCCGGTCTTCAACCGCACCGTCGGCCTGAAGGACACCTTTGTCAGGCAATCCAGATAATACGCTTTGAAAGAATGGAGAATTCATCATGGATACAATGAAAGTCCGCACCCGGTTCGCTCCCAGCCCGACAGGATTCCTTCATCTGGGCGGTCTCCGCAGCGCGCTGTACGGGTACCTCTTTGCCAAGAAAAACGGCGGTTCCTTTATCCTCCGGATCGAGGATACGGATCAGGAGCGCTTTGTCGAAGGCGCGACCGAAGTGATCTACGAGACGCTGAAGGACTGCGGCATGGCGTGGGACGAAGGTCCCGACGTCGGCGGCGACTACGGTCCGTATATCCAGAGCGAGCGCAAGGATCTTTATCTGCCCTACGCGAAGCAGCTGGTCGAAAGCGGCCACGCGTACTACTGCTTCTGCACCAAGGAGGAGCTGGAGGAGCGCCGTCAGGCCGCCGAGGCCCGCGGCGAAGTCTTCAAATATGACAAGCACTGCCTCTCTCTTTCCAAAGAGGAGGTTCAGGCGAAGCTCGACGCCGGCGTCCCCTATGTGATCCGTCTGAACGCCCCGACCGAGGGTGAAACCAGCTATCACGACATCGTTTTCGGCGATATGACCTTCCAGAACGAAGTGCTCGACGACATGGTCCTGATCAAGCAGGACGGGATGCCCACCTACAATTTCGCCAATGTCATCGACGATCATCTGATGGGCATCACCCATGTCATGCGCGGTCTGGAGTATCTCTCCTCCACGCCGAAGTACAATCTGCTGTACAACGCCTTCGGATGGGAGATCCCGCAGTACATCCACATGCCTCCCGTCATGCGGGACGAGCATCACAAGCTTTCCAAGCGCGACGGCGACGCCTACTATTCCGATTTCATCGCCAAGGGCTATCTGTCCGAGGCCATTGTCAACTACCTCGCGCTGGTGGGCTGGAATCCCGGGGACGACCGGGAGTTCTTCACCCTGCCGGAGCTGGTGGAAGCCTTTGACGTTCACCGGATCAACAAGGCGCCCGGAATCTTTGACGTCAACAAGCTGACCTGGTTCAACGCGGAATATATCCGCCGCATGGAGCCCGACCGCTATCTGAAGGCCGTGACCCCCTGGTTCGATCAGGTGCTCGCCGGAAAGAACATCTGCTACGAACGTCTGGCGCAGCTCATGCAGGACCGGACCGAGGTGTTCAACCGGGTGCCGGAGATGGTGGCTTTCCTGGGCGAACTGCCGGATTACGATATCGGGCTGTACACCCATAAGAAAATGAAGACGGACGCCGCGGTATCCAAAGCCAACCTGGAAATGATCCGTCCCGTCCTCGAGGGCATTTCCGACTGGACCGAAACCGAGATCCACGACCGGGTGATGGCCGCCATTGCCGAGGCGGGGCTGAAAAACGGCGCGGTCCTCTGGCCGCTGCGGATCGCCATCTCCGGTCAGGCCAACACCCCCGGCGGCGCGATTGAGATCGCCTGGCTCCTCGGAAAAGAGGAAACCCTCCGCCGCCTGGACGACGGGCTTGCCCGCCTGAGCTGAACCCGTCGAATCGGCCGCGCATTTCCGGCCGGGAAAGGATCATCATGATTAATCTCAGTTCCGATTATCTGGAAGGTTGCCATCCGTCCATTCTGAAACGTCTCGCGGAGATCAACGAGGAACAGACCCCCGGCTACGGACTGGATCCCTATTGTGAGGAGGCCGCCGGCGCGATCCGGAAGGCCTTCGGCTGTCCGGAGTCCGACGTTCATTTTCTGGTCGGGGGGACCCAGACCAACGAGATCGTGATCTCTTCCGTTCTGCGTCCCTATGAAGGTGTGATCTGCGCCGCCTCCGGCCATATCAACGTTCACGAGACCGGCGCCGTGGAAGCCACCGGTCACAAGGTCATCGCGCTCCCCCACCGGGAGGGGAAGATCACCTCCGCGCAGATCAGCGTGGCGATGGCGCTTCAGGGGGACGACGAGCACACGGTCCGCCCCGGAATGGTCTATATTTCCATGGCCACCGAACTCGGCACCGTCTACAGCCTGACGGAACTCAAGGATCTGTATATCACCTGCCGGCAGGCGGGCCTGTATCTGTACATTGACGGCGCCCGTCTGGGCTACGCGCTGTCCTCCCCGATCTGCGATCTGCAGCCGGCCGATATCGCCCGTTATTCGGATGTCTTCACCGTCGGCGGCACCAAGCAGGGCGCCCTCTTCGGAGAAGCCGTCGTCATCACCAATCCCGATCTGAAAAAGAATTTCCGCTATATGATGAAGCGCGGCGGCGCGATGCTGGCCAAGGGCCGCCTGCTGGGCGTTCAGTTCGCCGAGCTGATGAAGGACGGTCTGTACTTCACCCTGTCCAAAAAGGCTGTGGAGCAGGCCATGCAGATCCGGGATGTTCTTCTGAATGAAAAGAATCTGCCGGTCCTGGCCGATTCCTCGACCAACCAGCTTTTCCCCATCTTCACGGACGATCAGCTGGAAGCCCTGGAAGAAGAATTCATCCTGTCCGTCTGGGAAAGAGTGGACGAGTCCCACACCGCTTTCCGCGTCACGACGTCCTGGTGCACGCCGCAGTCCCATGTGGACGCTTTCATCAGCGCGCTGAGAAAACTATAATTCTCTGCGGAAAGAAAATAAAAAACTGCTTGACATAGGTGCTGCTGTTTGCTATAATACCCATCGCAGTTGAAACTGCGATGGGGAATGGTGTAACGGCAGCACCTACGACTCTGACTCGTATTGTCTAGGTTCGAATCCTAGTTCCCCAGCTTTTTTTATGGCTCCGTTGTCTAGAGGCCTAGGACGCCGCCCTCTCAAGGCGAAAACACGGGTTCGAATCCCGTCGGAGCTGCCAGAGCGACCCGCATCCCGGGTCGATTTTTTATTTGCAATGTTTACTTTCCGTTCACACTCCGGCGTTGAACTCCGGGGAAAAATCATGTATAATGCCTTTATCGGTTTCTGTATCATATTAAGGGAGGAATTCCAGCGATGAAACGTTTCTTTGCCCTGTTCCTTGCGGTCGCGATGCTGCTGACCGTTGTCTCCGCTTTCGCGGAGGAAGCCCCCGTTCTGCTGGCCACCGTCAACGGCCGGGAGATCACCACGGATGACAGCAATTACCACTATTTCCTGGATCAGTATGAATCCACTTACGGCCCGCTCGAGGGCGAGGATCTGCAATACGCGAAAGCCCTTTCTCTTGAAGGCGCCATCCAGTACGCGCTGATCGCGCAGAAGGCCGCTGAAAAGGGCTACGGCGAAGCCACCGAAGAAGAACAGGCCATGTATCGCGCCGAAGTCGAGCTCTACTGGAACGAACAGATCAGCGGGCTCCTCGCTTCTAATTACGGCATTACCGACGCTTCCACCGAAGCCGAAGTCGCCGACGCGACCGCTCTTCTGCTGACCGATCTGGAAGCTCAGGGCGTCACCAAGGACGCCTTCATCGACTCGACCGTGGAAGGCTATCTGTCCACCTATCCCTCCATGTGCCTGGTCAACGAGCTGACCAAAGACATCACCGTCACCGACGACGAAATTCTCGCCGCCTTCAACGAAGCCGTGGAGGAAGACAAGGCCACCTACGAGGGCAATGTTTTCATGTATGAGTTCTATACTTCCTATTACGGCCAGTCCTCCGTCTACGTTCCCGAAGGGTATCGCGGCATCCTCCACATCCTGCTGGATGTCGATGACGAACTGCTGAACAACTACACCACACTGGTCGCCGCCAAAGAAGAGCAGGACGAAGCCGCCACCGCGGACGAATCCGCTGAAGAAGAAGCCGCCGGGGAAGACGCTGCCGAAGAAGAAGCTGCCGCCGAAGCGACGGAAGCTCCCGCGGAACCCGTGACCGACGAGCAGATCGAGGCCGCCCGCAAGGCGATCCTGGACAGCGTGCAGCCCACCGTAGACGAGATCATGACCAAGTTCAACGCCGGCACCTCTTTCCAGGATCTGATCGCCGAATACAATACGGATCCCGGCATGCAGGACCCGGCCACCCTGGCCGAGGGCTATAAGGTCCATGCCGACAGCTTCATCTGGGATGCCGATTTCACTGCCGGCTCCATGGCTCTGAAGAATGTCGGAGACATCAGCGAGCCCGTTCTCAGCTCCTTCGGCGTTCACATCCTGTACTATCTCCGCGACATTCCCGCCGGCGCGGTGGAATTCACGGATGAACTCAAAGCGCAGTTCCGTGAGACCGCTCTGACCGACAAGCAGAACGACGCCTACAACACCGCGGTCGACGGCTATGCCGCCGAAGCCGAGATCGTCTACAGCGCCGACGGGCAGGCCATCATGGACGCCTACAACGCGCTGATTGCCTCCGAAGAGGAAGACCTTGAGGTGGAAACGGACGAAGTGGTCGTTGAAGCCGAATGATCCCGCAGGCATAAGGAAGGGCCGGGAACTTCAGTTCCCGGCCCTTCCTTTATTTCCTTAATAAGCGTCTTCTCCGTGGCTCCGCGCTTTGGCGCGCAGGGAATGATCCAGCTGGCGCTTCCGCATTCTCAGATTCTTCGGGGTGATCTCCAGCAGTTCGTCGTCGTCAATAAACTCGAGGCATTCCTCCAGCGTCAGCGGATGAACCGAGATCAGCCGCATGGCGTCTTCGGAGGCGGAGGCGTTCCGCATGTTGGTCACGTGCTTCTGCTTGCAGACGTTGACCACCAGGTCGCCGGGGCGCGCGTTCTGCCCGCAGATCTGGCCCATATACACGTTCTCGCCGGCGCCGATGAACAGGGAGCCGCGCTCCTGGGAATAGAACAGACCGTAGCTGGTGGTCACGCCGGTCTCAAAGCAGATCAGCGCGCCCGCGTTGCGGTGCGGGATATCGCCCTTGACAGGCTCGTAGCATTCGAAAACGGAGCTCATGATCCCTTCGCCGCGGGTGTCGGTCATAAACTCGCTGCGGTATCCGAACAGGCCGCGGGACGGAACCAGGAATTCGAGGCGGACCCGGTCCGCGCCGCTCATGTGCTCCAGCGTTCCGCGGCGGCGGCCGATCTTTTCGATCACCGCTCCGGCGGTCGCCTGAGGCGTATCCACGACCAGACGCTCGATCGGCTCGCATTTGACGCCGTCGATCACCTTATAGATGACCTGCGGCTTGCTGACCGCGAATTCATATCCCTGACGCCGCATGTTTTCGATCAGGATGGACAGATGCAGCTCGCCGCGGCCGCAGACTTCGAAGGAATCGGTGCTCTGGGTGTCGCTGACGCGGAGGCTGACGTCCGTCTGCAGCTCCCGCATCAGGCGGGCCCGCAGATGGCGGCTGGTCACGAACTGGCCTTCCCTGCCGGCGAAGGGGCTGTCGTTCACCGAGAAGGTCATCGTCACGGTCGGCTCGCTGATCTTGACAAAGGGCAGACCTTCCGGGCAGGCCGGATCGCATACGGTATCGCCGATGGAAATATCCTCCGCGCCGTACAGGGCCACGATATCGCCCATGCTGACCTCGGCGGCGTTCACGCGCTTCAGTCCGTCATACTGGAACAGGCCGCCCAGCCGCCACACGGGGCTGGTTTTCCCGGTTTCCAGATTGGTGTAAAGAACGTTCATGCCCTCGGTGAACTTACCGCGGACCACGCGGCCGACGCCGATCCGTCCGACATATTCGCTGTAATCGATGGTGGAGATCAGAACCTGCGCGGGGCCTTCCGCGTCGCCTTCCGGAGCGGGAATGTACTCCAGGATGGCGTCGAACAGAGGCCGCAGATCCGTTCCCGGCTGCTCCAGATCCAGCGTCGCGGTCCCCTTGCGGGCGGAAACGTACAGGATCGGATTCTCCAGATAGGTTTCGTCCGCCTCCAGGTCGATCAGCAGATCCAGGATCTCGTTAACCACTTCGTCGCAGCGCGCGTCGGGGCGATCGATCTTGTTGATCACGATCAGGACCTTGAGCTTCAGCTCCAGCGCCTTTTTCAGCACGAAGCGGGTTTGGGGCATCGGTCCTTCAAAGCTGTCCACCAGCAGCAGCACGCCGTCGACCATTTTCAGCACGCGCTCCACCTCGCCGCCGAAGTCGGCGTGGCCGGGCGTGTCGACGATGTTGATCTTGTGGTTCATGTAATGCACGGCGGTATTCTTGCTCAGAATGGTGATGCCGCGCTCTCTCTCGATATCGTTGGAGTCCATCACGCGGTCCACGGTCTGCTGGTTTTCACGGTAAACGCCGCCCTGCTTCAGCATCTGGTCGACCAGCGTCGTCTTGCCGTGGTCGACGTGGGCAATAATAGCAATATTCCGGATATCATCACGAATCATAATCCGATCTCCTCCTCCGTCACCGATCCGAGGTTTCCTTCAGGATCAGTCCTTCATTGTTTTCACAGGCCAGCCGGATGCTCCATTCGTTTTCAAACAGGAGCACGTCCCGTCCGTGGCTGTCTTTCGCGCGGCCGGACGTGGACGTCAGCTTGAGATCCTCCACCGGCTTCGGGGTTTCGGACACCCAGCGGACATAATGGAAGGGCATTCCCTCCATGACGATCTCCGTCTGGTATTCCGTTCTCAGCCGGTGCTCCAGAACCTCGAACTGCAGCACGCCGACGACGCCGACCATGAACTCCTCCCGGCCGGTCTCCGTCCGGATAAAGGTCTGGATGGCGCCTTCCTCCGCCAGCTGGTTGATCCCCTTCTGGAACTGCTTTCTCTTCATGGAGTCCATGGGGCGCACGCGGTTGAAGAATTCCGGCGCGAAAACGGGTATATTGGCGTAACGGATCTTCGGTCCGGCGGACAGCGTGTCCCCGAGCCGGTATATTCCGGGGTCAAACAGGCCGATGATGTCTCCGGCCCAGGCCTCCTCGACCGCTTCGTGCTCATCCGCCATGAACTGCTGCGGCTGCTTGAGCGCGACCGGTTTGTTGGTGCCGGAATGCCAGACCTCCATCCCTTTTTCGAAGGCCCCGGACACGATGCGCATGAACGCCAGCCGGTCGCGGTGCGCGGGATTCATATTGGCCTGGATCTTGAACACGAATCCGGAAAAATACGTTTCCTCCGGCGTGATCATCCCCGCGTCGCTTTCCCGGGGCAGGGGCGGCGGCGTAAAGGAGAGGAAGCGGTCCAGGAAAGGCTCCACGCCGAAGTTCGTGACCGCGGACCCGAAAAACATGGGCGTCAGTTCGCCGCGGCGGACCATCTCCAGGTCGAACGCGTCCCCGGCCTCGTCCAGGAGCTCGATCTCCTCCGCCAGGCGGTCCCGGTAGTGTTTGTCGAGCAGTTTTTCCAGCTCGGGATCGTCGATCGCGACGTCCGTCTTCTCGACCATGGTCCTGCCGTGATCGCCGCCGGTATAAAGTTCGACCGTTTTCGTGTCCCGGTGATAAACGCCCTGGAAGTCGCCGTCCACGCCGATCGGCCAGTTCATCGGGCAGGAGCGGATGCCGAGGACCTGTTCCAGTTCCTCCATCAGGGCGAAGGGATCCTTGGCCGCTCTGTCCATTTTATTGACGAAGGTGAAGATCGGGATATTCCGCATGCGGCAGACTTTGAAAAGCTTGATCGTCTGCGCTTCGACGCCCTTGGCCGCGTCCAGCAGCATGACCGCCGCGTCCGCCGCGACCAGGACCCGGTAGGTATCCTCGGAGAAGTCCTGATGTCCGGGGGTATCCAGGATATTGATCCGGTATCCGTCATAGACGAACTGCATCGCGGAGGAAGTGACCGAAATGCCGCGCTGCTTCTCGATCTCCATCCAGTCGGAAGTCGCGTGCTTGTCGGTTTTCCGGGCTTTGACGCTGCCGGCGCTGCGGATCGCTCCGCCGTAAAGCAGAAGTTTTTCCGTCAGGGTCGTTTTCCCGGCGTCGGGGTGCGAAATGATCGCGAAGGTACGCCGTTTTTCGACCTCGTTATGAAGCATTTCCGCAAATTCCCGGGTATCAGTGGCAGGCAGCATCGGATCCCTCCCGTTCCGTAATCACAACTGTTAATTTTATAACAATCGTGTCTGAATTGTCAAATGTTTTGGCTCTTTTCTCCGGTTCCGGAACATGATATAATCATCTGCGGTAAATACATTCACAGGAGGCACGGATATGGCTGAATATAAACGGATCCTTCTCAAGCTCAGCGGCGAAGCGCTGAAGTCCGGCGGCGACCTGTTCGATTTCGACAAGGTCAACGAGATTGCCGCGATCGTAAAAACCATGCATGATATGGGGACCGAAATCGGGATCGTCATCGGCGCCGGCAATATCTGGCGCGGCCGTCAGGGTCCTTCCGCCCATATGGACGCGGTTACGGCCGACCAGATGGGCATGCTGGGAACGATGATCAACTGCCTCTGCGTGGCCGACGCGATCCGCAAGGCCGGGCTGGACGCGGTCATCCAGAGCGCCGTGGATATGAACCGCTTTGCCGAACCGTACAATACCATGGCCGCCCGCCGGCACCTTTCCGAGGGCAGGGTCGTCCTGTTCGCCTGCGGGACCGGGAATCCCTTCTTCTCGACCGACTCCGGAGTCGCCCTCCGCGCGATCGAGATGGAAGTGGACGCTGTCATGATGGCCAAGAATATCGACGGCGTCTATACCGCCGATCCGAATAAGGACCCCTCTGCGACGCTGATCAAGGATATCACCTATACCGAGGCGCTTTCCCGCGGGCTCAAGGTCATGGACGCTTCCGCCTTCGCCCTCTGCGCTGAAAACAAGGTCCCCATGGTCCGCGTTTTCGGTCTGGACGATCCGAAGAATCTGATCCGTGTTCTGGAAGGCGATCCGATGGGGACCTTTGTCCATCCCTGATCCGGCCCTTCGTGTTATCAGGACCCCCGCGGCGGCCGCGGGGGTTTTTGCGTACGAAAAAACCGGTCTGTCAGCGACAGACCGGTCTGTGATCCAACGGATTATTTCTGCATCGCAGCGATCTCGGCAGCGAGGTCATCCTTGCGCTTTTCGATGCCTTCGCCGCGCTCGAAGCGGGCGAACTTGACGATGTCCAGCTCAGCGCCGGCAGCCTTGGCGATCTCGGCCATGTAGCCCTTGATCGTCTTTTCGCTGTCCTTGACGAACAGCTGCTCCAGCAGGCAGACTTCTTTGTAGTACTTCTCGATACGGCCTTCGACCATGCGCTCGACGATCTTTTCGGGCTTGCCCTCGTTCAGAGCCTGGGCGCGGAGGATCTCCTTTTCCTTTTCGAGCTTCTCGGTGTCGACTTCCTCGCGGCGGACCGCTTCGGGCTTGGCGGCAGCGATCTGCAGGGCAAGGTCATGGGCGAAAGTGGCGACGGCTTCGTTGGCGCGGTTCGCGGCGTCAGCGGCGACTTCGACCATTACGCCGACCTTGCCGCCCAGATGGATGTAGGTGGACACGGCGCCGGCCGTCTCGTAGCGTTCGAAGCGGCGGACGCTGATCTTCTCGCCGATGGCGACGGTCGCGTCGCTGATCATGTCGGAGATCGTCTTGGTCTCGTCGTCGATGAACTTCTGGTTCAGCAGAGCGTCAACGTCCGCGGGATTGGCCAGCGCGACATGCTTGGCAACGCTGTTGGCGAAGTTCAGGAAATTGTCGGTCTTGGCAACGAAGTCGGTTTCGCAGTTGACTTCAACGATCGCGCCGATGGAGGCGTCATCGTTCACATACTGGGCGACCACGCCTTCGGCGGCGATGCGGCTGGCCTTCTTGGCAGCCTGGCTCAGTCCCTTTTCACGGAGCCATTCAATGGCTTTTTCCATGTCGCCGTCGCTCTCGACGAGGGCCTTTTTGCAATCCATCATGCCGGCGCTGGTGCGCTCGCGCAGTTCTTTAACCATAGCGGAAGTAATCGCAGCCATGTTGATTCATCCTTTCAAAATGATTATGGTTGGGGTGATCAGGCCTCGGCGTTCTCCTCGGCGGGAGCTTCGGCGGTTTCGGCTTCTTCGGCTTCGGACTGTTCGCCCTGCTTGCCTTCGAGGATGGCGTCAGCCATCTTGCCGGCGATCAGCTTGACCGCGCGGATGGCGTCGTCGTTGCCGGGGATGACGTAGTCGATCTCGTCGGGATCGC
>CALCUD010000047.1 GCA_937906775.1 uncultured Clostridia bacterium
GCCTTGCCTTCACCGAATTCGATGAAGCGCTCCATCTGCTTCTTGAAGCAGTCGCAGTTATACTGGATGGTCTCCTTGGTCATCATGGAACGCATGTCGGTACGGCCAGAGGGGTCACCGATCATGGCGGTGCCGCCGCCGATCAGGGCGATGGGCTTGTTGCCGGCCATCTGCAGGCGCTTCATCAGGCACAGAGCCATGAAGTGACCGGCATGAAGGCTGTCCGCAGTCGGGTCGAATCCGATATAGAACACGGCTTTGCCGTCGTTTATCATCTTGGGTATGGCGACCTCGTCGGTTATCTGGGCGATGAGGCCACGGGCGGTAAGATCTTCGTAGAGTGTCATTTCAATCACCTTTATCAAAAATAGTTTTTTTGTAAAAATAAACGCTGCGTTTACCCTTATCTTTTCATATGACATTATGATGGTTTCATCAAGAAGAAGGAGGTGCTGAAATGAACAGCATCAGACAGGGTGAAACCTATACCGCGCTCCGTCACCGCACGGGGGAAGACTGGGAGCTTATCGCCGTCAAGGACGAAAAGGGAAATTTCGAGATCACGCTTTATGTCTCAAACCGCCCCAGCGCGGTCGAGGAGGGGAAACGCTTCCTGGTCAACGCGATCAACGGGATCTCCTACGGCAACAAGCAAAACCGGAACGGCGAATGGGTGCCGTTTGTCCGGACCTATGCGGAGGTGACGCCTGTACCGGAAGGCGCCGGTGAATCCCGAACGGCGGAGACGATGGCATAAGCCGCTCCTGCGCAAAAAGCAAACCGCTCCCCGGGTCCCGGGGAGCGGTTGCTTTATGTCAGACGCTGCCGAGCGGCTCCTCGCCGTATTCGTCCAGCGCCTCGTTGATCAGGCGGATGTCGAAAATCCGCTTGTTCAGGAAAAAGGACACGATCACATCCGTGATGCTGCTGCGGGAAAGGGAATAGCTTCCGCGGCGGAGCAGGGAATCCGCTTCGTCCGGCGCCATTTCGAGTCCGATGACGCAGGCGAGCGCGGTCCGCTTCCGGGGGATGTAGGCCGGATCGGCTTTCATTTTCTGAAACAGCTGTTTGCTCAGCCCCGCCTGTTCGCAGAAGGCGGTCTGGGTACGGAACCTTTCGGAAACCAGCCGGATCACGGTTTCGGAAAAGCCCGGTTCCAGCGCGCCCAGCTCGGCCGGGCCGGGAATCCGGTCATATTCGAACGAGCTTTCCGCCAGCCTGAGCGATGAATCATTGTTTTCCCGGATATATGCCGCCAGTTCCGCCTTAAGCGTCCGGTCTGTCATGTTCTTTGCCCTCCGGCTTTTTCTGAATGATCCCATTATAGTAAAAGTCGCGCGAAAAGTAAAACGAACCGGCGGGAGCGTTCCGGCGGAAAAAATCCGGTTTCCGCTTTTGTAAACGGGGAAGGTTGTGATATGATAGGTCCGTGAGGTGAAAATCATGGGAAAGAATAAACAGGCGCTGACGGTCACCGTTCCGCAGAAGGTCCTCGGGACGGCCGCGCTCGTCAGCGCCCTTTTGTATTTGTTCTATCACAGCGCCATGAGCGTGCTGCAGAAGATCATCGTCTACGAGGGGATCTGGCCTCTTCTGTCGGAGGTGACTTTCTGGCTGGCCGTCGGAGCGGGCGCGCTGTATCTGGGATATCAGCTTCTGCTGCACCCGATGAAGCAGGAGATCCGGCAGGCGCTGTTCAAAAGGGCCGTTACGCCGGATCATCTGATCCTGCTGGCGCTGATGATTCTGATGTTTGTCAGCGTCGCGTCCATCCAGGGAACGGTGCCTTCTTTCGACTGGTGGTCGATGAACCGGGATTTCCTTTTTGACATGGCCGGTCAGGTCCTGATCCTTTTCCCGTTGGGCTGCTGGGTGGCGCGTCACCGGAACGGCCGGGCGTTCCGCCTGCCGGCGCACGCGTTTACGGTGATCTTTATGGTCCTGGAGATCTGGATCCTGATCCGGACCTTCACCAACCGCCCGATCATGCTGGCAAACGGCGGCGGCATCGGTATCGACGAAAATCTGAGCCTGATCATCAACTGCAACCGGAATACCACGGGTCTGTGGGGATACTGTTATTTCTTCCTGTGCCTCTGGCTGGCGGTGACCTCGCCGAAGGGTCTGAAGCCGCTTTATCTTCTGGGGATGCTGGTCAATCTGACGGTCATCGCCCTGTCCATGTCCAGAGCCTCGCTGTATTCGAACTGCCTGCTGATGGGCCTGTTTGTCGCGATCGGGTTCCTGTATCAGAAGCGGTTCTTCGCGGGAAACGCAAAAAAACGGATCGGGGCGAGCGTGCTGCTGGGCATCGCGGTCGCCGCCGCTTTTTACTTCTTCAACGATCTGCTGTATGCCATTTATCTGAAGGTATCCGATATCGAGGCCCTGCTGGGGATCGACGCTTCCCGGCGGGAATTTTTCGACGCGAGGCTTTCCGGCCGCACGGAGGTGTGGATGGCCTCCCTGAAGGCACTGGTCTACGATCCTCGGAGCTTCCTGCTGGGGGTCTCCCCCATCGGGATCTATTACCGGCTGGATGAACTGGCCAGTCTGCCGATGTATACCCACAACCAGATCCTGGAATTCGGTGTGGGCTGCGGCGTCCCGGCGATGATCCTTTTCATCGTTTACGGCGTCCGGATGTTCCTGCAGAGCGTCCGGATCTGCTTCCGGAGCGGGAACCGGGATCTGCGGTACACCATGGCGTCTCTGTGCTGTTTTCTGATGCTGATGGGAAATATGTTTGAAGCCACGCTGTACGGCTATTATTATCTGAGCGGGATGATCTACATGGTGGCGTGCGGGTATCTGGCGGAACTGAGCCGGGATCCCTCCCTGATCCGCGCCGGGGCGGAGGAGGGGAAACCGTAACGGTCAGTCGTCCAGACGGACCAGGATGAAATCTTCCGTTTCAGTCACAAAATGCTGATCCGGCCAGGCGGGCAGCTCTTTCGCGAGGGCGGCCGCCTGTTTTTTCATTTTCGCGTCTTTAAGAGGCTTGTCCGGGATCCGGGGATCCATGGCGCGGAGCAGCCGGACCGCGCCGGCGGTGGCGCTGGTGGCCTTCCCCTCCTGCCAGGACCAGTCAAAGAAGGATTGTCCGATGACGTTCGCCCTTTCGGTCAGGGGGAAGGGGAACTCCTGCCGGACGGTCCCGACAAAAACAAGGTCTTTGTTTTCATAATCCATCTGAACGATCTGCTCCAGCGCGGCGGAGGCGACGGCCAGATCCTTTTCATTCCGGACATTATCCGTATGCAGCGCGCGAAAGACCAGCAGCGGCTGAATCAGCACGGCGACGGCCGCAAGCAGGGCGAGACCGGCGCGGAACCCATTTTTTCTGTGATCAATGATTCCGGACAGCAGGACCGGCGTCAGCGCGGCGGTCAGCTGGATCGCGAACTGGGCGCGGGGAACGATCCGGGCGCCCTGCGCGAAGCTCATGGCCATCGGCAGCAGCGCGGCGGCGATCCCCGTCAGCAGGAGCCAGATCCGGTTTCCGGCTTTCCGCCGACGCAGGATCTGGATCGCGAGCAGCGCGAGGCTGACCGGGTAAAGGGAGAAGTGCGCGGAGTCAAAGCAGCAGAAGTTCTTGCCGAACTCCAGGATGATCTCTTTGATACAGGTCAGGGGGGAAGCTCCGGTCCAGCCGATCTGGCCGGTGAGATATCCGTCCAGCCCGCCGGAGATTTTCCGTACGAGCACAGCGTACAGGATCAGCGCGAGGATCATCCGCCCGAACCAGACGGCCAGACTCCGGACATCCGGCTTTTCGCCGCGGAGCGCCCGGACGAACAGCATCACGGCCGAGCAGGCTGCGGCATAGGTCCCCAGCGCCTGATACACCGTGAGGCAGAAGGCGACTCCCGCGAGCGCGATCAGCTCATAGGCCGCGCGGAAAGGAACGGGGATCTTCCGTCCGCCGATCAGGCGCGCGTCGGTGCAGCCGATCAGGGCCAGAAACGGCAGACAGAAGGCGATGACCGGCGCCTGCAGGGTGAAATAGGCGTGCGTCTCCCAAAAAGGGCAGGTGCCGTACAGCAGAAAGAACAGCAGGGCCGGAAGATCGGCGATCCCTCCGTCCCGGCGCAGGAAAAAGGTCAGCATAAGCCCGGAGGCGGTAAAGAAAACGGCGTACAGGATCCCGCTTTTCAGCGGCTGCCAGCTGTCCAGCCCGAAAAGCCGCGTCAGCGCGACGAGCCCGAACCGGCCTTCGGCGACATATTGCGCCATGGCTTCGTCCGCGTGGAAGAGCATCCGCTCGCTGTCCAGCCGCAGATTTTCAGAGGCGACAAAGGGGAGCCACAGCGCGCAGACCGCGACGGCGGCGATCAGCAGCCAAAGGAGAAATCGGTTCATCAGAATCCTCTCTTCCTGTCGGTACTTCGAATAAGGTTATTATACCTGTTCGTGGCGTAAAATCAAACAGGGGCGGAAAATCGGCCGGGGGGGGGCGGGGAAAACGGGTGGCGGCGGGGACCAGCGGGTGGTATAATCAAAAAAACAGACGGTGGATCCGTGGAGGGTGTGACGTGATGGGAAAGCGGGCGGCATTTCTTCTGGCGACGCTGGTGATGATCATCGGGGCTTTTTCCGTCCGGGCCGAAACACCGGTCGAAAGCGCCGCCGCCTCTTTTGCCGACCTCCCGGCGCAATACCGGGAGGAGCTGGAGGACACGGCGGAATCGGTGGCGTTTTACCGGGGGACCCGGCCGATGCTGACGCTGCTCGTGTTTTCGGATCTGCATGAGGATCCGTTTTCCGCCGAGCCGAAGGCGCTGGAGGATATGCTGGCCTGTATGAAGGAGCTGATCGGGGAGATCCGGCCGGACGCGATCTTCAATCTGGGGGATCTGATCTACGGGGAGCGGTACCCGCTCGGGCAGGCTGTTCCGCAGATCGCGGAGATCACCGCGAAATTCCGCGGTCTCGGCGTTCCCTATTATAATCTGCTCGGGAATCACGACGATCTCAGCGAACCGGATCCTCCCGTTCCCGGCGCCCAGCCGGAAGCGGAACTGCTCACAACGGAGGATCTTTACCGCACGCTTCTTTCCGGCAATCCGGGCGCGGTTTTCAACGCGTTGCGGAGGACGGATTTTTACGTGGACTTCGGGGATGTCCGGGTCGTCTGCCTCAGCGCGGCCGGCGCCGCGTATCAGCCGGAAACGGCGGAATGGCTCCGGCGTCAGGCGCTGGATACGGATCAGGCCGTTCTGGTGCTGTCCCACTGCCCGACCCGCCCGGAGTGGGGATATTTTATGGATGTCACCGGCGGGGAAATGATCGAGGACGCGCTCCGGGAGTTTTCCGGCCGGGGCGGAACGGTTCTGGCGCATATCCACGGGCACGATCACGGGGATATGCTGGAGCAGGCGGAGGATCTGCCGTATACGGGGGTGGCGGTCGGGTGCGCCCGGATCAGCCAGCCGCGCCAGGGGACGGCGGGGATCGTCTATCAGCCCCGGAATCCCGCGGATGAGACGAGACTGCTGTTCGACGTGATCCTGATCGATCCCCAGGCGGGCCGCACGCGGCTGATCCGCTTCGGCGCGGGGGAAAACAGGACGGTCACGGCGGGAGAATGATAAAAGAATAACGAACCCGCTGAAAATAAAGGGATTGACAGGGAAATACAACCGATGTAACATATCCTTAATATACTATAATATACCATAATATACCATTGGTATGAACAAGGGGGTTCTGTCCGATGAAAAAGAGAATCTTTGCTTTGATCACCGCGATCATGATGTTGGTCAGCATGCTGCCCGTTTCGGCGGAGGAGGCTGATCAGGCCGCGCCCGCGGAACAGCCGCAGGAAGTCGTTGAGGTAGAAGAAGTCACGGAGGAGGAA
The DNA here is from genome assembly GCA_937906775.1 of uncultured Clostridia bacterium. Lineage (GTDB taxonomy): Bacteria > Bacillota > Clostridia > Christensenellales > Aristaeellaceae > Aristaeella. The sequence goes on from CALCUD010000047.1 coordinate 5,861, forward strand.
CCCACGCCGGCACCTACGCCGGAACCGACGGCGACACCCACGCCGGAACCGACAGCGACGCCCACGCCGGAACCGACAGCGACGCCCACGCCGGAACCGACGGCGACGCCTACGCCGGAACCGACACCGACACCTACGCCGGTGCCCACGCCCACGCCTACGCCGGAACCGACGGCGACGCCCACGCCTGCGCCTACGGCGACGCCCACGCCGGAACCGACCGCGACGCCTACGCCGGAACCGACACAGGCACCCACGGCGGAACCCACGGAAGCGCCTACCGAGGAACCGACGGAGGCGCCCACGGAGGAACCGACGGAGACGCCCACGGAGGAACCGACGGAGGCGCCCACGGAGGAACCGGAAGAAATCGAGCATTTCGCCAAGGGATATGTTTCTGTCAAAAACAACACGAAGATCTATGAAAGACCTTCCGAAGGGCAGCTTCTGTGCACCGCCGTGTCCGGAAACGCCTGGGGCGAGCTGGAGAAGGCCAACGATGAAAACCCGCAGAAGGACTGGATCAGGCTGACTTTTACCGATAACGGAACGACCGTTACCGGATATGTCCGTTGCGAACGGGTATCGCCGCTGTCCGACGACGCGGCGGAGCAGCTGGCCTCGAAGCTGAAGAAGCAGGGGCTGGACGGGAAGTACCCGATCCCGGAACTGACGGTGATCTGGCCGGAAACTGAAACGGAGAAGCCGGAGGAATCCGAACCTGCCGGACAGACGGAAACGATTGAAGAAACGCCGGAGGAGTCTGGAGAAACGGAGCAGCCGGAAATGCTTTTGACAAGCGTTCAACCGGAAGGCTCAGAAGGGGACGGAGAAGCGGACGAAACCGTGACAGAGGGACAGCCGGAAGAACCTGCAACAGAAGGACAACCGGAGGAATTTGCGCCGGAAGCACAGCCTGAAGCAGCAGAGACTGACGGAGAACCGGAAGAAACTGTGACAGAAGAGAAGCCAGAAGTTATCGAGCCGGAGGGACAACCGGAAGGAACTCCCGAAACAACCGAACAACAGGATGAACCGGATCAGAACATAGCTTCGGAAGCACCCGGTCTGATGATGCTGGGACTCACAGGCCCGGAAACGTGTGAACACCTTAATCAAGGGTGGTTTGTAAATCCTGAAAATCCGGATCAGTGCGGATTCGGATGCCTGGACTGTTATACGCTGAACGAGGGTACTGGATTTATTTCGCACAGGTTTATTTATGACCCGGATAAAGGAATCTATGTGTGCGAAGGTTGCGCGTGTGAACATAATAAAGAACACACTGTCACATATACCATATATGTTGAAGAGCATGTTCCGTACTGCGAGACATGCGGCGTTGAACTTGACCGCGCGTATCATTGTATCGATGAAAACGGTTTCTGTACGGTATGCGGATATGATAATAACTGCAAGCATTGGCTTT
>CALCUD010000048.1 GCA_937906775.1 uncultured Clostridia bacterium
GTGCAGTCGGCAAGCCTTCCATGAACTGTTTCATCATGAACAAGCCGATAGGTGCCGCGAAAGCAGGTAAGATCAATGCCCAGTAGGTATCGATCATTCCCAGGCGGCTCATGATCAGATAGTTCGGGATACCGGTAACATAACCGGAGAACATCAGACAGGTCGTTACAACGGCAAAGAAGGTTTTCCCGCCCGGGAACTGATACTTCGCAAGAACGAACGCCGCCATGCTGGCAATGATCAGATGCCCGAAAGTTCCCACAAACGTAATAAAGAAAGTATTGAACAGATAACGTCCGAAGGGAACCCAGCTCTGTCCCATGGTAACCAGCAGATCGGAGAAGTTATCCATGGTCGGATGCTGTGCGAACACCGTCGGCGGGAATTTGAACAGTTCATCCAGAGGCTTCAGACTGGAGCCGATCAGGAAAACCAGCGGGAAGATCATCAGAACAGCCACCAGCAGAAGCAGGAAATAAACCCCGATGTCACCCGCGATGGAACGGTTCGGATGCCGGCGGGTGATCAGATGCTTCTTCGGCACCTCGATTTTCTCGCCGCGAAGTTCCGCCAGACGGTGCAGCTCGTCTCCGCGCGTTTTCGGCATCACCGGTTTATCAACCCAGTGCTGATCCATAAAGTTGTAGAGTTTCAGACCCTGACTGAGCTCAAAACTGTATTTCGCGCCGTCATTCTCAACATCTTTCAGAACAGCGGTAACCATGCTGGTCGTGCCGCCGCGACGGATGTTATCCAGTCTGTTCAGTTTGGAATACTTGAATTCCACAAAGGGTTCGGAACTGTTCTTCAGATAGAAGGCGGCTCCCGTTTCTCCCGCAACCAGTGTTCCGTGATATTTCTTACCGTTGATCAGTTGCAGGGTACCGTTGGATTTGACCGTGTTCATTTCACTCATGTCAGCTTCCCAACCTTCCCAGCAACCCGCTGATTGCTTTTTTACACAGAATCATAACCAGGAACAGGAGCGTGGCGATCGCGCTGGCATAGCCCATCTCGAACCGCGTAAATCCGTAGTCAAACAGGTGTGTGACCACTGTACGGGCCGCGTAGTCTGTCGAAGGGAATCCGCACAGGGCTCTTGGCACATCGCAGACATTGAACGCGGAAGTGATGCTCATAACCGCGCCGAACAGAAGCATCGGCTTCATGCTGGGCAGAGTGATATGATACAGTTCCTGCCAGCGGTTCCTGACGCCGTCCACATAGCCGGCTTCGTACATACTCCGGTCAACGCTCTGGAAACCGGCGACAAAGCTCAGGAATCCGGTGCCCATACTCATCCAGAGGATAACAATGACCAGGATCGTCATCATATATCTTGGATCTGTCAGCCAAAGATTCGGAGCGTTGATGATCCCGAATTCCATGCAGATGGAGTTCAGCCAGCCGTAGGCGTCACCTCGGAATATGATTGAGAATACGGTAAATGCGGAGCCCGCAATGGACGGAGCATAGAACACGACCACCGCGATGGCACGGAGCCATTTGGGCAGTTCATTGATAAACCACGCGAACATGAAGGACAGGATATATCCGACAGGTCCCGTGATCACCGCGATGACGAAGGTATTCTTGACAGAGGTCAGGAATACTTCATCCTGAAGAACCAGATTGACATAATTGTCAAAGCCGATGAAACGCGCCGGTTCCAGAATATTATAATAGGTAAAGCTGTAAAAAATCGATGTCGCGATGGGCAGGATAAAGAAGGTGAAAAACAGGATCGCGTAAGGGGCAAGGAACAGATAACATACTTTGTTCCGTTTTGCCTGCGCCCATCCGTATTTCAGGTTTTCCCGCTTCATTGTCAGGTACCTGGACGCGAAAGACTGTGACTGCATGCGTTTATCCTCCTTTCTCCTGTCAATCGATCGGCAGGTTGAATTCCCGCCGCTTGATCTTGATCTCTTCGTTGATGGTCCGTGTATAATTCAACAGCGCTTCGCGCGGATCCGTCTTTTCGTTGATAACCTTTCGGATCGCGTTGGTAATATGGCGTGTGGTGGAATAGCCGCCGGCGATCTCCGGGAAGCCGCGGGTCATACTCATCTGTTCCTCCAGAATCGCCAGCTGATCCTTGGACCATGCCAGTTGCTGCAGCGCTTCACGGTTTGCCGTCTGATAACGGGCGCTCGCACCGAGAATACTCTCCATCTCGCGTCCGAAACGAACCTGTGCGTCTGTGGAAACCCACCATTTCATGAACTCCCACGCATTGCCCTTAACTTTCTCGTCATCGGTAGCGATCATCATGCAGCACAATCCGTCGGTATGAACCGTCCGGTCGATGGATCCGTCTTCCTGAACCGTACCTGGGAAGAGGGTGAAATCCCAAAGTCCGCGGATTTCCGGAGCGGAAACCATCAATGTGTTGTATGTTGCGTAGGAAGCCAGACCGATCGGCATTTCACCGCTGCGGAAACGGCTTACAAAGTCGTAAACGACAGGGAGACCGTAATCGTTGTAAAGGCTGGTATACAGTTTGAACGCCGAGACGCCGGATTCACTGTCGATCAGCGTCTTTTTAGCGTCTTCCTCGTAAATAGCCCCGCCGTTCTGATAGACCAGAGAGTTAAAAATGGAAATATCCGCAAGAGCGATATCCGGGAACGGGATACCCATGGTCAGGCTATTTCCCTGCACCGTAGGCAGCAAGGCAATCAAATCATCCCAGGTTTGCGGAACTTCAACACCCAACTCTTCCAGCACGTCCTTACGATAGAACAGCAAATTGAAATTCTGAGTTTCCGGAAGTCCGTAAATTCCCTTATGTTCACCGTCATTATAGGTCAACGGATCAAGAATACTCTGATAGAAGGGTTTCACAACCTCATTGAAGTCCTCGAATTGTGTCAGATCCTCAACTGCGTTGCGCATGGCATAGTTGACGGCAAACCAGCCGCTGACACTCAGGCAGATATCCGGTCCGTTTCCTGCCACAACCGCGGTCAGAATGGCGTTGGCATCAACCAGTTTGACATTGACTTTGATTCCTGAAGCCGGAGTAAACGTGTCGTCGATCATCGTCTTCAGAACCGTGCTCTGATCGCGGCCGGTAACGATCCAGATCTCGAGAACATCATTGTCGTTCTCATCCCACTTATCGCCGAGTGAGTTGTAATCGACAAAGAAGGAACTCGCGGTAGAACGGATATTGTGACCAAGCTGCGTCAGGAAATTTTCATGGTTCCCGGGTATTTTCGCATTCTCACCGGTAATCATGATCAAATCCACATCCAGCTTGCTCTCGCTCATGTTCTGCATGGCGGTTCCCAAAGAAGTGATATTGTCTTTGAAATTCTGGAAGGACTCTGTGATCCGGTAATTGTCCTTAACGAAGTTTTCCAGCTGAATGGCCAGCGTCTGCGCGACGGCGACGCGATCGCTCTTTTCGCCGGTCGTAGCCACCATATCATCCACGATCTTGTACAGACGTTTGCTTTCAAGATTCATCGCTTCAAGCGCTTCCGGATAGACCTGATTCAGGTTGTAATCGCGGAATCTGTCGGGATTCGCGCCCGTCAGAACAAGCAGCTTGCGGTAAATCTGATTCAGACGGAAAATGCTGTCCTCCACTTCCTGCAGTACGGGACCCATCTCACCCATGGTCACTTCCATCCGGATGGTATGTGTTCCCTTTGTCAGGTAGAAACGGCACGGCGTTCCCTGTGAATCGCTCAGCGTGCGCATGGACCACGCGCTATCATACTTGAAGGTCACAGCGCTCAGATCCTCGAACGGGACCTCGCCGTCAATATAAATGGTACGTGCGCTCAAAGCGCCGCGCTGATACATCTGACGCGCTTTGACGGTAATATTGTAATATCCGTCCTCCGGGACATCGAACGACCACTGGATCCATTCATTCGGGTGGGTCCAGGGATCACCGCCGATATAGTTGAGAACCGTATTTGTCACAGAATAAGGAACGGTTTTGGGAGAAGAATGGTCGTAGCGGGGATAAAGGCTTGGAGCGCTGCGGAGATCAGCACTTTCGCCCTGGACCGTCAGGGAGAAATTCCGGCTCGCATCGCTGACAGCCACTTCGGGCTGCTTTTCAAGATATTCCGCGTAGGTAGCGCGCTTCGCAATGGGTGTCAACGTGATCCCGTTGATGATGACAGGCTCATTGACAGCTTTCAGTGTCAGCGTGTTTTCACCCTGCCCAAAATAAAAAGCATAGGGTTCGGTATGATAACCCATATCATCCCTGAAATACGCGGTTTGCGGTTCAAAAATCTCGATCTGACTGGGACGGATATCGTTTCCCTGATTATCTTTTTTGACTTCTCCGTCATCTGTCCACAATCTGCTGAAACAAAGCGTGGAAGCTCCGTCAAACGGCAGTGCTCCGTTAATCAGCAGTTCCCGTTCGATATCGACACCGCGACTCGGAGTTGTCAGATAATCCATCCGGATATTGTACAGACCGGCTGTCGGAACATCAACTGTCCAGGTGACTTCGCCCGTATCAGCGGTATATACGCCGTCGCCTCTGGCTTCAGCTTCGCCCTCAAAGGCTGCGATATCCACGGGAACCTCTTCCGTAACAGCCGGCAGAGACGCGTATGCTTCCGCGTAAGCGTCGTACATATTGCTGCGCCCGATTCCCGTGACGTCAGTTGTCAGATCGGTGTTCTCATATTTTGCGATGAAGGTATTGTCGCCCTGACCCAGAAGCCAGACGCCGGCAACCACCGCAGCCACGATCAGAACGCCGATCAGAATGTTCCGTCCTCTTCTTGACATGAGTTCATCTCCCAAATATGTCGCGGCCCTCCGCAACATTTTTCCGTTTGCAGCCAATATGGGGCAGATGAAATCATCCGCCCGTAATCAACTTGCACAAAAAATACCTAAAATATTATACAAAACAGACAAGTTGATGTCAATGTATACTTAGTTCCCTGAATTCACAGAACATTCCGTCCGGATTGGCTTTCAGCAGCTGCGAAAATTCCATTGTATCAGGTACCGAAGGGGCTGTTGCACCGTTTCGCCGCTCAAAAATCGGATCCCGTTTGTCGAAAACCGTCGGAACCGTGAAATGCAGAAACAAAAAAAGCACATTTCAATCATTTGTTCAAAATATGTACGTACCGGTTTTAAATATGCCTCAGAATCCAAATCGGTAGTATAATGATTTCATCAACTGTCAGGAGGATTCCCGAATGAAAAAACACCTGATTTGTCTGTTGGTACTTTCTCTTCTTTTAGCCCTTTGTTCTGCTGTCACGGCAGAAACGCCCTCTGTGCTGCTGAATTTTGAGGACGGCGTCAATCCCGGCTTTTCAAAAAGCGGCGCATGTAAATATGAAATTGCGGATAATGATTCCGAAAATGGTAATCATGCGTTAAAAGTGTATGACCGTACGGATGCCTCCGGTGTTGAAATCCGTTCCGGAAAACTCGGATATAAAAAAGGCGACAAGGTCAGACTCGCACTCCGGGTCCGGCAGGATTCCGGAAAAGCAGGGATCTTCTGCGTCGCTTTTTCCGGTTCGGAACTTCCCGAACTGATCCGGTCGGACTTCCCTTCCGGCGTCTGGACAGAGTTATCCTGCGAATTCACCTGCAGCAGCACTGCCAACCTCCGTTTTACGACTGACAGTTCGCTCGCCGATGCGGATTTCCTTCTGGACGATGTAAAGGTCGAGATTCTTGAAACCTCAGATCCGCTGGAAGGAAAAAGTTACGGTGACTGGCCTGTTTTCGGCAGTATTCCTTCTCTGAAAGAGCATTATCAGGATCACTTTCTGTTTGGCAGTGAGCTGGCCGGATCCGAAATCCGTGAACCGGGCCGCCTGATATTTTATAAATCTCAGTTTGCAATTCTGACGCCGGGAAATGAACTGAAACCCGATTCCGTTTTTGACCTGCAATCCAGCCGCGACCTCGTAGCGGAAACCGGGGATGAAACCGCGGTTGCCGTTCATCTGACCGCTGCAAAAGCTTTTCTGGATTACTGTCAAAAATACGGGATCGCTGTTCACGGGCACACATTACTGTGGCACAATCAGACTCCTGGAACATTTTTCCGGCTTGGCTATAACAGTGCCGGCGAACTGGCTGACAGGGATATCATGCTTGGACGAATGGAGAACTATATAAAAGAAGTCATGAAGATCACAGAAGAACAGTATCCCGGTCTGATTGTATCGTGGGATGTTGTCAACGAAGCAATCGATGACGGAACCGGTCGTCCCCGTACAAATGTCCTGTGGTATAAAACCGTCGGTCCGGACTATATCGCCCGCGCTTTTGAGTTTGCGCGGAAATACGCCCGTCCGGACGTGATCCTGTGCTACAATGATTATTCCACGCCCTATTCACCCAAGCTCAGTGGAATAGTGGATCTGCTGTCCGAACTGGTGAGTGAAGGGAATATTGATTGCTACGGTTTCCAGGCGCATTATGAATCCGGTCAGCCTAGCGTCGGCATGGTGGAAAACGCCATCAAAAAAATCTCCGCACTCGGATTGAAACTGCGTGTCAGTGAAATGGATATCAAAATCACAACGCGCTCCGCTTCCGCTTATCAGATCCAGGCCGCCCGCTATAAGGAACTGATGGATTTGTTTGTAAAGTATGATAAGGATTTCATCGCTGTCCAGATATGGGGGGCTACAGACGATACAAGCTGGCTGGCATCGAATTATCCCCTGCCGTTCGGTCGGAACGGGCAGCCCAAGCCGGCTTTCTGGGCGATGGTCGGCGGAGAACCGGCTGAATAATTCAGTCATTTTCCCGCCGCCGTATGCTCTCCTGTAAATATAAAAGACAGGGATCGGATTGCTCCGATCCCTGTCCTTGTTTACCTTCAGCGGATCTCCGCGCCCAGTTTGAATTTCAGATTGCCCAGGATCTTCTTGATGAACTTGTCGATTTCCTCAGGCGTCAGCGCTTTGTCGCCGGATTCAAAACGGATCTTGAAGGCCATACTCTTTTTCCCTTCCCCGATCTGTTCCCCGCGGTAAATATCGAACAGTTCAACATCCGATACTGTTTTACAGGCCCGCGCGATCTCCTTCATCAGATCGCCGCAACCGATTTCCTCATCCACAGTCAGCGCCAGATCCCGGATCACCGGGGCAAACGTGCTGATCGGCTGATAGCGGAAGCTGGCAGCTGCATGGCTCATCATGGAAGCGTAGTCGATCTCTCCGAGAAAGATCTTGTGGTTGGCCTTGCTGTCCTTGTGCATTTTCAATTCGCCGAGAACTTCGTTGGCAAGCTTTCCGAACACACCAATTCGCTCGCCCTCACACAGAATATATGCCGCAATGCCGGGGTGCAGATACGGAATATCCGTTGCCCGTTCAACATCGAAAGATACTCCGAAAGCATTGCCGAGAGCTTCCACACTGCCCTTGACAGTGAAGAAATCTTCCTCATCGCCGAAAGCCGCGAACCCTAAATGGAGCCGTTCCTCCGGAAGTTCATTCTCACCGTGCGGAACATAAACGTTGCTCAGTTCAAAAACACGTCCTTCATTGTTGCCCCGTTTAAGATTCTCAACGGTAATATTCAACATACTGGGCGTCAGAAGCGGCCGCATAATACTCAGATTCGCCGTGATCGGATTCAGCAGGCGAAGCACATTCCGTTCCGGCGCGTCCGGTGCGATATGCAGCATATCCAGATCAGCGTCGGCATAAAAAGCCAGCGTGCTGATCTCATGATATCCCTGCGCGCACATGACGCGTTTAACCTTATCATTGCGCTGCTGTTCAGGGGTTTTTCCGCCGCTTGTAACCGCCGCGTCCTTCAGGAAAGTCGGAATAACATGGTCATATCCGTATTCACGGATGATCTCCTCTGCCAGATCAGGTTCGCCGATCTCGATATCCTCCCGATACCGCGGCGCAGTTACATTCAGCAGGTCTCCGCTCCGTGACACATCGAACTGCAGGCTCTTCAGAATCCGTAAAACATCTTCCACAGGAACTTCGATTCCGAGGATCGAATTAATCTTGCTCAGTCGGGCAGTGAAATGTTTCCCCTCGCGGGAAGCCCCGGCGCTGATATCGAATGCGCTGGAGGTGATCTCGCCGCATTTCAGTTCTTCGATCAGATGAAGAGCTCTGGACATCCCCAGCTCAACGGTATATTCGCTGATTCCCTTCTCAAAGCGGGCGGATGAATCCGTGCTTTGCCCCAGAGAACGGCTGGTTTTACGTACGCTGTCCCTGGCGAATTTCGCCGCTTCGAAAAGCAGTTGAGCCGTATGATCCCTGATCTCGCTGTTCAGGCCGCCCATGATACCTGCCAGTGCCACCGGACGGTTTCCGTCGCAAATCACCAGATTGTCAGTTTTCAGTGAGAACTCTTTCTCGTCCAGCGTCTGGATCTTCTCCCCGTCTTTTGCCCGGCGAACGATGATCGCGCGTTCTTCCAGTGTGTCCAGATCGAACGCATGCATGGGCTGACCGATTTCGAGCATCACATAATTGGTGATGTCCACCACATTGTTGATGGAGCGCAGACCGCAAAGAGCCAGATATCTCCGCATCCACCGGGGACTGACTCCGGGTGTGATATTCCGGACGCCGTGCGCAAGATATCTCGGGCAAAGTTCCGGGGCTTCCACGCTGACCGACAGATTGGGATACCGGTACTCCGTCTGACGATAGTCGGTAGCGGGCATTTTCAGTTCTTTGCCGAGGACCGCGGCGACCTCCCGCGCGATTCCCAGAACACTTTGGCAGTCCGGACGGTTCGCGGTCACGGAAATGTCAAAGATGAAATCATTCAGCCCTACAACCTCAGCGATGTCCGTTCCAGGAACGGTATCCTTCGGGAGTTCCAGCAGGCCGTAATATTCCGAGCCCGGATAAAGGTCCTCATTGAGTCCAAGTTCTTCCCCGCCGCACATCATACCGGCGGAAGGGATTCCGTGAAGCGGTTTGGCCGTGATCTTCACACCGCCCGGAAGCGTTGCACCGTCCAGGGCAGCCGGCGTATGCATGCCTGCATAGACATTGTCGGCGCCTGTCACGATCTGGACCGGGTTGCCGTATTCACCGCAGTTGACCTGACAGACCGTCAGATGGGTCCCTTCAGCTTTTTCGCAGGAAATGACTTCTCCGACAACGACCTTCTGAATATCTTTCCGAAGGTCAATGAGTTCTTCCACCTCAAAACCGCAGCCGAAGAGTTTTTCTTCCAGTTCCTGCGCGGTCACATCGATATCCACGTACTCCTTAAGCCAGCTGTAAGGTACTTTCATATTTTCTCATGCCTCTCTTTCCCGATCGTTCTGTCAGTCCTTGAATTGCTTCAGGAACCGCAGGTCGTTTTCGAAAAGCAGTCCCATGTTGTTGATTCCGTATTTGAGCATCGTGATACGTTCGATCCCGATTCCAAACGCAAATCCGGAATAAATTTCAGGATCAATTCCGCAGTTTTTCAGAACATTGTGGTGTACCACACCGCCGCCGAGTACTTCGATCCATCCTGTATGCTTGCAAAGGCTGCAGCCTTTTCCGCCGCATTCAAAGCAGCTCACGTCCACCTCCACGCTGGGTTCAGTAAACGGGAAATAGCTGGGACGCAAACGGGTCTTGACATCAGCGTCAAAGATCTGTTTCACAAATTTGTCAAGCATGCCCTGCAAATCGCAAAGTGTGATCCCCTTATCCACAACGAGTCCTTCCATCTGGTGGAACATGGGGCTGTGCGTGGCGTCGGAGTCAGACCGGAACACCCGACCCGGAACAAGCACCTTGATCGGCGGTTTTTCACGGTCCATCACGCGGATCTGTCCGGGGCTGGTATGGGTCCGGAGAAGAATATCCTCGGAAATATAAAATGTATCCTGCATATCCCTGGCCGGATGGTCCTTGGCGACATTCAGACGGGTGAAGTTATGATCGTCATCCTCGATTTCGGGGCCTTCATAAATTTCGAATCCCATACCGGCGAAAACGTTAATCATTTCATTCCGTACGATCGTGATGGGATGCAGTCCGCCCTGCGGCTGTTTTTTCGCAGGCATGGTGATATCCACCTGTTCCCGGCGGTTTCTGGCGGCCAGTTCGATCTGCTCCATTTTTTCGCTCATAGCCTGATACTTCTCTTCAACGGATACTTTGAATTCGTTGATGATCTTGCCCATCGCCGGCCGGTTTTCCTTGGCTACGGTGCCGAGACCCTTCATCAGTTCGGCAATACTGCCCTTCTTACCCAGAAAGTCCTGCCAGAACGCGGACAGTTTTTCCTTGCTGTCAATCTGCCCGAGCCGCTCTTCCATCTGTTCCCGAAGCGCTTTGATCTTCTGTTCCATGATGTTCACTCCTGTCAATGAATATAAAAAAAGTACGGCTTTCGCAGGGACGAAGCCGTACTCCGTGGTACCACCCAAATTTCGTCATGAACCGATAGATTCTGACGCTCAAGCCGTCTGTAACGGGACGGACCCGGCTTCTGCTACTCGGTATCTTTCGCGGAAGCTGCTCCGGAGTGAATTCGCGTCAGCCCTGGCCGAAGATCTTCCAGCCGGCGGATCTTCTCTCTGGCGGCAAACAGCCTGTGGACGGATTCTGGACGCGCAATCTCCTTCATCGCGGATATTGGGGCAATCATAGCACCCGCCACCCGCTTTGTCAAGCTTATCGCTCCTGTTATTGCGCGTTCTTTACAAGTCTGCGGATCTCATCCACCACCGCGCGGGTGTTGGAATTCGTTTTTATGTTCTCTTCCACTACCCGGCAGCTGTGCATCACGGTCGTGTGATCCCGTCCGCCGAATTCCTGTCCGATCTGCGGGAGACTCATACCGGTCATTTCCCGGGATACAAACATGGCGATCTGGCGAGGGATCGTAATTTCACGTTTTCTGGTCGGGCCGGTAAGATCGCCTATTGTCAGTCCGTAATAATCGCTGACAACGCTCATGATCAGTTCCACCGTTATTTTTTTGACCCGTTTCTGATCAAAGATCTCCTTCAGCGCTGTTTCACACAGCGACAGCGAAATCGGTTCGCCCGTCAGGCTGGAATACGCCACCAAACGCGTCAGGCAGCCTTCCAGTTCCCGTATATTGGTGTCAACCTTCCCCGCGATCAGATTCAGGACTTCATCCGGAACCGTGATATGATCCTGCTGTGTCTTTTCCCGAAGGATCGCGACGCGGGTATCAACATCCGGTCTCTGGATATCGGCAACCAGCCCCCACTCGAAACGGCTGCAGAGACGTTCTTCCAGATGCTGAATATCTTTCGGAGGTTTATCGCTCGTCAGAATGATCTGCTTATTCGCGTTATGCAATTCATTGAATGTGTTGAAAAACTCCTGCTGTGTACTTTCCCGTCCTGCGATGAACTGGACGTCATCGATCATCAGAACATCCACTTTCCGGATGCTTTCACGGAACTCATAGGTCTTCTTCTGTTGAATGGCTTCGATCAGCGCGTTGGTAAAATTTTCACTGGTCATGTAAAGAATCTGTTTTTCCGGTGATTCCTGATGAATAAAATGACCGATAGCCTGCATCAGATGGGTTTTCCCGAGTCCCACACCGCCGTAAATAAACAGGGGATTATATGCTTCCGCAGGACTCTCCGCGACAGCAAGCGCAGCTGCCTGGGCAAACCTGTTTGCATTGCCGACAACAAAATTGTCAAAAGTATATTTGGGATTGAGTTGAGGGCCAGGACGGGTGTTTCTGTCTTCGACATTGCCGGAAGACCGTTTGCTCAGCTCGGCCCGAGTCAGGATCTCCGCCTTCATTTTCATTCCGGCTGCCTCGCTCAGGCATCGTTCAATCAGAGTCCCGTATTTGTTGGTGATGGATCCGCGCATATTCTCCATGGCGATACGCAGGCAGAGCGTATCCCCCTCCAGCTGCGCCGGAGAGAGATTATTCTCGATCCAGGTATCATAGGAAACTTGCGCCATTTCCCGATAAAGCAGAGCGCAGGTTTTCTCCCACAGAGCCTCCATATTCATGCGGAAACCGTCCTTTAATCTGTTCTGATTGCCCGTTTTCAGCACACGGCAAAGCCGCGGATCCGGGCTTCTGTTGTGGATAACCCGACTGTGGATAACTTCCATTTTATGAGCGGGCCCGACCATATTATCAGAATATGATAGAAATATCAAGCCTTCTGAGGTTGTGGATAATTGTTATAAAGTTAAGAAATGATGAATAATTTGTCAACAAGGTTTTGTGGAATAAAGCTGTACGTACCACTATATTTTCGATTTAATCCTTTGAAAATGACCGTTCTTTTTCCATTTACGATCAGTTTGACCCGATTTTTCACGAAACATTAAATTAACGTAACATTTACCTTGAAAAATGATGATTACAGTCGAAATCGAAGGTCAGATGTGATACAATAACTTCCGTATTATATGGGATTCCGGAGGTGTACAGTCAGATGATCGAATCCTGGCATGTCAGTGAAGTCCTGCGCCCTCGCTTCGGCTCCTCTTTGGCGGATGATCCCGGTTTCGCGGAAGGAGCAGCTTCGATCCTTCGTGCATACGCCCCATATAAAGATACGTTCCACTCACTGTCTGAACGGTTGGAAAACTATCTTTTCAACGCGATTTACGACAGATTGGGACAAGGTATGTCTGCACGGATGGACAACGGCGTTCTGCGCCGGATCCGGATGGATGAACTGCGCGACGCGGCAGACGATATTCTCGGCGTTCTGTTTGCTTCATTGAAACCCTATTCCGTCAATTATGACGCACTGCACACCTATTTCATGGAAACAGGATCCTTTTCCGCAATGCAGGCGCTGTATCTGTATTATGAAAATCATATGCCTGCTGACGAACGTGCCTATCTTGCGCGGATGATAAGGGAATCTTTCCCGCGTATCCGCTGGGAAAAATGGCTTTCCGGGAATGACTGATTTATTCGTAAAGGAGATTCACATGTTCCGCAGACTGTTTTTGTTGGTGCTGGTTCTGACATTACTGATTCCGGCGATCTCATTATCCCAGGTCGTCGTAACAAGCTTCTACCCGATCTGGTTGCTGACCCTGAACCTGACGGACGGGATCAGCGAGATTGAAGTGCGAAATCTTGCCGCACCCGGAACGGGATGCCTGCACGACTATCAGCTTCAGACATCCGACATGAAGGAATTATCCTCCGCCGATGTATTTCTGGTCAACGGAGCCGGCATGGAATCCTATCTTGATTTGATCTGTGAAGCCTTCCCCGATCTTCCTGTCATATCTGCCTCGGATGGGATCGAATTGCTTTCGGATGGCGGTTCACTGCAGATCGGTGAAAGCGAAGAAGCGGGACTCCCCAACTCACATATCTGGCTGGATGCTTCAAATGCGCTCCGCATAGCACAAAATCTGGGAAACGGTCTGATCGGTATCATGCCTGAATTTGAAGCTGAAATATCAGCCAATCTTGACAGGCTGTCCATCCGTTTGGAAACGCTTGACAAAACGCTTCACGACGGGCTTTCCAACCTGTCTGATAACCGTATCGTTACTTTTCACGAGGCTTTCCCCTATTTTGCCAGCGCCTACGGTCTCGAGGTCGTTGCCGTGGTCAACCGTGAGCCGGGTGAAACGCTTACTCCTGCACAGCTCGGACGGCTGGCTGACATTGTCCGGGATTTAGGCAATGTAGCCTTATTTATTGAACCGCAGTACGAAGATCTCGCCGCCAGAACACTTTCAGCGGAAACAGGCGCGCCCGTCTATATGCTTGATCCGATTGTCACAGGACCCGAAACCGATGTTCCTTTGGATTACTACGAAACGGTAATGCTTCATAACATGTCTGTCCTTCAGGAAGCGTTGGGCATGAAGGAATCTCCGTCTGAGATCCCCTGATTCGCCTGATACTGCCCCCGATTGTAAAAAAAGAAGGAGGGAACGCCTTATGTCTGCTGAAGTTTATGAGGTCATTTCCCTCGCTTCACGATATCTGTTTGCTCTTCTCGGAGTTTTGATCGTCCTTCGCGCTTTTGCCTGGTTGCTGTCCGACCGCGCCGAAAAGCACGCGCGGCTTCGTAAACTCCCGGATGCCGGAACAGTCGGAGAACTGATCGTGCTGAATGCCGACAGTAATGAACTTATCCCCGGTATGTCCATTCCGGTTCCGTATGAAGGCATTCTCGGATCAGTCCGTTCCTGCGATATCGTTCTCCCCGCTTCCGATGTCCGGAAATCTCATCTTTTCTTTTCATTCGTGTCAGGATCCGGTTTGCATCTTCATCCTTTCCGCGGATGCAATGTCCTGGCGGACGGGATCCTGCTGGATGCCCGCTCAAATGAAAAAGCACATCCTTTAGTTCACGGATCCTGCCTTCAGGTCGGTTCAGTCATGCTTCGTCTTCACCTCTTCTCCGGACTTGATCCCGCAACAGAAGTTGATCCTTCATTTGCAACAGTGCCCTGTGCCGGTGTGGAATCCGGCATGCCGTATGTTCAGCCGGTTTCATGGGTTCCTCCCATGCAGGACGGATCCGGATTTGTTTCCGGCCGGATGCCTGATCAGTCCTCATACCCCGTTCCGGATGAATCTGCGCAGACTGTATCGATTTCTTCCGTGAATGATGCGGATATTGCGTCTGACGTTCCTGTTTCGCCGTTATCTGATATAGCGGACTCTTCCGTACGGAAACGCCGTTCCGACAGATGGGAGGCGGATTGGAGTGAGTAAAAGGAAAAAAACGCCCGGCCGCCGGTTATCAGCTGTTGTGATGCTTTTCTTTTTTCTTTCATTCCTGCTGCTTGCTCTTCGGGATACTTCCACACTCGGATTTATTCTGACCGCAGCGGTTCCCGCAATGATCTTTCTGGGAACGAATATCCTTCCGCGTATCTTCCCGGCTGACCGGTTGCTTCTGTCCCTGACGAACTTTCTTTGCGCACTGGGTGTTCTGGTCCTTTATGATACCAATCCGTACTATGCCGTTCAGCAGGCGGTTTCATATGCGATCGGTCTTGGCTGTATGATTTTTTGCATTTATCTGGTGCGCGCGGTTTCTTCATGGCGCCATGTTGTCTGTTTGCTCATTCCGGCAGGATTGGTGCTGCTTGCGCTCCCCGTCCTCTTCGGAGCCGAGACGAACGGCGCGAAAAACTGGATCAGTATCGCGGGTGTATCTTTTCAGCCCAGTGAAGTTGTCAAACTGATTCTGGTCATTGTTCTTGCCCGGTTCCTGTCCGTAAACCGGACTCTTCCCTGTCTTGTCTTTACCTGCATATGTCTCATCCTGCTGATGTTGCAAAAGGATTTGGGAACTGCTCTCATGTATTTCTGTACTGCATTGCTGCTGTACTGGGCTGCCACCGGCAACTGGTTCTGTTCTCTGCTTGCTCTTGCCGGCGGATGCGGAGGAGCCGTTCTCGGATATAACATGTTCTCTCATGTCCGTGTACGTGTCGCGATCTGGCAAAATCCGTGGGCTGATTATGAGCATTACGGATATCAGCTTGTACAGGGACTCATGGCAATCGCCAGCGGAGGTGCGTTCGGCGTCGGGCTTGGACTCGGATCGCCCACCTCCATTCCGGTCTATCAGTCGGATTTTATCTTTGCAGTCATTTGCGAACAGTTCGGACTGATATTCGGTTTGTGCGTCCTTCTTATGGTAGTGGCGCTTGTATGGCGCGGAACCACCGTGGCTATGTCTGCGCGAAACAGTTTTCACGGATTGCTGGCAATGGGATGTACCCTGCTGATCGGCGTTCAGACATTTGTGATTATCGGCGGCATTTTGAAGCTGATCCCTCTCACGGGGGTTACTTTACCTTTTATCAGTTACGGAGGAACATCCCTGATTTCCAGTATGTGTCTGGTCGGGTTGATTCAGGGAGTGGAAAGTATGAATGAGGATCATCTGAAAGAAGATATCCATCTTGCCATGTTCAGCGATTGACAGAAAGGAGGACCTGGAATGAAAAGGCGTCGGTACCGCTTCAAACTGCTGGCTCTCTTTCTGTTCCTTCTTTTTGCGCTGTTAGCCGTTTGCAGCGTCTGGTCGGTAAGGAATTACGGCTCACGCTGGTTTTCATACGCCGGTAATCCTCGCCTGAATGTGCTTAAGGAAACCGTGACCGAAGGTGATATCAAAGATCGGAACAGTATTATTCTGGCAACTACCCATGACGGTAAAAGGCATTTTGCCGATGATCCCGCCACTCGTGCCGCCATGCTTCATGTTCTGGGAGATCGAGACGGATATGTCGCAAACGGAGTGGAATCCTTTCATGCCGGTTACCTTTACGGTTATCACTCATCCCTGCGTGATTCGCTTCACAGACTGACCTCCGGGAGCGAAAAGCGCGGTAACGATCTGACGCTCACCGTATCTGCACCGCTAAGCGCGATGATCGTGTCCTCCTTTGAAAGTCATCCTCTTTCATCCGGGAAGAACGGAGCCGCTGTTGTCGTTAATTATAAGACGTCCGAATTGCTTGCAATGATCTCCCTTCCTTCTGTCGATCCGGATGCGCAAACAGATCACCTCCCGGATTCAGTCTGGTGGAATCGCGCCACGCAGGGGCTTTATCCCCCGGGAAGCACTTTCAAGATCGTTACTTCTTATGCTGCGATGGACAACTGGGCTGATGCTTTGACCCGCAGTTTTGACTGTACCGGTTCCTTATTTGTCACCGATGCTTTTTCCGTTCGTGATTTTGCCGGCTCGGTCCATGGCCGGCTGACATTGAAACAGGCATTTCTGAAATCCTGTAATACCACCTATGCTTCTGTCGCGCTGTCTTTGGGCGACGATGCTCTCCGGAAAGCTGCTGAGAAATTTGGTTTTAATAAAAACTTTCTTTTCCGTGATCTGGTGGTATATAATTCAGAATATCCTTCAGGCCGCCAGTCTGCTCCTGAACTGGCGGCTTCCGGATACGGTCAGTCCTCCCTGCTTGCTTCTCCGATGCATATGTGTCTGATTTCCGCCGCTGTGGCAAACGGAGGAGTAATGCCGGAACCTTATGTCCTGAAGTCGGTCGTTTCCGCCTCAGGCGGTTCTGTACCTTTATCCGCCCCGTCGAATGTTCTTACTGTTTGTACTCCGGATCAGGCGGACCGGCTTTCTTCTCTGATGAAAGCCGTTGTTCAGGAGGGTGGAAGCGGTTCTTCCGCGTCTGTAAGCGGATTGGATATTCGCGGAAAAACGGGAACCTCAGAATCCGGATTGTCTGAATACAGAACGAATTACGCCTGGTTCACAGGATTCTGCGCCGACGATGATCTGCCATATGCTTTATGTATTCTTGTGGAGGATATTCCGGACGGTGAAACCGGCGGAACAGTATCCGCACCGATCGCCAAGGATATTTTTACCTGGTTAAGGGAACACCGCGACCAGGTATAAATAAAGAAAGGATATGAAATTATGAAAAGAATGATCGGTTTGCTGCTGACTTTTTGCCTGTTATGTTCAGGATCGGCGTTTGCGGCGAAGGCTAAACCGACACCGACGCCGCCTCCGCAGGATATTGTCCGTGATGTGATCGATCCTCCCGAAATCATACAGAATGTAATTGATATTGCTTATACCGAATGGGAAACACTGCATGGGAAAACGCTTCCGAACAAAGGCAACAAGTACCAGACCTGGTGGAATAATTATAAGTGGGGCTGGTGTGCAGGCTTTGTGACGTGGTGCATGCTTGAAGCGGGAGTTCCCCAGGATTATGAAGATGTAATTCTGGCCCGCGATGAAGGTGATGTGGAGGGAATTTATCATTGTAAAGGCTCCAGCCCCTCCAAACTGATCCATTCCTATCTTCATATGCACCGGACCACGAATATTCCGCAGAAAGGTTTCATCGTTGTTTACGGTTCTGAAAGCAATCGCTGGACACACGTCGGAATCGTCTGCGATGTAGAACCCCTTGAAAACGGTAAGTATCGACTTACCTGTATTGAGGGAAATATGTCCAACCGCGTTAAAATGTATATATACGACTACGATGCGGACATCGAATATTCAATTAAAAAGAAATATCCTGATAATACCAATATTACAGCAGTTCCAGAAGAGGAACGTACCGGTGAGATTGAAAAGAATTACCGGACCTATGACCTCCGCGTCTATGAAAAGAATAAAAAGAAGCCGTGGTATGTCACTTGCTTTCTGATGCCCTGGGTTCCCGGAGAAACATAATACGCATCCTGCATTCATTTATGATCTCCGAACCGTTTTATGCGGTTCGGATTTTTCTACTATCCTTTAATAATTCAATAAGAGCAACAACAGTCCGTGCAGTCTGTACCAAATATAGAGATGATATTCTTTACAGGCTGTCTCGTTTATATGTTCTCCGGAAATGAATTGGATCTCTGTCTTTTCCTGACAGATACTGAACATTTATTCATTGGAACTTAGCGTTTCCTTAATGATAACAATATCATCCGGCTCAGCATGATGCCTGCTCTTTGCCCCGTCATGATCCGTCCGGTTTTATACACGATATTTGCCGGAACCGATATACCGTAAATCAAAACAATACAGAAAAA
>CALCUD010000049.1 GCA_937906775.1 uncultured Clostridia bacterium
GGCAGGTTACTTACCACGATTTCTCGTGACGGCCGGGCTACCTACCGGCTCTGGTGTACAAAAGTACACGTTGCGTTTTTATCTTTGCTTTATATAATCAGGCTCTTCGCCGGATTAACAAATTCCTGTTTGTCGCTTGGTTCTTTTAGTCAGACTTAAGTGTCCATAATAAGGATATTGAGACAGAAGGCACAGACAAACTGGGATTTTACAACTTCTTAATTGGATACATTCTATTTTAGTCAAGACATTTCTGCATAATCAATGCATCTTTATATGTTTCATTTACGTACCAAAAGTTTTTATATGTTCCAATTGTTTCAAAACCCATTTTTTTATATAATGCAATTCCGGCAAAATTATCTGCCAATACCTCTAGTTCAATACTTTTTAGCTGCATTATCTTAGCAGACTTCAATATCGTATTCATCATCGCTGTTCCAATCCCCTTATTCCAGTAGTCTTTTTTCACAGAAATGGAAAATTTGGCACGATGATGCATTCTCATATTTGGATATCCATCCAGCTCTGCCCGTGCTATTATTTTACTATTCATAACTGCAACTATAACAATACTGTTATCGGAATCAGAAAGCATCGCCAACCTTCTTCTGACACCTTCGATTGGCACATGAAATCCGTCTTTTCCATGCATAAGATTGTCCGATTCTTTTCCAACCTGATTCAAATATAAAATCATTTCTTCAGCATCTTCCGGTGTTGCTTCTCTAATACTATATTTTTCATTCTCCTCATTTTCTCCAATCATTTCCACAAATATCTTATTAATCGTGCCTTTAAAATTCGTATCCGTTTTTTCGTACATAAGCCCCTCCAAATTCCTGTTTTCCGGTATCTCGACAAACCGGGATAAGTTTATTTCTCTTCTTTTCTAAAAAACTCTACTATCATAATCAGTATTCCAACGATAACCAATAAGATGGAAATAGCAAATAAAAATGTCAACCCCAATTCGGTTATTGTTGTTAATAATCTTCCGGGAGGAGTTGACCATCCATCAACCAAATTATTCCCAGCGATAAAAACAACTGATAATGTCCATATACTTCCTATTAACGAAAGAACCCCCCCGATTACTGCTCTCTTCATATTCCCACCTCCACAAATTCCTGTTTTCCGGTATCTTGACAAACTATAGTTTGCTGTTGTCCGATATACTTACATTATTCATTACTCTACACGCCTGCAAAACATTTTCAATTTGTAATCCTTTAAGTGCATCCACAAAGATTAAATGCTCTTGAATCCTCTTATCACTGCTATAATCATCCCCATAGCAATCATCAAATATTACGTATCTACGAATCGATGGATTCATATTTAGATATTGCTTAATTTCCTCTGTTCTATTTTTGAAGTTTTCATCCCATGGAGTTACATCTGATATGGTTATTTCATACTTTTTAAAAGCAGCTGATAGCTCGTTCCAAAGAGCAATTTGATTATTATACCCAAGTGCTATTGCTTTTTCTCTATATTTAGAAGCCCCATATCTCCAATCAGAGGCAATAACTACTTTAGCCTTTGTTCTATCGACAAAAGTCTTTAAGTAATCTATTGCTTGAGGTAATAATTCCTGTATATTCTTATTAGGATCATAAATATCCAGAACTCCATCTATATCTAAAAAAACAGTGAATACATCATCTTTAATCATTGTTTCTGCTCTGTTCAATATTTCAATACAATACTTCTCAGTTTTTTCAATATCAGAAGCTAATTCACTGATTATCTTTTCCCCTTCGAGAATAGCATCATCATACTGTTTCTTACTCAATTCGCCGGACTGATATGCTGAATCCAATTCATCTCTATCCTTTACACATATGTCCCCTTGTGGTGTAAGCATAACATCAAGATATTTGTCTATATAAAAAAGAATCCCATCATCATCTATACCGATTTCTTCAATAACATCAATGTACCAAGTACTTACACGCCTATTTGGAAGTAAATATGTTCCAATACATCTTGACTTTCCATCAGGAATAATAGTAAGCCAAATCATATTTTTTCCACATACTGGTATACGACCAGCCTTCTCATACTCCCAATATCTTGTTTCTCCATCAGTCAGATAAATAATTGAAACCCACCCAGACAATAGTTCATTATCCATTCTCATTTGATGATATGGATAATTCTCAAAATACCATTTTTTATCTCTTGTCAACCTCATTTTATTCATATAAAACGCACTTTCTTCATCATTAAATTTGAATTCGTTTGCTTCGCTTAATCTGACAAATGTTTACCAGGGAATGATAATCAGGAGACTGATGCATTGGACACAGACAAATTAATGTTTCACCGGATGAACGTCCCGGCAAGAGTTGCCTGACTGCTTATCACAAACCCTCAATAAACTCTGCCACTTTCGTTGCAGTTTGTTCTTCTGTCTGTTCGCTGTTGTCAATAAACAGAGGGTATTTTCCACGATTTTTTCTGAACCATTGATTGTATTCTATATGCGGACGAATAGCTTCCTCTGTAGTAAATCCGCGTTCTGCAGGTCTGGCTTGCAGTCGTTGATAGATCACTTCATCCGTCGGGCACAGCACAATAAATACTGTGGACTCAATCTCTGCCGGTATAGTGTGCCGTCCAATATAATCCTGCGGATTGATGCAGGATACAAACACCAGATCATGCCCATTCGCCAGCCGAACAGCTTCTGCCAGACAATCATCGCTGAAGTGTTCCTCATGATCCGTACCGGCATAGTCCCACCAGTTGATGCCAACCTCATCTGTATCGATACAAACAAATTTATCAGGATCCAATCGTTTTGCCAGATGATCCTTGACAGTGGATTTTCCCGCACCGCAAGTACCGGTGATAATAATAAGTCGCATATGATCTCCTTTTTGATTTGCTATGACACTTTGATTAATAGTTTATCCCCGCAAATTCCTGTTTGTCGTTTAGTTCACTTAGTCTGACTATTGATGCATTAGAAACCCAATCCATTATATCATAGTCGAAATGACAAAAGCCATCATGGAATCAACCATGATGGCCCGCAGCTGTTGATCTATTCGATCTTATACAGCCATCTCGTCCTTATAGACAGGTTTCACTTTTTCAAATGGAGTTCGCAGCAATCTTTCCATTTCATCATTGCCAAGATTCCGAACCAATCGATCATATTTCTGTGCTTTTTGATTCACAGACTCGCTGATTTGAGCCCGATCCTTCCAAATGGCAACATCATGCCGATGCGCTTGACGTTCCTTTCGGTTTTCTTCTCTTTCTTCCAACAGTTTGTAATACAGGCTTTTGATTACAGTTACCAGGTGTCTGACCAAAGGTAACGCTTTCTTTTCACGATAGGATTTCGCAGATTCAAGCAGCGTGGTATCTTCGAGTATAAGACAAGGGGACGTTTCCACACAAACCGTCCCCTCGTCTTGAAAACGCCACACACAGAATTTCCCATTTTCCGAATTTCTTCCGGCAGAGAACCAATATCTCTGTCCATAGCCATCGATAATTTTTCAGATACTGCTTCATTCGTACAGAATTGTGTTATACTGTTTTTGTCAAGTATACAGTCAGACAATATTGATGATTATGAAAAACGTAGCGTAATGTCTGTCATTCGAGAGATTGAAGCGCTTGACGAAAACTATTATTCATCGTATCCAAGCTTTCAGGAACTAGCAAAGATTTATGGAGATCCTTATAGTGAGAAACTGTACCGCATCAGAGACCTTTACTATTATTACCGCACACAGTATGCGCAAGAACATGATATCCAAGTCTACGATGTAACGGATGAGCGGCAATCTGGTAGTAGAAGATATTAGCAAATGCCATTTTATCAGGGGGGATTGAAACAATACCATGGCAGATGAAAAATCATGTGGAGCTATTGTATTCACATATGAAAATGAGATCAGGAAATATGTAATCATCCGGGAAACAGGTTTATATCAGGGTTATTGTGGTTTTCCAAAGGGACATATGGAGGCAGGAGAAACAGAACAGGATACCGCGATAAGAGAAGTTAAAGAAGAAACCGGACTGGACGTTGAACTGCTTGACGGATTCAGGAAGGTGGACGAACACTTCCTGGTACGGGAAGGTCGGCCGAACGATAAGAAAACAAATGTGTACTTTTTGGCGGAATACCATGATCAGGAACTCAAAGCACAGGAGGCTGAAGTTTCAAAGATCGTTCTTATGGACTACCAGGAAGCACTTAAAAGCCTTCAATACGATGAATCTAAACGAGAACTTACAGAAGCCGAGAATTTTATAAATACCAGCTTGAAGATAAGATGATAACCCTGAAACCGGAATTCATAGAATCAATATGGCTTTCAATTTATCTGTCAATTAAGGAGAGCAGAAGCACTATTTCAACGTTGTTTATCTGCTTACCGATATGCGTAATAGATAGAGAAACGGAAGTTAAGCGGTCACGCGACATTTGAACATGAAATCCCCTGCGGGCGTATTTGCCCGCAGGGGATTGTGAATGAACTGTATGAAAGACGCTTGCTGGCATAGTCATAACCGGCAAGCGTTTTGCTATACGTTTGGTTTTATCCCTTCGTTCGGACCTGTCGGAATTTCCGACAGGTTGCAGATTTGTTGAGTTCACCTTCTTCATAGATGTGTTGTTTCACAAATCCCCATTGATAAAATCCTCTAAAACCCATATAAACAAATAGATTCAGCATCAGAAGGCAAAAACAAATGCGGTCAAAACGCGGTCACAAAAAACGGAGCCCTTGATTTTCAAGGGCTCCGAGCAGTTTGGCATTATTCCCACTCGATGGTGGCGACGGGCTTCGGACTCAGATCGTACAGGACGCGGTTGACGCCTTTGACTTCGGTCAGAATACGGTTCACGATCTTATTCAGAAGATCGTAGGGGACGGGCTCAATGGAGGCGGAAGTCGCGTCGATACTGTTGACCGCGCGAAGAATGACCGGCCATTCCCAGGTGCGTTTATTGTCTTTGATGCCGGTGGATTTCACGTCCGGAACCACGGTGAAGTATTGCCAGACTTTGCCTTCGAGACCGGCGGCAGCGAATTCCTCGCGGAGGATCGCGTCGGCCTCGCGGACAGCCTCCAGACGGTCGCGCGTGATGGCGCCGACACAGCGGACGCCCAGACCGGGACCCGGGAAGGGCTGACGGTAAACCATGCCGTCCGGCAGGCCCAGCGCCTTGCCGACGACCCGGACTTCGTCCTTGTACAGGAATTTGACGGGTTCAACCAGCTCAAAATTCAGTTCGGGAGGAAGACCGCCGACGTTGTGATGCGCCTTGACGCCGTCGGACTCCAGAATATCGGGATAGATCGTTCCCTGAGCGAGGAATTCCACGCCGGATTGCTTGGAAGCTTCTTCCGCGAAGACATCAATGAATTCCTTGCCGATGATCTTGCGCTTCTGCTCGGGATCGGAGACCCCGGCAAGCTTGTCGAGGAAACGGTCCACCGCGTCAACATAGATCAGGTTGGCGTCCATCTGATTGCGGAAAACTTCGATGACCTGTTCGGGTTCGCCTTTACGAAGCAGACCGTGATTTACATGGACCGCGACCAGCTGTTTGCCGATGGCTTTGATCAGCAGAGCCGCGACGACAGAGGAATCGACGCCGCCGGATAGAGCCAGCAGCACTTTTTTATCGCCGACCTGGGCGCGGATGGCAGCGACCTGCTCATCAATAAAGGCGTTGGCCAGCTCGGGCGTGTTGATCCGTTGCATGTTTTCGGGACGCTTGTTGTTCTCCATGCTCATTCCTCCAAACCCGCTTACATTAGAATAGAAAATATACTCAAACAGAATATACACAAACGGGTTCGATGTCAATTCACAAACATAACAATTCTGTGTTTGTTTTGTTTCAAAAAATATTTTTTTACGGTTAAATTAATTTGTAAACATTACGGTTAACGACATATGCTGAAAAATAATGATTCCATCGCGGTTAAATGACACGGTAAATTTGTACAGACATGCCGGAACACGTTTTATATCAACGGGTTGAAGGTATTGACAGAAGCAATTTGCCGGGTTATAATTCGCTTAACAAGTTAACCAATTGTTAACTTAACAAATTAAGGAGGAAACCAACATGAAGAAATTCCTGTCCCTGATCCTGACCGTGTGTCTCGTACTCGGGCTGGCGTCCTTTGCCGGAGCGGAGGAAGCGCTGCCCACCTATGATCAGCTGGTTCTCGGTGAGAACAGCGATCTGACCGCTGAACTCGTTTTTGCCTATCACCGGACGGATATCGCTGAAAAACTCAACGGATACATTGCTGAATTCCAGAAGCTGTATCCCAACGTGAAGATCACCTACGATCTGATTACGGACTACGCGCAGAATGCTCTGCTCCGCGTCGGCACCGATGACTGGACGATCATGGGCATCCCGACCGTGGACAAGGACGAACTGCCCACCTACTTCGTTCCCTTCGGTTCCCTGGAAACCATGTCCGGCCTGATCAACTTCGCGGACGCCTGGCAGTTTGAAAATACGGTTTACGGTATTCCTTCCACCGGCAACGCGCAGGGTATCGTATACAACAAGGCCGTGTTTGCCGCCGCCGGCATCACCGAACTGCCGAAGACCCCCGATGAATTCATCGCGGATCTGAAGCTGATCAAGGAAAAGACCGACGCCATCCCGCTGTACACCAACTACGCCGCGGGCTGGACCATGGGTGCCTGGGACGCCTATATCGGCGGTTCCGCCACCGGCGATCCGACCTACATGAGCCAGATCCTGACCCATACGGAAGCTCCCTTTACGGATAACGGCGACGGTACCGGCCCCTACGCGGTTTACAAGATCCTGTATGACGCCGTGGCCGAAGGCCTGATTGAAGAAGACTATACCACGACCGACTGGGAAGGCTGCAAGGGCATGATCAACAACGGCCAGATCGGCTGCATGGTCCTCGGCTCCTGGGCCTACACCCAGATGCGTGACGCCGGCGAACACGGCGACGATATCGGCTACATGAGCTTCCCGATCACCGTGAACGGCAAGCAGTACGCTTCCGCCGGCGCTGACTACAGCTTCGCCATCAACGTCAAGGCCACCCGTGAACAGCAGCTCGCCGCCATGTACTACATCAAGTGGCTGACCGAGAAGAGCGGCTTCGCCTACAGCGAAGGCGGCGTTCCGATCGACATCAACGGCGAATATCCGGATCTGTATGCTTCCTTCGCGGGCATTGAAATGGTTTCTGACGCTCCCGCTCTGGCCGGGGAAGAAACCCGCCTGAATGAACTGAACTCCGAATCCGAGCTGGCGCTCAACGCCGGCGGCGACAGCAAAGTCCAGGCGATCATCGAGCATGCCTTCAACCAGGATAAGTCCTTTGACGAGATCATGGCTGACTGGAATGCCGCCTGGTCCGACGCGATCGCGACGCTCGACAAGTAAGATCCCAAACAGCAGGCGGGGCCGGGTGAAATGCGCGGCCCCGCTTTTTTCAGAATCTGTTCTCCGCATCCGAACGAAAATCCGGAGGTGACAAAATCATGACTTCCGTCGTCGCTCCCGATCTGCGCGCAAAGAGGAAAAAAGTCAACTATCAGAAAATATTGCTGATCGTAACCTTTTCCGCGGTTCCGCTGTTTCTTCTGATCCTGTTCACCTATGTTCCGTTTGTCAAAATGATCCGGTTCAGCTTTTACAACATGAGCTATACGAAGAACAAGGGTTTTGTCGGCTTTGACAATTACCTGAAGATCTTCACCAAAGACGAATATATCGGCGCCATGCTCCTGAGTCTTTACTATATGGC
This sequence comes from uncultured Clostridia bacterium, assembly GCA_937906775.1. GTDB lineage: Bacteria > Bacillota > Clostridia > Christensenellales > Aristaeellaceae > Aristaeella. The sequence continues at coordinate 7,800 of CALCUD010000049.1, forward strand.
CGGCGCGGTCGTCCAGCTGAGTCTGGCGCTGTTATTCGCGACGCTGCTGACTTCGGGGATCCGGGGAGGCGGGATCTTTTAGGGAGTCCTGTTTTTCCCGTTCCTGGTCAACGGTATCGCGATCGGATATATTTTCAAGTTTTTCTATACCCGGGGGTTTGTTCTTGACAGCGTACTGCAGGCGATCGGGATCCCGCTGGAATCTCTGCCGTTCTGGCTGCGGGATCAGAGCGTCAACAACTGGTCGCTGGTGTTTACAAGCGTATGGAAATACTGCGGGCAGAACATGGTCCTGTTTATCGGCGCGATCGCGTCCATCGATCCGAGTCTCTTTGAGGCGGCCACCATTGACGGGGCTAACAAATGGCAGCAGTTCAAAGCCATTATCCTGCCGGGCATCAAAACCGTTTTCATGCTGAACCTGATCCTGTCGATCACCGGCTCGCTTTCAGCGTTTGAACCGGCTTATGTGGTCGGGTCGATGGGAGCCAACGGAACGGCGACATTCTTTATCAAGATCCATCAGATGGCGCATGTGAACAACAAGGTCGGCATGGCCTGCGCGATGGCAATGGTGCTGATGGTTCTGATCATGCTGTTTACGGTCGGCCAGCGGCTGTTCTTCCGGTATGTGATGAAGGACTCCGAAAGCACCTTCAACAGCAAGGCCAACAAGGCCAAAGCACTGTGGTAAGGGAGGGCGGAAAAAGATGACGGATACACGGCGTTTATCCGCGGCCAGGAACAACACCGCGAAGGCCCGGAAGATCATGTTGCGGACATTTGCCTATCTGGTTTTGCTGCTCGCCTGCTTTATCGCTTTGCTGCCGATCGTGACGGCATTTACGGTTTCTTTCAAAACGGCTGACGAATACGCGTCCACCGGCGCGATGCAAATGCCGTCCAGCTTTCTGAACTTTGAAAACTACCGGATGGTCTGGGTCGGGAACAATCCGTCCCAGAGTCTGCTGCGGGCGTTTGGAACGAGCGGACTTGTGGTGGTCATCGTGGTCGCGGCTTCCGTGATGATGGGATCCATGCTGGGCTATGTGCTGAACCGGTTCCGCTTCCCGGGGAACGGGCTGATCCGGAATCTGTTCCTGATCGCGACCCTGATCCCCGGCATCGCCATGCAGGTGACGACCTATCAGATCATGACGGATCTGAAACTTGTCAATACCCTGGCGGGATATATCATTCTGATGTCCGGGACGGATGTCATATCCATCTATATTTTCCTGCAGTATTTTGAAAATCTGGATGTGGCGCTGGACGAGTCGGCGGTGCTGGAAGGATGCTCCTATTTCGGCGTCTTCTTTAAGATCCTGCTTCCGCTGACAAAACCTGCGATCATTACGGTGGCGGTTCTGAAGGGCGTCGGGGTGTACAATGAATATTACAGCGCGAATCTGTATCTGAATTCCGGGAAATTCTATACTGTTTCAACCGCTTTGTACTCTTTTTCCGGCCCGTACAAATCACAGTTCAATGTCATCTGCGCCGGTGTTCTGCTGACGCTGCTCCCGCCGCTGATCATATTCCTGGTGTTCCAGAAACAGGTTTACGCCGGATTGGCCAGCGGTTCGGTCAAAGGCTGACGGAACCGGATAATAATGATTGACAGCGCGTTTACAACGTGTAAAATTAACTTAACTTGTAAATGCCGGAAAGATGTGAATTTATGCTTCGCGATGAAATGCGGGAACATCTGACGCGGAAGATCCTTCCTTTCTGGGAAAACCTGGCAGACCGGGAGAATGGCGGGACCGTCGGATATATGGGGGAGGACCTGACGCCGGTCCGGGACGCGGACAAAGGCTGCATCCTGAACAGCCGGATCCTGTGGACTTTCTCGACGGCGGCGCGGATGATGCCGGAAATGGGATATTCCGAACATGCCGACAGGGCCTATGATTTTCTGAGCCGGTTTGAAGACCGGGAGAACGGCGGGGTATTCTGGAGCGTGACCTTTGACGGAAAGCCCTCCGATACCACTAAACATACCTATTGCCAGGCTTTCGCGATCTACGGACTGGCCGCGTATTACCGGCTGACCGGGAAGGAGGAAGCGCTGGAAAAGGCTTACCGCCTGTTTGACGTGATCGAGGAAAAATGCGCCGATCCGGACGGATACGGCGAGGCCTATAAGGCGGATTTCTCCCCTGAAAGCAATGAAAAGCTGAGTGAAAACGGCGTGATGGCCTCCCGGACCATGAACACGCTGCTTCATGTGCTGGAGGCTTATACCGAGCTGTATAAAGCCCGGAAGGACGGGCGCGTCCGCACGGCGGGTACGGCGGCGCTGCAGCGTTTTCTCGGAACCTTCTACAATCCGGAGAAGCGCCGGCTGGAGGTGTTCTGCGACAGGGAATACCGTTCTCTGCTCGATATGCAGAGCTACGGCCACGATATCGAGGCCGGATGGCTGCTGTGGGATTCCGCGGTGACCTTTCTGCCGGTCAGGGAACAGAAACCGTACCGGGAGATGTGCCTGGATCTTGTATGGAGCGTGTATGAGCGCGCCTTTACCGAGCGCGGGCTGAAAAATGAATGCGTCAACGGTGTGACGGACGAGACCCGCGTCTGGTGGGTGCAGGCGGAGACCATGCTCGGCTTTGCCGACGCCTGGCGGCTGACGGGGGAATGCGTCTGGCTCTCCGCGCTGATGATCCAGTGGGAAACGATCCGGAACCTGATTATCGATCCGCGGGAAGGCGGCGAGTGGCATCAAAGCGTCTCCGCCGACGGAATTCCCTCCGGAAAGCCCATGGTTGAGGAATGGAAATGTCCCTATCATAACGGCCGGATGTGCCTGCGCCTGATGGAGGCAAATCTGCCGGTCTGAAAAAGAAAGCGGGAAACGAATGAAGAAAGCGACGATGCGGGATATCGGAAAGGCGTGCGGCGTCAGCGCAGTCACGGTTTCCAAGGCGCTGGCCGGGAAATCCGGCATGAGCGATAAAGTCCGGAACCGGATCCTGAAAGCCGCGGAGGAAATGAATTACCAGTATCCCGGAAACGAGAAGCTGCGTCAGCGCCGGAATCTGGATATCGGGATCCTGATCCCGGACAGATACTTCGCGCCTGAATCCTTCTATTCCGTGATGTATAAACGCCTGGTCCGGAAACTTGCGGAGATGGGGCATTTCGGATTGCTGGAACTCCTGACGCCGGAAGCTGACCGGGAGCGTGTCCTGCCGCATCTGATTTCCGGCCGTCATGTCGACGGCCTGATCCTGCTCGGTCAGCCGGGAAGGGAATACTACCGGATGCTCGCTTCCCAGGAAACGCCGGTGGTGTTTCTGGATTTTTATGACGAACAGGGCTGCGCGGACTGCGTCGTCGGCGACAACACCTACGGCTGCTACCGCCTGACGAGTCATCTGATCCATAACGGTCACACCGAGATCGGATTTGTGGGAAACGTTCACGCGACCAGCAGCATTATGGACCGCTATCTGGGTTATTACCGCGCGATGCTGAGCCATCTTCTTCCCGTGCGGGAGGAATGGATCCTGAGCGACCGCGATGAACAGGGAACCATTACAGACATTGTGCTTCCGGAGAAACTGCCCACAGCGTTCGTATGCAACTGCGATCTGATCGCCTCCCGGCTGATCCGGCAGCTTTCGGACCGCGGGATCCGTGTTCCGGAGGATATCAGCGTGGTCGGATTCGATGACTTCCGCGTCGGAGAGAATGACGAGATCGGGATCAGCACCTTCCGCGTGGATATGGAAAGCATGATCGAACTGGCGGTGAAAACTGTCGTGGAACGCTGTTCCGGACAGAAGAAGCCTTTCGGCCGGACGGTCGTCGGAGGGCAGCCGGTCTACCGGGAATCGGAAATCGCGAGAGAATGACCGTTCCGTCGGGGAACGGAACCGTGTCCGTGAAAGGACAACTGTAAGGAGGAATATCATTATGGATCAGGTACGAATTCTGAATGCGGGTTCATTGCCGAATATTCCCTGGGAGGAACGGCCTGCGGATATGGTGGCTGAAACGCCGGTGTGGCGCTATTCCGGGAATCCGGTGATGGGCAGGAATCCCACGCCTGAGATCGGCAGGATCTTCAACAGCGCCGTCGCCCCGTGGAAAGACGGATATATCGCTGTACTCCGCGGGGAGCAGGTCAACGGGGTCCCGCATGTTTACCTCGGACATTCCAGGGATGGGATCCACTGGGATGTCGAACGGGAAAAGGTTCCTTTTACCGATGACGAGGGTCAGCCGATGCTGCCGCATTCCGCGTACGATCCGCGGCTGGTCAAAGTGGATGATACCTACTATATCATCTGGTGTACCGATTTCTTCGGCGCGGCGATCGGCATGGGCATGACGAAGGATTTCAAAACCTTCCGGAGGATCGAGAATCCCTTTATCCCGTTCAACCGGAACGCCGTTCTGTTCCCGCGTAAAATCGACGGGAAGTTCAAACTGCTGTCCCGTCCTTCCGACAGCGGCCACACGCCCTTCGGAGATATCTTCCTTTCCGAAAGCCCGGATATGGTTTACTGGGGAAAACACCGCCATGTCATGGGCAGCGGCGGGGAATGGTGGCAGAGCGTCAAGATCGGGGCCGGCGCCGCGCCCATCGAAACGACGGAAGGCTGGCTGATGTTCTATCACGGCGTGGCGACGACCTGTAACGGGTTCGTGTATTCCATGGGCGGAGCGATCCTGGATATCGACGAGCCGAGCAAGGTGCTGTATCGCTGCGAAAACTATCTGCTGACGCCGGAGGAACCTTACGAGGTCAGCGGGTTTGTGCCGAACGTGGTCTTCCCCTGCGCGACGCTGCAGGACGGAGACACCGGCAGGATCGCGATCTATTACGGCGCGGCGGATACGAATGTCGGGATCGCCTTTACGACGGTCGACCGGGTCGTGGAGTATATCAAAACGCACAGTAAACTGCACTGGGCGGACGATGAAGCCGTACATCATTACTGATCCTTTCCCGGACGGCGGGAAGCCGGTTCCGGTACGGATGAAATGAGGTATTCAACGATGTTGATCAAAACTTACGGTTCGCTCGCGGAATCCTATGAACGGCTGCTTTCACGGCCGAACCCGGCGGACGAACATTTTTATAACGGGCTGTATGTACGGTACAGGAATCCGGTTCTGACCCGGGAACATATTCCGCCCTTCTGGATGTATGACGCGAACCCGGAAAGCAATCCCTATATGATGCAGCGGCTCGGCGTCAACGGTACGTTCAACAGCGGCGCGATCAAACTCAACGGAAAATACTGCCTGCTTGTCCGGGTGGAGGGAATGGACCGGAAGAGCTTCTTTGCCGTGGCGGAGAGCGACCGGCCGACGGAAGGCTTCCGTTTCCGGGATTATCCCGTGATCCTGCCGGATACTGAAAAGGATGAAACGAACGTATACGATATGCGGCTGACCCGGCATGAGGACGGCTGGATTTACGGAGTGTTCTGTTCCGAAAGCAAGGACCGGACTTCCGGGGATCTGTCGGCGGCGGTCGCGGCGGCCGGCATTGTGCGCACGAAGGATCTGGAGACCTGGGAACGGCTGCCGGATCTGAAAACGCTGCGCTCGCCCCAGCAGCGCAATGTTGTGCTGCATCCTGAATTTGTGGACGGGAAATATGCCTTCTATACCCGGCCGATGGACGATTTCATTGAGACCGGGTCCGGCGGCGGGATCGGCTTCGGACTGTGTCCGGATATCACGCGCGCGGTCATTGATGAGGAAAAGATCATTTCCCCGCGGAGATACCATACGGTGACCGAAAGCAAGAACGGAGCGGGCGCTGTGCCGATCCGGACAGACCGGGGATGGATCCATATTGCCCACGGCGTCCGGAACACGGCGGCCGGGCTCCGGTACGTGCTCTACGCGTTCGCGACGGATCTGCAGGATCCCTCCCGGGTGATCGCGGAGCCGTCCGGGATGCTGCTCGGACCGATGGGGAAAGAGCGCGTCGGCGATGTGAGCAATGTGGTGTTTACCAATGGCGCGATCGCGGATGAGGACGGGAAGGTCTATATTTACTACGCGTCCTCGGATACCCGGATGCATGTGGCGGAGACGGATGTCGGAAGACTCTGCGATTATGTGTTCAATACCCCGGAGGATCCGCTGCGGAGCGCCGATTGCGTGCGGCAGCGGGCGGAACTGATCCGGAAAAACCTGGAATATCTGAAGCGGTGAAAGGGATCTGACTTTCACCGCCCGCTCCCCTTGCAGCAAGGGGAGCTTTTTGAGAGAGGGGAAACGGTATGCTTCAGGTGAGTCCTCTTTTTACGGACGGCGCGGTGCTTTGCCGGCGGAAGGAGATTCGCGTTTTCGGATATGCGGAATCGAATGACCGGGTGCTGGTCACGATCCGGAGCCGGGACGGAACCGTTCTGGCGGAGGGGAGTTCCGTTGCCTCCGACGGCCGGTTCACGGCCAGACTTCGGCCGCTGGAAGCGATGACGGATCTTCTTCTGACGGTCGTCTGCGGGGAGGAAACCTTCTGCGCGCGGGATATCGCGGTCGGAGAGGTGTTTCTGGCCGGAGGCCAGAGCAATATGGAGCTGGAACTCCGGAATGCCGATGAAGGTCCGGAGACTGTGCGGACGCATGATGATCCGATGATCCGCTTTTTCAATGTGCCGAAACGGTCCTTCTGCTGTGAGGAACAGCAGCGGGCTCTGGAAGCGACGCGCTGGGAGAAGACGGCGCCGGGATCCGGCGCGGCCAACAGCGCGGTGGCGACTTTCTTCGCGGAGACGCTTCGGAAGTCGCTTCCGGATATTCCCATCGGAGTGATCGGCTGCTACTGGGGCGGGACCTCCGTGACCTGCTGGATGGATGAGGAAACCCTGCGTGAAACGGCGGAGGGGATCAGATATCTGGAGGATTACGCCGAAAAAAGCGGCGATAAATCCTTTGACGCCTGGCTCGCGGAGGAAAACGCGTTTCAGAAAACCATGGAGATCTGGAACGGGGCGGTGGACCGGTTCCGGCGGGATCATCCCGGAGCACCGTGGAACGAAGTGACAGCCGCCTGCGGGCCGTGTCCGTGGGATCCTCCGGCGGGTCCGGGATCCCCGTTCCGGCCTGCCGGTCTTGCCGGATCCATGCTGGAGCAGGCCGCGCCTTTCGCGCTGACCGCCTTCCTGTTCTATCAGGGAGAGGAGGACGCCGGAAGAACGGATCACTACGATACGCTGCTGATTTCCATGATCAGGTACTGGCGCCGCCTGTTCCGGGATGAAACGCTCCCGTTCCTGAATGTGCAGCTGCCCATGTGGCTGGACTTCGGCGCTGAGAATACCTTCAGGTGGCCGGCACTGCGGCTTGCGCAGGCCGGGGTCAGGGACACGGTCCGGAACAGCGGGATGGTCTGCCTGCTGGATCAGGGGGAATACGGGAATATTCACCCCACAGCGAAGCGCGTTGTCGGGGAACGCCTGTGCGAACTGGCAAAGACGGTCGTATTCGGGCTCCCGGGCGCGGTTTCTCCCCGGGCGGTCGGGAAGTATACGGAAGGCAGCATGATGACGGTGATTCTGTCCGATCCGGTTCGGACGCCCGAAGGGGAGGAGCCTGCGCTCCTGGAACTGGCCGGGGAGGACGGCGATTTCAAACCTGCACGCGCGATGACGGAAGGTTCTCTGATCCGGCTGACCGCGGCCGGCGTGGCGCGGCCGGTTCATGTCCGGTATGCCTGGACGGATTTTGCGAGGGTGAACCTGTTCGGCGGCAGCGGACTGCCGCTGGAACCCTTCCGGCTGTGAAAGAAACAGGAAACGAACAAAATCAGGGTTGACAGGGACGGGGGAAGGGGTTAAACTCCCCCATAAAGGCAGAGACGGAGAGGATCCGGGGAATCCGGCTTCAGAGACGCGGCGGCAGGTGCGAGCCGCGGGAAGGATCTCAGGATTGTAGCTCCCGAGCCGAAAGGAAGAAAGGCGCCGGTTTTCCGGTTCCGAGTAGAACCTTTCCGATTCAGCCGCGTCAGGGCGCAAGGGCTTGAAAGAGCCTGAAGGGGCGGTCCGGAGGATCGCAATTTGAGTGGTACCGCGGGTCAGAAATGCAGCCCGTCTCAAAGAAAACTTTGGGACGGCTTTTTATTTTCCGGCGAACATGGGAAAACGGAGGTGCCTGAAAAATGGCTCAGATGACAGGACTCAACTTCAAGATTCAGGAAATGGCGCACCGGATCCGGGAACTGCGCGAGATCGAAAACTTTACGATTTCCGAAATGGCTATGAAGACCGGGACCACGGAGCAGGAATATATCGACTGCGAGATGGGCCGGAGCGATCTGAACTTCGCCTTCCTGTACCGCTGCGCGCTGGCCTTCGGCGTCGATGTCGGCGATATTATCGAAGGCTCCAGCCCGAATCTGAATTCCTTTACCGTCACCCGCAAGGGGGAGGGCCAGCGGATAGAAGAAGCGCATGACATGGTTTATTACAACATGGCGGCGTCCTTCCGGAACAGGATCGCCGAACCGCTGTATGTTCAGGCAAGCTACAGCCGGGAGGCGGAATTCGCGGATATCAAACTGACGACGCATGAAGGTCAGGAATGCGATATCGTGATCGAAGGACAGCTGAAGGTTCAGGTCGGTGAACACAGCACCGTGCTGAATCCCGGCGACTCCATTTATTATGACAGCGGCACCCCGCACGGCATGATCGCCGTCGGCGGACAGGACTGCCTTTTCTACGCGATCGTCCTGAACCCGTCGGGAGAACCGATCCCGGAGCTGAATCCCGAAAAGATCCTGCCCGGAACCGCGCCCGCGGAGCAGCCGGAGGAGAACGGCCGCGTCCGCGTCTGGCACCGGTTTGTGGACGTGGAGAAGGACGAAAACGGAACGCCGGTCCGCATCGACTTCAAAAATACCGAAAACTTCAATTTCGCGTTCGATATTGTGGACGCCATCGCCGAGGAGGATCCGACAAAGCTGGCGATGCTCCATCTGGACAAAAACAAAAAGGAGAGCCGGCTGACCTTCAAGGATATGCAGCGCGCCTCCAACCGCTGCGCGAACTATTTCCGGGCGCTCGGGATCAAAAAGGGCGACCGGGTGATGCTGGTCCTCAAGCGGCACTGCCAGTTCTGGTTCGCCATGCTCGGCCTGCATAAGATCGGAGCGATCGCTATCCCGGCCACCTGCCAGCTGCAGGAACACGACTTTGAATACCGTTTCAACGCGGCGGGCGTCAAGGCCATCCTTTGCACAGCCGACGGGGATACCGCCGCGCAGGCCGAAAGAGCGGCGGTCAACGCGCCGAGCCTTGAGCTGAAGCTGATTGTGAACGGAAGCAGGGAAGGCTGGCGTACCTTTGACGAGGAATATGTCGCGTATTCCTCCCATTTCAACCGGACGGAGGAATCCGCCGGCGGCGACGACCTCATGCTGATGTTCTTCACTTCGGGGACCACCGGATACCCCAAGATCGCGGCGCACAGCTTCAAATATCCGCTGGGACATTTCCATACCGCAAAATACTGGCATTGCGTGAATCCCAACGGGCTGCACCTGACGATCTCGGATACGGGCTGGGCGAAGGCCCTCTGGGGAAAACTGTACGGGCAGTGGATGTGCGAAGCAGCCACCTTCGTTTATGACTTTGACCGGTTTGACGCCGGGGATATCCTGCCGCTGTTCGCCCGGTATCATATCACGACCTTCTGCGCGCCGCCCACCATGTACCGGATGCTCATCAAGCAGGATCTGACCAAATATGACCTGAGTTCCGTGACCCATGCCACGATCGCCGGCGAGGCGCTGAACCCCGAAGTGTTCCGCCAGTTGGAGAAACTGACGGGCCTCCAGGTCATGGAGGGCTTCGGCCAGAGCGAAAGCACGCTGATCATCGGCAATCTGGCGGGCGCCAGCCATAAGATCGGTTCCATGGGCAAGGTGACGCCGATCTATCATGTGGAACTGCTGGACAGCGACGGAAAGCCGGTCCAGCCCGGTACGCCCGGCGAGATCTGTATCGATATTTCGAAAGGTATTCCCGTCGGACTTTTCCGCGAGTATTACCGGGACGCGGAGAAAACCGCGGAAGCGATGCACGACGGCTGGTATCATACCGGCGACGTGGCCTGGCGGGATGAAGACGGATTCTACTGGTATGTCGGCCGCGCGGACGATGTGATCAAGTCCAGCGGCTACCGGATCGGGCCGTTTGAGATCGAAAGCGTCATCATGGAGCTCCCCTATGTTCTGGAATGCGGCGTCAGCGCCGCTCCGGACGAGGTCCGCGGCCAGGTGGTCAAGGCCAGCATCGTGCTGACCAAAGGAACGGAACCGACCGAGGAACTGAAGAAAGAGATCCAGAACTACGTCAAGCAGCACACGGCGCCTTACAAGTATCCCAGGATCGTGGTCTTCCGGGACGAACTGCCGAAGACGGTCAGCGGAAAGATCCAGAGGGCGAAGCTGTAATTATGAAGAATACGACACTGTGCTATATCTATCGGGGCGATGAAGTGCTCATGCTCCATCGGACCAAAAAAGAAAACGACGTCCATCACGACAAGTGGATCGGCGTCGGCGGACATTTTGAGGAAGGGGAGAGCCCGGAGGACTGCCTTCTCCGTGAAGTGAAGGAGGAAACGGGGCTGACGCTCCGGTCCTGGCGGTATCGCGGGATCGTGACCTTTATCCAGGAGGGACACGAAACGGAGTTCATGCATCTGTTCACCTCCACGGATTTCGAAGGGGAGCAGACGGAGTGCGACGAGGGGGAACCGGCCTGGATCCGTAAGCAGGATTTCGACGCGCTGCCCCAGTGGGAGGGCGACCGGATCTTTCTGAATCTGCTGGAGGAGGATATTCCTTTTTTCTCCCTGAAGCTGAACTACACGGGGGACCGGCTGACGGGCGCGGTCCTGAACGGAAAAAAAGTGGATTGAAAACAGATCCCGCCGCTCGATGATGAACGGCGGGATTTTTCTGTCCTTATTTTGCGTCGAATACAGTCTGGAACCGTCCGGCGGGATCCTGGAGATTATTGTAGCCCAGATAGAGCGCATCCCGGTATGCTTCCGGCGCGTCCGCGGCGGAGCTGAAACGCGTCAGACAGCCGGAGGGATCCACCGCGTAGCCGGACACATGAAGCGGATATTCCGCCTGCAGGGCGAGCAGGCTCCGCGCGTAACCGGACAGGGGCATGCCCGCGGACCGGAACGCCCAGGGGACGAGATCCGTCAGCGTGATCCATTCGTAATCCGCCCGGAATTCCGTCTGATTGCTCCAGACCAGATACGGGGTCGCGCAGCGGTGCAGATAGGAGATCACCGAACTGTCGGAACTGTAGGTCACTTCGCTGTCGGCCCGGTTCATCAGAAAAACGGGAGGATGGTCGCCGACCATGATCAGCAGGACCGGACGGTCCACGCCGGAAAAGTATTCCGTCAGCTCCGCGACGGCGTCGCTGCTCATGCGGATCCCGGTCAGATATTCGTTCATGACGCCGGGATCCTGTCCCTCGCAGACCGTCGCGTGAACGGTATCAAAGGACTCGTCGTTCTGCTCCCATCCGCCGTGGTTCTGATAGGTCAGCAGATACAGGAAACGGGGCGCGTCCCCTCCCGATTCGTAACAGCGGATCAGCTGCCGGTAGTCGTCCGCGTCGGTCCTGTAGCGTTTTCCGTAACGCTCCGAGGATTCGAAATCGGATTCAAAAAGGACGTGATCGAAACCCAGCTCCGGATATACCTTGTACCGGGAATAGTTCGCGCCGCCGAGTCCGTGAAGCGCCCAGGATTCATATCCGAGCGAGGACAGATAACGGACGACGCTGTTGGCTTCCGTGAAGGGCAGAAAGTTGAACGGGGCGGAAGCGTTGACCAGCGATTTGGCGTTCCATGTCAGCAGTTCATATTCGGAGCTGTTGGTGCCGGTGGTGGGCACGACGGCATAGCCGCGGGCGCCCCGGATCCCGTTGAAAGCGTCCAGATACGGGACATCGGTTTCAAGGTTCAGGGAACTGAACACGGAAGGATCGTAAAAAGTCTCATTCAGGATCAGAATGACATCGGGAAGCGCGGAGGATCCGGCGGAGGCGGGAAACTTCCCGGCAGCGGCTTCGGCGGCTTCCGGCGTATATCCGTCCGGAGCCACGGTGCTGGAAAAGAACTGGACCGTGTCCTCGACAAGGCAGGCGGGATAACCGCTGACGGTTACGGACACCTTCCAGGAATAGCCTAGATCCGGCCGGCGGGAACGGTCGTTTCCCGCAAACGGCGGAACGGCGATCGCGCAGCAGACCGCCAGAAGGACAAGGGAACACAGACGGACCGTGAGGGGGCGCGGCGCGGAAACCGCGGTTTTCCGGAGCGGCACGAGAAAAAGGAAGATCCCGGCCGCCGCCAGCGCGAGTTCCGTCCAGAGCGTGTCCGGGAAGGAAAGACGGTAGCCGCCGAGCACATCCGCCGCGGTCCCCACCGTCGCGATCTCGCTGAGACGGATCGGGGCTCCGTGCAGCGTATAGACATAGCAGTTGACAACGGAAAACACGAAGAGAATGCCGCCGCAGATCCCGAGCGAAAGCCTGAAACGGCCTGTGATCACCGACAGGATGAACAGAGGGGCGGCGGTGATCGCGATATTCAGGACGGTCGTTCCGAAATCCCTCGCCAGAACCGTTCCGACGGGATTGATGCTGCATTCGGGCATCAGCCAGAGGATCGCGACTTCCGCAAGAATGCAGAGGACGCGCAGAACGCGGGCAGCCGGTTTGTACTGTTTCAAAGGATCAGTCCTTTCTGATCGCCTGTCCGGAACAGCCGGATCAGGGCCGGGCTATTATAACGTAAATCCGCGGGAGGATGCAACCGGAGCCCGGCGGGCGGCATGAATTTGAAAACGTTTGCAGTCACGGATGAAAATGCCGGAAGGCTTGACAAAAAAGGACTCGTGATGTTTAATGTAATTTGATGCGTATTATGGACGGAGGGGCCGGGAGGTCCCGGGAAACCAAGGAGGGACAGGGGTGCAGATCATCAGAGCTTGTCTGACAGGGCTGGGCATCGCGCTCAGCACCTGGGTGACTTTTCTGGCGTTGTACCAGCTGATATTGGGTTTTTTCGGATTCACCAGAAAAACAAAGGATTATGCGGATCACGATCCGGAATCCCGCTTTCTGGTTCTGGTTCCGGCCCACAACGAAGAGCGCGTGATTTCGGATATCGTCCGGAATCTGCAGCAGATGGATTATCCCAAAGAACTGTACGACTTTTATGTCATTGCCGATAACTGTACCGACAGCACGGCTCAGACGGCGCGGGATCTCGGAGCGAAGGTCATCGAGACGCGTTCCCTGCCGGGGGAGGCCGTCGGCAAGCCCGTGGCGCTGAAAAAAGCGCTGGACGCCATCGGCGATTATCAGAAGAAATACGATCTGATGATGATCTTCGACGCCGACAACCTGATGGACACCAACATGTTCCGCGAGGTCAACAGCCAGTATCTTGACAAGGGAAAGCCGGATCTGATCCAGTGCTATCTGGGCGTCAAGAACAAGCAGGGCGTGGTGGCCTGGTTCGATTATGTGGCCTTCACCCTGAGCAACCGTTTCTTCATGCTGGCGAAGCATCGCATGGGCGTCAACGCGGCCATCGGCGGCACCGGTTACGCGATCACCACCTCCTATCTGGCGGAGCGCGGCGGCTGGTCCACCATGTCCCTGACGGAGGATTTCGAGATCCAGGTCGAGGCCACGCTGGAAGGGCGCCGGATCCTCTGGAATCACACCACCCGCGTTTACGACGAGAAGCCCACTTCGCTCCGCGCTTCGATCCGCCAGAAGATCCGCTGGGGCCAGGGCTACTGGTATGTCATTTCCCACAATATGGGCAGGCTCTGGCGTTCCTTCCTGACCGGGGAACTCCGCTTTCTGGAGTTTATCAGTATCCTGACGCATATGTGCAATATCACGGCCTATCCCTGCCTGATCCTGCAGGCGCTCCTGAACGCCGCTCTGCTGATCATCAACCGGGCAGTTCCCTTTGCCGACGTCACGGTGACTTCCGTGCTGTGGGGCGCCGCGATGGTGATGTACAGCTATATGTTCCTGTTCTTCATGGCCGACTGGAGGGATAACCACATCCGTTTTACGGTGAAACGCCTTCCGATCATGATCGCCGGATTCTTCACGAACATGCTGGCCTGCTTCTGCAATCAGATTTTTGGCCTGCTCCGCTGCCGCGATCAGGGCCATTGGGCCAAGACGGAGCACGGGCTCTCTGTCAGCCGGAATCAGGCGGCTCCGCCGAGTACGGTCTGATCCGCCGTTCCTCATCCGTTCCTTCTGACGTCGCTTTCGGGCGGCGTTTTTCTTTCCCCTCCGCGCTTGTCAGAAAAATAACAAAACCGGCGGTTTTCCCCTTGTTCCGGATTCCGGTTCTGTGATATACTATATCGGTCTCGTTATTATTAACCTGAAACAGGAGGAACCGATTCAATGCAATACACCAAAGAAGTTGAAGAAATGGTCTGTGTTGCGAAGGGCCCGCATCACGGTCCCGCGCCCATCCCCGAAGAGGGAAAATGGATCCAGGCCAAGGAAATCAAAGACATCTCCGGCTACACTCACGGTATTGGCTGGTGCGCTCCTCAGCAGGGAACCTGCAAGCTGAGCCTGAATGTAAAGAACGGCGTCATCGAGGAAGCTCTGGTGGAGACCATCGGTTGCTCCGGTATGACCCATTCCGCCGCTATGGCCAGTGAAATCCTTCCCGGAAAAACCATCCTGGAAGCTCTGAACACCGACCTGGTCTGCGACGCGATCAACACCGCCATGCGCGAGCTGTTCCTGCAGATCGTCTACGGCCGCACCCAGTCCGCTTTCTCCGATGACGGACTCCGCGTCGGCGCCGGTCTCGAAGACCTGGGCAAGGGCCTGCGTTCCATGGTCGGCACCATGTACGGCACCCGCGCGAAGGGCACCCGCTACCTGGAAATGACCGAAGGTTACGTGGTCAAGATGGCTCTGGATAAAGACGATCAGGTCTGCGGATATCAGTTCCTGAGCCTCGGCAAGATGATGGACGCGATCAAGAAGGGCATGTCCCCCAACGAAGCGTACGAGAAGAATCTCGGCACCTACGGCCGCTTCAAGGCCGAAGACGGCGCGGTCAAGTGGATTGACCCGCGGAAAGAATAAGGGGAGGTGCGAATAAATGGCTCTGTTTGAAAACTACGAAGGCCGTATGCCGCAGCTGCAGCCGGTCCTGGACAAATACGGATTCAAAAACTTTGAAGAAGTCAAAGCCTACACCAACAGCAAGGGCGTTGACGCGTACACGATCGTTGAAAGCACCCAGCCCATCTGCTTCGAAAACGTCAAGTGGGCGTACGAGCTGGGCGCCGCCATCGCCATGAAGGAAGGCGTAACGAGCGCTGTCGAAGCCGCCAAGTGGATCGGCGTGGGCCTGCAGGCTTTCTGCATTCCCGGTTCCGTTGCGGATCAGCGTCAGGTCGGTATCGGCCACGGCAATCTGGGCGCCATGCTGCTGGATGAGGAGACGGAGTGCTTCGCCTTCCTGGCCGGCCACGAATCCTTCGCCGCCGCCGAAGGCGCGATCAAGATCGCTCTGAACGCCAACAAAGTCCGCACCAAGCCCCTGCGCGTGATCCTGAACGGCCTGGGCAAGGACGCTGCCATGATCATCTCCCGTATCAACGGCTTCACCTATGTGCAGACCAAGTATGATTACCTGTCTGCCGACGTGAAGGAAGATCACGCTCTGACCGTTGTGAACAAGATCGCTTATTCCAACGGCCCCCGCGCCGCTGTCAACTGCTACGGTGCCGATGA
>CALCUD010000050.1 GCA_937906775.1 uncultured Clostridia bacterium
AATTCATAGATGAAAGCAGACTGATCACAGAACCGTCGTCACGGACAACATCTGCCTGCGTTTGGCTGTACCGTACAGAACGCAGCCACCAGCCAACGATGGAATCCACCGTTTCATGGGATGATTTGGGAAATCGGTCGTTCATTTTCTTTGCCGCATAAGCTGTCGGGCTGCAAAGGCGCGCGTCTTCGCTGTGCAAATAATTCTTCAGGTCCGAATAACTCAGCAGGAAGACTCTGTCCAGCGTATTTTTCCCGCTGTTAACCGTCTTTCCCCTCTCGGCGTCTTCCGTGTTGTCCAGTGCCGTTACCAGCAATTGCGCCTGCTCGGCTCTTGAAAACGCGGTATTCAGGAATTCCTCATTCAACCAGGCGCGCAGGGTGCTTTTCTCCCACGTCGTCGTGCCGCCATCCGTAAGGAAAGGCAGCAGATCCAATGCATAACGGCTGAGCAGAAGCGCCCGGTTTTCCCCGCGTCCGATCACCTGCCATTCGATGGGTGTCCGGTCCTTCCCGCTTTCCGTTTGCGGCCAGGAACCGAAAGTGACGGTATTTCCGATGACATAATCCGCCGCGTTAACCTTGTACTCTTTTTCCGGTTCGGGGGATTCCGGTCTCCGCGATCCGCCTTCCGGGCGGAATAAATCGGCATCTGTGTTGATATAGATGACCGGCCGGATCAGATTCATGCTGTAGGAAGCATGATCGCGCAAGGATTCCACTTCGCAGCCCCAGCTCACTTCTACGGTTTCATTGGATTTATAACCCGTATTCCTGAGCCAGTACGGCCAACCCATGCTATCCTCGATATCCGAAATGTCTCCTCCGGTTTTTCCGGTCCGGTCCAGCAGCATCGCTGTATATTTGGTCATAGCTGCCTGACGCGTCTCTTTGCTATCGAAGTATGACTTTGCGTCCTGAGGCGTCAGCAGGGTCACCCGATCCTTTGTTTTCTCATCAGCGGCTGATTCCAGCAGAGCCGCCTGTTCATCCGCTGTGAAAGCCGTATTCAGAAAGGAATCATTCAACCAGGCTCTCAGCGAGCAGGTTTCCCAGGACGCGTTTTCGTCCGCGGTGTTGTATGGCTGCATATCCAGTTTGTATTGACTGATCAGCATGACGGAATCGCCAACACGGTCGAGTACCAGCCATTCGATCGGGGTTTTGTCCGTCCCTTCCTTCGTCTGCGGATAGGTTCCGAATGTGATCCGGTTCCCCGGCGTAAAGCTGTCCGCGCTATAGATCCGGGAGATCTCATAAGCTGAACTGTCCGGAGAAGCGTCGATACCGTCTGCCGGGACTTCCATCCCGGGTTTTTCCTCTCCTGTCCCGGACTCTTCCTCTCCCTCCCCGGACAGCGCGTCCAGCAGGTTCAGCCCGACCCAGCACACAGGACGCACTGAACCATAGCCGCTATGGACCAGATAATGCCCCACCGATCCGTCTGTACGGACGACCCGGGCGTTCCGATCCGCTGCCGGATCCGAAAGCCACCACCACCCGGTGGCTCTGCCCCCGGTGGTGTAATAACTGATACAGGCTCCCTGCTTTTCCGCATATTCGGTCGGAGCGCACATACGGTCCTTATCTTTGGAAAAGTATTCCTGAACCTCGGCGCTGCTGAGCAAAAATACCTGATCCTGAAGAGGCTTCCCATCCGGGGCTGTGTTCAGAATACACATCTGCTCCGCGTCAGTGAAAGCCCTGGGGATAAACGAACTGTTCAGCCATGTACGCAGCGAGCAGGACTCCCATGTCACATCGGCCGGTTCGCTGTTATATTTCCGGCAGTCCAGTGCATAATGACTGATCAACAGAGCTCTGTCGTCCTCTCGCGCGAGAACAATCCATTCGATCGGCGTACAGTCATTCCCCCCGCGGGTCTGCGGATAGGTGCCGAACAACAGGGTATCACCCGCGGTAACTCCCTTATTCTGAGCAGAAGAGATCCCCTTCGCTTCATCTGTATTTCCGGACCCGGCACTTTCGGCACAGACCCCGGAAATTGTTATGACCAGGCAAATCACAATCAGAATGGAAACAATTCTACGTAACAGCCGCATCGTCAAGTGTCTCCTCCCTGTCCGCGTTCTCTCCGCCTGCCGGTGTGTTCAGCAACGGATGTCCGTCCTTCTCCTGCCGGAGCAATCAAATAAAATGTTAGTCATCTGCAGAAACAGGACTGTATTTTCCGGTATTGATATAACTGTTCATATACGTCTTCAGAGGGATCTCGTAAACCATCAGATCATCATACTTATTCGCGAATACCCCCGTTCCGGCTTCCAGTCCGTACAGGCGTCCTTCTTCATCCGAAAAAAGTGCAGTATTTGAAAAGGGAGGCCGGGTAATTTTCTGCAGATCCCCGGCAGTATAAGAGCACGGGTACAGATCGGTAAAATCTCCGTTTTTTGCCAGATATAATGTCCCATCCAGCATCCCTACGTACAGATCGCCTTCATTCATTTTGAAAGGATTGCTGAACGGATCCGTGACGTAGTCCACATTTTCCAGACAGAAAACAGGCTCTACAACCGGATTCTTTGCCGATGTTTTTGTCCGGTCATAAGTGTAAAGCTTGTGATCTTCCGTAACGAAAAAACGATAATCAAAGATTTTGATCGCGCCGACTCCCTGCATGACCTTTGTGATCGCTGAAGCCGGTTTCTTTCTCTTAAATCCCAGCAGGAGCGAACCGTTCTGCCAGTTCCATATAGAACCGTCCGAATCGGTCACATACATTTCACTGGACTGATCGTGGAACAAGCCCATCTGATAGTTTTGGATCTGCATTGCATTATCAAGAATCTGTGTCGGTTTCTTAACGGCCGCTCCTTTGCAGTTGCCCAGATAGGCGTAGGATTTATTCAGTCCCCAGGCCCATAATGAATGATCGTCTTTTCCGACATACATTTGGTTATTCATGGAAAAAAGCCATTGGACGTTCTCCGTCACCAGCGTGGGTTCTTTTACTTTTTTCTTGCCTGTACCCATACAGTTGTTTTTATCTTCGCCCACCACCCATAAAGAACCGTCCGGTTTCCATAAGTACCAGTAAGTTCCCATGGGAATCAGTTCGGTACCTTCTTCCACATCCATCACATACTCCGTCTTTGCACCGATCGGAACGGTTCGGATGATCTCGACCAGGGTAAAAGAACATAAACGGTTATCCGCGTCGATAAAATATCCGTCAGGATAAATATTATCAAGGGAGATCAGTTTCCTGATTCCCGATGCAATTTTGAAAGGAGGCAAATAATGATCCTCAGCGAGCGTGCCATAGTGATACTCATAATAATTTCCTGTCCTCGCATAATCTGCTTCATTGACATATTGCCATGCCATGAAATCGCCGTTTTCGTCTGTGTAGTAAATCATATATGAATCGGTACCGAGAAGTTCACTGACATTTCGGGCCATCACGATCGGGGTGGCTGATCCGCCGGTATGCTCACCAGTGGAAGAATAAGGAGCTCCCCATACAAACAAAGTACCGTCTTCCGTCAGGACAAACATGACATCATGCCTTGCACACATGATCTGTTTCACGCGCAAATCTCTCTCCGCCAGCGCGGGAGCGCTGATCATGAAACATAACATGAGCGCGATTAACCCTGAAATCCATCTTTTCATCCGTTTTTCCTCCGATTGGCTCCTGCGGGAGCCGTTTCATCATTTGTTTTCCGGAATGACATTCGATACATCTTTTACGCCGTTTCATTCTATTTCAACGACTCGGCAAAAATGACAATTGAACCCCGAAAACTGTATTTTTCTCAAACACACCCGGATATCTGAAATGTAGTTCCATGATATGAACATCTTACATGATTTGTTCAGAAATGACAATATGAACCTGTATATTTACCATGTTCACGGTCACAATGGTACATACTGTACAGCCTGATTGGTTTCTGATCATACTGATCCATAAAGTCCGTATATCGGGGCTCAGCCGGATGAGGAAAATTCAATGAAGCACATCTGATGATCCTGTGTCAAAGCGGATTGTAAAAAACACATAAAAGGCACTCCCGCTTCTGCCGGGGTTGTCAGCGGGAACCGTCCGCCCCGATTGCCGTATGATTCCACTCCAGCCGTTGATTTGCCCGCGTTGCATGAGAACCGTCACCGTGAAACCCGCGGCGACGCCCACAATCGTTCTTGCAAAAACGATCCGCGGATAGTACAATCATCCCATAGGATGTTCAATCAAAAATAAACAGGAGGACGCGTGCTATGAAAAGGAATCCGGTCAAAAAAATGTTCGTGCTGGTAACTGTACTCGTGATGTGTCTGGGGCTGTACCTTCCGGCCAGCGCCGGGACTTCCATGGGGAGCGGCAGATCTTCCTACAGCAGTGATCTGTATTCTCAGCTGTACTCCCTGCCGCCGTTCAAGTTTTCGATCCACAAAAACGGAATCGGCAATTACGGAACCTGCCCGGTTTATACCGCGCCGTCATACAGTTCCTTCCGCTGCGCGAACGGACAGGCCGCGTGCAGCACCTATACAAAAATGGATGAAGCCGGATTTGTGTCCGGATGGCTTCTGGTCCGGTATGAAACGAACAACGGCAGCGTCCGCGTCGGCTATATCCCGCCTGAATATGTACGGGGGTTCTCATCCGGTATGTATCCGCATTTCGGCTACATTCCGGCCCGGGCGGGAAGCACCATTTATGTAACGGATGACCCGATGAGACATGCCAACAACTTCGCGTGGCTGGATCCCGGTGAACAGTTCCATATTTTGAGCAAATACGATTACTACTCCAAGGACGGTCTGCAGTGGTGGTATATCGAATGTTATGTGGACGGACAGCTGGCGAACGGATTCATTGAAATGAATTCCAATTTCACTCCAGGATACTGACAGAGACGGTTGATCAACAGATCTGTATTCCCCGGATCGGCAATGAAAATTGCCGATCCTTTTTTTCGTGTCACCGGGGACCTCCGCGCTTGCCTCCGCGTGCCTGTATCGTGTATAATCCCTGTGACAGGAGTTGATCCATTGCAAAAGAGAATGATCCATCACACCCGGAACAAAAAAAATGAAACCGTCGCCGCGTATCTTCAGATTGTCATCGGATGTATCCTGGGAGGCGCTGCCTACCCCTTGTTTCTGACGCCCGGAAATATCGCCCCCGGCGGACTCACGGGAATCGCCATGGTCATCAACTATCTTTTTCACTGGCCGGTCGGCACCGTGACACTGATCCTGAATGTTCCTCTTTTTGTCTTCGGCTGGAAATTCATGGGAAAGCGCTTTGTCCTGCGCACCCTGATCGCCACGGTTCTCTTTTCCCTGCTGATCGACCTGCTGCCCCTGAGACCGCTTACGGAGGATCCTCTGCTCAGCGCGGTCTTCGGCGGCGTCCTGTTGGGGATCGGTCTGGGGCTGATCCTGCGCGGCGAAGCAACGACCGGCGGAACGGATATGCTGGCCCGGATGATCCACCGATCCGTTCCCGCCGTTTCCACAGGCATGTTCCTGATGGCCCTGGACTGCGCGGTGGTCATTGTCGCGGCTGTGGTCATCGGGATTACCCAGGCGTTATACGCCATCATCTGTATCTTTATATCCTCCAAAGTGATCGACGCGGTCATGATCGGTTTCACAGGCAACAAGGCGTGCTTCATCATCTCTGACCGGAACGACGTTATCATGAACCGTATTCTGACGGAGCTGGAGCGGGGCGTGACCAGACTGAGCTCCAGCGGCGGCTATACCGGAACGGAAAGGCCGACCCTGCTCTGCGTGGTCAGCCGTATGGAAGTCACCGCGGTCAAGAATGTGGTCCGTGAAGAAGACGAAAACGCCTTCATGATCGTTGTTGACGCCCATGAGGCGATCGGAGACGGTTTCTCCGGATATCAGGACTGACGCGGAATTCCGGAGACTGTCCGTGTCTTCCGGGTTTCGCGGTTATAAATCGCGATTTATATTGGGATCATTTGTTACATGTTTATTAATCTTTCATGTGCTGGAACACTTGATTTTTCTATGTTTCAGACATCTGCGTCAAGTTTGGAAACTCAATGCCATTGAGAACCGTCTCTATGTGCTTTGATTACCGGGTAAATGCGTCTGTCAGTTTTGGCAGAGGGATCGGGTCCCCATACCGCTCGATTTCTTTTCCGGCGGCCAAAAGTTTCCGCATGTCCGTACCGAAAAGAATCACACTGCGCGGGAGCCCGTTTTCCGCCGCCACCGTGAAGGGAAAGGACAGCGATGGTAGTCCCGCGAAATGCATGATGCAGGTCGGGCCGGTCATAACACAGCAATCAAAGCCGGCAAGTTCTTCAGTAAGCCGTTTGTGCTCCTGATTCATCTCTGACTGAATATCTTCGATTGCATGAGTGTTCTCAGAGTCGTATTCATATTCCAAAGATCTCTCCAGAAATCTGGTGCCATAAGGAGCCAGTTTTTCCGGATCTTTCCGGTATGTCTCCAGGATTGCTTCCGGTGTTATTTTTCCCGTTGCACTGCCCTTGTGGTTCTTCAAATATTCCCGAAGTTCCATGGAAAAACGTCTCAAACCAATTTCCTGCAGTTTGAATGTATTCCTGCCCGGTTGCGTGGTGAATGACCAGCCGCCAGCTTTCATGCGGTCAAAAAGCATCTCGTAGCGCGCCAACTGCGCTTCGGATACATACTCACGGTTGAACATCCATACGGCAAGGGATTTCCGGAGAGAGGCGCTCCGCGTTATGTCCGTTTCCGAAGGAACTGAAAGACCTTGTGAAACGACAGGCTCCGAAACGGGTGTAATTGCCAGACGTTCAGCTACAAACAGCATGTCTGCCATGTCACGGGTAAAGAATCCAAACTCATCAAGAGCAGATGTGATCGGTATCACGCCTGCCGTGGGAATCGTACCGACAGCGGGCTTGAAGCCAACTACACCGTTATCTGTAGCACAAGCTACCACGGAGAAGGAAGTGTCCGTACCGACTGCAAATGAGCACAACCGTGCGCTCATGGCTACCGCCGATCCACTGCTGGATCCACTGGGCGTATAGTTTTTATCATACGCGTTCACCACCTGACCACCCAGTGAACTGAATCCGCCGGGCATCCCATCGGTCAGGAAATTGGCAAACTCTGTCATATTGGTTTTGCCGAGAATAACCGCGCCTTTCCTGCGTAAAGTACGCACGAACGGGGCATCCGTATCGGCAATGTTATCCTTCAGCGCTACGCTTCCGGCAGTCGTAGGCATTCCTTTTACATCGATATTATCCTTCAGCAAAACACAAAGACCGTAAAGAGGGAGCCCCTCCGGAGCGCGACGGTCCAGCTCACGCGCTTCATCAAGCGCTTCCGGATTCACTGCCATGACGCAGTTCAGCGCGTCGCGCATGCCGTATTTTACAATTCTTTCAAGATAGAACCGGCACAGATCCTCGCACGAAATTTTCCGCGTTTGAAGCCCGGTGTACAACTCACTGAGACTTAATGAAAGAATGGACGAAATCATAGAAACCTCGCAACGAATCAGTCATTACAACAATAATGATCAGTTTTTGTTTCTCATCCGGAGAATTATTTTCTCTGGCTGCTCCCGGCATATAATTGTTCACCTTATTTGCTTTGATAACAATTTCATCATAGCAAAAACAAGCGCAGATATCAAGACAGGAGAACCGGCCCTGCGTCATCCCTTTTCATTTGTTCGCGTAACAATCTCCTTGACACAATATCAGAAATAATGAATAATAGGTGCGGAAGAAAGCTGAAAAAAAACAGACAGGAACAGAAGCCATTTGCATATCTGATATCGTATAACAGAGCAGAACACCTGAAAGGAGAATATCACTATGATCTTTCCTCTCGTGTAGCATATCATTGCCGTGTAAAGAATATAGAGTTTTAACAGAGAGAGAGGATATGAACTTCTTTATCCCGCCGCCTGTCACAGGCGGCTTTTTTTATAAACACATTTCTATCAGTAAGTGTCAGGTTGAAAAATCCGCAGAACGGAATGCCCTGCGGATTTGTTTTGTTTCTGTGGCCCTGATTTCAATCCTTATCCCTGATTCTTTCTCATCCGGACAGACATCCCGATGATCGCGCCCGCGCTGAGGAGCAGAAGCATGATCAGAAGCGCGGGATCGGTGCTGTCTCCGGTCTTCGGGGGAACCGGGGGCTTTTTCTTCAGCGTGAAGGTCGTGGTCGCGCTGCCGTCCGTGGAAACGATCGTCAGCTTATGCTTGCCGGTGCCGAACTTTTTCACAAATTTCTGAATGGCTTCCCGGTTGAATGTAATCACCGTGGAGCCGGATTTCGCGTCGTAGTACTTCCTTTCGACCGTCCAGCCGTCCACCTCCACCCGGACAAACTTGCTGAAGTCCGCGTCGGAGGTGAAGGTAGCCGATTGCGCGTCGGACCAGATGACCTGTTCCGCGCCTTTGATGATTTTGTATCCGGCCGGTTTCTGCAGCGGGGGAAGATAGCCGTTGCCGCCTTCCGCCTTCCAAGCCGCGAGATCCGCGATCGGAACGGTTGCGTTCTCATCCTCGAACAGCGCGCCGCAGGCATCGGCGCTGTCCCTGCACTCCCAGTAATCCTTGAAGCCGGGAGCTGTTTCAGTTGCCGGCTGACCGGAGACCTTCACGGGATGATGGACATGAGAGGGCGTCAGCGGGGGAAGATACCCGTTGCCGCCTTCTGCCTTCCAAACCGCGAGATCCGCAATCAGGGCGGTTCCGTTCTCATCCTCGAACAGCGCGCCGCAGGCATCTGCGCTGTCTCTGCACTCCCAGTAATCCTTGAAACCGGGGGCTGTTTCAGTTGCCGGCTGACCGGAAATCTTCACAAGCTGATGGACATGAGGGGGCGCCTCAAACTCCGCCGAGACGGTGACCTCGAAGGCCGGCATGGAGAAGGTATACTTCGACGTGTCCGTCGCGTCCTGCGTCAGTGCACAGTTCTTTTCTTCTCCGTCGTTGTAAACCGCTTCCAGCGATCTGAGCTTCCCGTTTTCGACCGGAGTGACCGTCACCGTAACGGTTTCGCCCGCGGCTGCTTTGTTCTTATCCATGGCAAGGAAGCCGTTGTTTTTGTCCCGGTCCGCTTCCGGTGTGGCGTTGATGACCGGGAACGCCTGCATCAGCCTGACAATGTTGTTTTCATTCACAACCGTGTAATCCGCATTGTCACTTGTGAAGCAGCTGCTGTAATCCGCGTCGTTCTCTCCGGTGATGGAAACGGGAGGCACGGTATCTGCGGTTACTCCGGCGGAAGCCCCCGCCGGGGCCAGCGCCCCTGTGACAACGGAGATGACCCTGCGGTTGTTCAGATAGACATTGCTCACTTGTCCGGAGGCTGTATTGTCCGTAATCTTCGCCGAGCCGCCGAAGCAGAAGGTACCGCCCACATACACACCGCCATAGTACTGCTCAGCGACATTGCCGGTAACCGTGCCTCCGGTCATCGTAAAGGTTCCGCCGCCGATCTGTATGCCGCCCATATTATTTCCGGCCGTGTTGTAGCTGACCGAGCCGCCGGACATTGTGAAGGTTCCGCTGTCGGCCACACCGCCGGCAACCAGCCCCCGGTTGTCGGTGATCGCGCCTCCGGCCAGATTGAAGAGGCCGCCGGGGTTGATACACACACCGCCGCCGTATTTATGCGAAATGTTACCGGAGACCTCACCGTCTACCATGTTGAACTTACCGTTCTTTTCAATAAACACGCCGCCGCCGGAACCATTTGTCTCGTTGCCGGTGATCAGCCCGTTATGCATATTGAACGTGCCGCCGTCGCCGATATACACACCGCCGTCTTTGCCGCCGGTGACGGAACCTGGCGCGGTATGGCAGTCGTACAGGTTCAGCGTCGCGCCGGAGCCGACCGTGATGACGCGGCCGGTTCCGTTCATTTTGACCGTGTGCCCGTTCAGGCAGAGTCTGACCGCTCCTGCCGGAACCTCCCAGGTGGAGGAAAGGGTAATATCATTCATCAAGGCATAATTTCCCGTCTCGGCCGGCATGGTATTCTGTCCGGCGCCTCCGTCCCAGGGCATAAAGGTCATCGTATCGGCACCCGTGCCATGGACGTGGGGTTCCTGTGGAACATCACTGACGGGGCGTACCGTCCTGCCGTAGTAGCGGTAGGAAGTCCCGAAAAGGGGATTGGGAACCATACCGAAAGTCAGGCAGGTCGCATATTTTGTATCATTGTGCAATGAAGCGGTCCAGTAGATCCCGATACCCCCGCTGTACATAACGGAAGTTCCGTCGAAAAAACCGCCGAAAGGCAGGAAGATGTGCTTATCCGTGTATCCCTGAGTGGCCCCTGTGACGATCAGTCCTCCAACGCCCGTGTTGTTGTAATTGTTTGTCTCGGTGAGCGAGCAGCAGGACGGATTGAGCAGTTTTCCGAGTTCCTCTTTCGTGGGCGTACGCCAGTCGCTGCCCCACGTCGCCATGGCAGCGTCAAATGAAGACATCAGGACCCTGAATGTCGGGTCATACGGAATACTCGACCATTCCGTAAAAGAGGCGGAACCGCAATAGGATTCCCATGAATACCCGTTGCTCTTTCCGGTTTTCCAGGTCAGAGGGGAAAGGCTCGAATAATAGGGAGATATTTCGCCCCAGGCATAGTAATCTCCGTAGTCTTCCGGTTTTTCCGCGCCGAGGTTGACCGTCGCAAAATACGGGCCGCCGGCCCAAAGCTGAACTCCTTCATGGAATTCCGCGGATGCCGTAATCGGCAAAAGCAGGGCGACGGTCACAGCCGCCAGAAGCATACAAAGAATCACTTTTTTCATCATCCATTTTCCTTTCAACGCCGCGAGCGGTCCGGAAGCAAACCTTCCGGATCCGCGACCGCTTCCGGCCTATACGGTAAATACCCATAACCGTCTTGAAAACAGGACGGCAACGATCCCCCATGGACCTGAAATCAACAGCTGAATACTCACAGTAAATTTTAACAGGATTGCTTTCCCGTATCAAGGTCCGTGTTGTGAAAGGTCATTACATATTTATGAATTTTTCCGCAACCAGCATTGCGATTCTGTTGCGAAACAGGTCCCCGCGTCCGGCATGGCAGCGGGCCGCCGCAGAAAAAACCGGCGGGAGAAATCCTCCCGCCGGCAAACAAATATGATTGATTATCCGTGAACCTTTCTGATCCGCCGTGACATCAGGACCGCCGCGCCCGCGCTGAGTAATACCATCCACTTCCCTGTGCTCTTTGTCCTCATTTTGATTGCTTGCCTTTCATTCGTTTTTTGAATCCGTTTGATGTTCTGTATTGTTCTCTGGTTATACCTGTAATTGTCGCATTTTTACCTGTCTGTTTCAATATTAACCGACATCCATCCGACACTATTCCGGAATGATCTGTATGGCGACCTCGTCGACGGTGTCAATGAGGGATACCTGAGTGATAGTGAAGCGAGAATGCTGCAAAACCACTTTCTTAAAAAAAGTGACTATTGTCCGCATTGAAGTCCCGCCAAAGCAAGTCCGGAAGGAACGCAGGGCAGAATCTGAAGAGTATCTTTAGCCCGGTAATATCAAGAAGATCGTCCAGTGTACCCGAATGGTAGAAACAGTTTATGCTTTGAATCGGTACTCTGGTATCATGAAGAACAAAAATATCCTCAATGAAATCAGCCAAAAGTATGTTTTGTGATTTTAGGCGTGATTTGTGATTGCCTTCAGTGCAAGCAAAATCAATGCTTTCAAGGCATGAACTGTGATTTCAAGTGTGAAGGCCACCTTTTTTCAGAACAATGGATCATGTTTTCACTAGGGCACAAAAACAGAACCGTTGGAAATCAACAGTTCTGTGTCTGTTGGATTAACAGGACTCGAACCTATGTCCGCAAACTCAATCGGCGCTGACAGGGCTTCATGCTCTGTCAGCTTGTTTCGCTTGAAAACCCGGCCTTTGATATTTCCGCCACTGGCGGTCAGAGGCCGGGTTCCCTCAACGATCGTGGGGCTCATAGCTTCGTCAGAAAGGCACAAGAAAAGAGGAACTCTGCTGAGTTCCTCTTCTGTGGGATTAGTAGGACTCGAACCTATGACCCCCACGATGTCAACGTGGTGCTCTAACCAGCTGAGCTATAATCCCATGCGGTCAACGAAAG